>JAJQGV010000152.1 GCA_021200215.1 Ruminococcus sp. | reverse complement strand
ATTTATATCTAAAGATACTATAGCACAGCACTTGTTTTCAACGTCTAATGAACCAATAATGCTATCGAACTTTTTACAAAATGATGTTTTATTTTCTAACCCTGTAATAGCGTCCTTAGTAGATAGAAGTTCAATCTCATCTTTAAGGGAATGACTTTCACTAATATCGAATATCTTTCCAAAGATGCCATTAGCGGTTTCATTCTCATCTCTATTTATAATATAATCAATTCTGCACCAATTGTACTGATTTTTAGAATAAAGTTGCATTCTAACCTCTATGCTACCCTTATTAACATCGAAACCATCTAGCAATTGAGCATCAACACTTGAATCACTTATGCTGTTCCAACATTTTAAGAAGTACTCTTTATCATCTGGGTGGATAAAGTCCCCATCTGTAAGCAACTTAGAGAAATTTTTAATGCTGTTACCCTTGTAGTAACCAGTATAGTTAGTTTCAACGTTTTTAGGTAGCGTGATAATATCTTGTATGAAGTCATACTCAAAGTATAGTTCATTGGTCAAGTTTTGAATCAGTTCGTACCTTTGCTTTTGATGTTTTATGGTATATATTTGAGTCTTTAACTTAGTAACATCAGACATTACAACATATATCATAGGTAGTTCGTTACCATGTTGATATATTCTTAAATTAAAGTCTATCCAAATTAGAACACCTTTCTTATTAAAGAATTTAAACTCATGATTATAATGTTCTATCTCAAAGCTTATTAACCTTTGTATACTTTCAAACAGTTCAGGATATTTTTCTTTAGAGAAGATATTGTTTATATAGAAGTCATCTGAAACCCGTTCTGAGTAATCGAAGCCAAGAATATCCCAACAGAACTTATTAGCCATAATAGGCTTAATAGAACTATCCTTTTCGACCTCATATATAGCTATACCACAAGGAACATTATCTATAATAGCGTTAAACATATTTCTAACGCTTTCATAGTTATTCTGTATTTGAGCCAACTTAGTAATGTCAGCAATCATAACATCAGCATGTATGCCATCATCATTAAGTTTGCCATAGCATAGAACGTATATTTTTTCACCGTTCTTTTTAACTATTCTGTGTTCAAGGTAGCACTCTGGTTGAATAGATAGTACACTAATAACCTTATTAAAGTATACGTCCCAATCTTCAGAAGATATAATGTCGGACAACTTCAATCCAATATGTAAATCTTCTTGAGTATACCCAGTAATGTTAGAAAAGCCCTTATCTATTGTACATATATTTAAAGTTTCAAATGCTAAAGAGAACTTTCCATACACCACATCGGTAGCTATCGATTGAGAATTAATATCATCTTTCATAAATATTCACCTTCCTAAAAAATACCTTTCCTAAAGAATTTTAATTCACCTTATACTATTATAGCAAAAGTAAACAAATAAGTCAAGATATAAAGTATTAATCTTTGGTTACAAGTTACAATAACACTTTTTGTAAATATGAACTTTCACATGGTTACAACTGGATACATCTATGATACTTTACAAAAAATAATATCTATGATAAAATGAATTGAAATACAAAAAGATTACAGGAGCGATTAATATGGATACACTTGCACATCAAATTATAGACTATTCCGACGATATAAATATGCATTTTGAAATATACACTGCGTACGAAATGCTATTTGAACGCCATTGGCATCAAGGGATAGAGATAATATATATATTAAAAGGTGGTATGAAAGTCTACATAAATGATAGAGAATATCATTTAGATGAGCATAACTTTTCGGTAATAAACTCTATGGAGATACACTCAACTAAATGCATTGGAGAAACTACGGTATTTTTACTACAGATTCCACATAGAGCCATTCCAATAAACGATAGAATAAACTGCCGTTCATATTATGATACTCAAATATGTGAAATATTCAACCAACTTATAACCATCTATAAAGAGAAGAAGAAAGGATACTATCTTGAGTTCAATAGTATAGTGTACAATATGTTACACAGAATATTTGTACAGTTTGGACAGACCAATACATCTAAAGATGTAATAGTATCCGAAGAGAAAGAATCCATTGCAAAGATAGGGCAAGTTATAGACTACGTACAGACTCACTATATGGAACACATATGCTTAGATGAGATAGCTCAACTTGCTTGTTATAACAAGCAATATTTTACTAGAATATTTAAAAGGCATATGAAGATTACCTTCTTTGAATATCTAAATGAAGTAAGAATAAGGCACATATTCGATGAACTTATATATACAGACGTTTCCATATCAGAGATAGCTGAACGCAATGGATTTACTAACAACAAGAACTTCCAAAAGGTTTTTCGTAGTAGTTATGGTTGTACACCATCAGAGATGCGTAAGAAGTATCGAGATATTAACAACTTACCAAAAAAAGATAGCATATAAAAATATAACCCATATATAAAAATACATGGGTTACACAATAATAATTTTCATGCCGATGGCGGGGGTCGAACCCGCACGATGTTTCCATCAAGGGATTTTGAGTCCCTCGTGTCTGCCAATTCCACCACATCGGCTTAACACCTAACATTTATAGATTATATCACAAAAGTTTCAATTTGTCAAGTGTTATTTTCTAATATTAGAAATTTTTTCTTTAGCAACGAAAATCCTTTCCTTAGCATCGAACACCTTATCAGATACTTTTTCTCTTATGGAGGTAGGAATCTCTTTTAGATTGTAAGGACGTATCTTATACTTTAAATGTTCCATATTAGGGAAAGCGTTAGTAATACGTGAACTTTTAATCTCTTTAACCAATAGATTATATTGAACTACCTGTTGGTCGTACTTAGACTTAAGGTTCAATGTAGTATCGGAAACCTTTTCACCCATCATTATAGATGAGTTATGAAAGAAATCGGCTAACTCTTGTAATTTTCCAAGGTTATAAGAAAGTTCTCTAACCTCATTAAGAGTCACAATGGTGTCTGTAACTATCATAGCGAATATAAGTAAGATTAAAACTATTCCTAACTTAATTGGAATGTAACTAACTCCTTTTTCCACCAAAGGTTGAGCAAACTTCATCATCAATACGCACCCAAAACCCCATAGTAACGTAGATGCTAAAGATACTAAACCATCAGAGCTTTTAAACTTGTAGTGGCTATAATCCCACCAACGAGTATTGAAAATAACCAATAATAGTTTACCCACAAGCCACTCTAAGGCAGTACATACTATTGCAGACGCAAAGAATAGTAAAACTTCATGATTCACAAGACCTCTAAATAGCACTATTACACCTAATACACCAAAACCATATATAGGACAGAAAGCACCGTTTAGAAAACCTCTATTTTCAAAAGCACCTGTTTCCACACTGCGAACGATAACCTCTAAGAACCAACCAAACACCGACCAAAAACAGAAATAATAGAACATTTGAAATAAAGACATATGCAAGAAAGGTATCATATAGGTAAAGAAATGAATCACATTGTTAGAAAACTGAACCATATCAAAAAAATATAACCTCCTTTTCTATACTTAATCTATAACATAAATACTATAATATTATGGATATATTCCATAATTAAAAAGATAGAACACCAACATTTTGTCAAACCATTGATTATATACCATGCTACTTCTAAGATGCTTTAGTAATAGGCAAAT
>JAJQGV010000047.1 GCA_021200215.1 Ruminococcus sp. | reverse complement strand
GGTCTTATACGTGGGGATAACGATAGAGATTCTGCTGTAGCTAAAGCTAAAGAATTTATGGAAAACGATATGTTTCTATCTAATGTGGCAATAGATTTTATACTTGAAGTATTTACATATATGTTAGGCTGGGAACATAAACCTGCTCAACAACAGAATACTCCATACACACTTAACACTGCAACTACTTCTAATAATGAAAATGCTACTAAGACTACTCCTAGCAGTGAAAGTGCTACCAAGACTACTCCTAAAGTTAAGAACGATACAAAGGCTACATCTAAAAGTACTGAATCTAAAGTGTTTACTCCAGCCGATGCTTCTAAGTATAGGCTTAGAGGTAACGTTGAGATTCCAAGTGGATATACCGCTATTAAAGGTTTTGCTTTCGATGAGTATTCTTTATTGAAAAGCATAACCATTCCAGAAGGTGTAGTAGCCATAGGTGAGTATGCTTTCTCTAATTGTGTTAGATTAACTTCCGTTAAGCTACCTAGTTCTTTAAGGTTTATTAAGACTTCTGCATTTGAATCTTGTACTAAGTTAAGTCAGATTGAGATTCCTAGGGGCGTAGTGGCTATAGAAGATGGTACTTTTCAGTTCTGTGAAAACCTTGAGAAAGTTATTATTCCTAATACGGTTGGAAGTATTGGTTCGTCTGCTTTCTCTTGCTGTGATAAACTTAAGCTTATAAGGATTCCTGACAGCGTTAAGTACATAGGTGACAGTGTGTTTGAATACTGTCCCGATATAGTGGTAGAATGCTATGAATATTCATACGTACATAAGTATTGTCAATCTTCGGGAATTATGTTCTCTTTAATTCAAGAAGATTGATATATTAAAGGTATGATGGCATCTATCTTTAATTTAAAAAAAGGTTCTGTTACTTCTATGGGTAATGGAATGAATAGCTAAATAAAAACTTAACGGCAGTAGAGGGCGGAGAGAAATCGGTATCCCTTACTGATACGAGTCAATTCACGCATACTAAGTATGCATGGTCGCACTCCGTAAAATTACCGAGCGTGGATTGAAATTATTAAAATTTACATAGGAGTGTGATATTGTGATAGAATTAAAATCTGGTGACGTTGTAGAACTTGAATATGGTGGCTCAGCTAAGGTTCTTAAGGAACTAGGCAGAGGTGGTCAAGGTATTGTATATCTTGTAGAGATGCGTAATAAGAAGTATGCTTTAAAATGGTATGATGTCGAGAAGATTCATAGCCTTAATGCTTTTAAAAAGAATATTGCATCTAACATTAAAGATGGTTCTCCTAGTGAAAAGTTCCTTTGGCCTATGTATATGACCAAAACTGGAGAAGAAAACAGTTTCGGCTACATAATGGATTTAAAACCAGAAGGATATGATTCCTTTGTAGATATTCTTAATACATATAAAATATCTACTGACCGTGCTACAGGTAAAGCGATTAAAACATCGGTTCAGTTTAAGAATCTATTCGCATTAATAAACTCTGCAATAAACATTATAAACGCTTTTAGACAACTGCATAGGGCAGGAAAAAGCTATCAAGACTTAAACGATGGTGGTTTCTTTATCAATACCACCACTGGTGATGTATTAGTATGCGATTGCGATAACATCGCCCCCGAAGGATACAACTTCGGAATAGGTGGTAAACCAGGTTATATGGCTCCTGAGGTGGTTAGAGGTCTTTGTAAGCCAGACGTTCAAACCGACAAGTACTCATTAGGTGTAGTTCTATTTAAACTACTATTTAGAGGTGACCCTCTTGAGGGTGAAAGGGTAGTTAAGAGTGTATGTCTTACTGAAGAGGCTGAACTCTTACATTATGGTAAAGAGGCTCTATTTGTATATGACCCCGATGATGCATCTAACCGTCCAGTTGATGGAATCCATGATAACGTTATTAAACTATGGAAAATATATCCACCTTACATTAGAGATTGCTTCACTAAACTATTTACAGAGGGTATTAGGAATCCTAATAGAAGACCTATAGAAAATGAATGGCAAAAACTCTTCGTACGCTTAAGGTCAGAGATATTACCTTGTCATTGTGGTAGAACTACCTACACCTATATGTTTAACAGATTACCTAACGGTAACTTCTGTTGCCCTAAATGTGGTGCTGATTTCTTTGCATTACATTTAAATAAAGATAACTATGATGTTCCAGTATATGAAGGATTCAAACTATATGAATGTCATACCATTAAACTATCCGATGACTTTAACAAGATTACTGGTGAGGTTGTAGAAAATAAAATTCATAAGGGTGTGTTTGGTATCAAGAATCTATCTAATAGTTCATGGAATGCTAAAATGCCTAACAATGAGTTTAAGACAATTATACCTAATGGCGGTTTCCCAATTTGGAGTGGTTTAGAAATTGACTTCGGTGACGTTACTGCTAGGATTCTAAACGATAATGATAACTCTTAACGTAAACAGCAATGGGCGGAGAAAAATTGGTATTCTCCACTGACATGAAGTCAATTCATGCGTACCAATGTATGCACGTCGCACTTTGATAATATACCGAGCGTGAGTTAAAACATATACTATGAAAAATACATAAAGGAGATTTTTTGATGAGTGATTTTGTAAACAATCAAAGCTATTTTGATGATGACCCTCTAAATTCTACGGGTGTGTCTAAAAGAAGTCTTGTGCTTTTCTTCTTAATTGACGTTTCAGGCTCTATGAAAGGTACTAAGATTGGTGAACTCAATACCGCTATGGAAGAGTTAATCCCAGAGATTAGAAGAATCGGTGAGGCGGATACCGACGTTAAGATAGCAATATTAAAGTTTTCAACGGGTTGTAGTTGGATGTATTCTGAACCTATATCCATTGAAGAGTTTGAATGGAGTAGGTTGACTGCTAATGGTATCACCGATATGGGAGATGCTTTCACTGAACTATCTACTAAGATGTCACGCTCTAACTTTTTAAATGCACCTTCACTATCCTTTGCACCTGTAATATTTTTAATGACCGATGGATATCCTACAGATGATTACAAGGCAGGTCTAAAAAGACTTAATTCTAATACATGGTATAAGTATGCTCTTAAGGTTGCATTAGGTATAGGTAAAGAGGCTAACGATGCTATGTTAGCTGAGTTTACTGAAAATCCAGATACTGTAGTTCATGCATATTCGGGAGTTCAACTTGCTAACTTGATTAAAAAGGTTGCTGTAACATCTTCACAGATAGGCAGTAAGAGTATGACCTTAACAGACAATGGCTCTAACCGAGAACTTTCAGAACAAGACGTTGCTAACAGAAAACAACAAGAACTTGGTAAACAGATTAAAGATATCGCTAAGAATGATGAGTTCAGCGATGTTTTCGACGCTGGTTGGTAAACATCTGTTGCCATTCAGCATTACATAATATTAACTTCTCTAATCGTGTATATGCCTTTTCATTAATGGAATTTACACTTTTGGAGAGTGCAAAAAACTCGTTGCCAATTTTAGGTAACAGATAAAACGTATATCTTGGGAGATTATACTACTATGTGGATTTATACTAAAAATGATACCTTAATAAACACTGACAACGTTAAGAAGTTCTATATAAACCATGAATATTATAAGATTACATATCGTGGTAAGAAGATTGAAAATTTCTTTGGAATATATGCTGATGTTTTAGATGGTAAGAATGAGAATATAAC
>JAJQGV010000090.1 GCA_021200215.1 Ruminococcus sp. | reverse complement strand
CCATAATTCTATTGAATTTAATGTTGAGATAAGTTATAATATTTATGGGCATTTATTGAATATTAAATATGATGTTTACAAACAATCAATTAGAATATTAAAGGGGAATTTTTTAGTTATGTTTCTATTTAATAATACCGAACTATCTTTTAAGGATAGAATGAAAGATTTACTATACCATCTAACGGTGGACGAAAAGATTCATATGATGACTACTCACCACTATCCAGTAGAAAGATTAAACATAGGAGAATGGTACGTTGGCTCTGAAGTTGCAAGGGGTTTTGTGGGTCGTAATGATAGTATGAAATCTACAGTATTTCCACAGCCTATAGGTATGGCATCTACCTTCGATGATGAGATTATGGAACGTGTGGGTAAGGTGGCATCTGATGAGGCTAGAGCTTACTACAATAGGGATAAAACATCATATCTGTGTTTATGGGGTCCTACTGTGGATATGGAACGTCACCCACTTTGGGGACGTTCTGAAGAGGCTTACGGTGAAGACCCTTGCCTTACTGGTAAGATGTCTACTGCCTACACCAAAGGGTTAATTGGCAATGATAAGACCTATTATAAAACCTTACCAACTTTAAAACATTTCTGTGCTAATAATAATGAAAAACATAGAGGTTCTAGTAACTCAAGTATTCCTATACCACTATTGCATGAGTACTACTATAAGGCATTTGAGTCGTCTATACGTTTTGGTGGAGCTAAATCTGTAATGACTGCCTATAACGAGATTAATCATTGTCCTGCAACTATGAATAAAGAGATTAAAACTCTACTTAAAGATAAGTGGGGCTTAAAGTATGTAGTTACAGATGGTGGCGACTTCGTTCAGAACGTTATTGACCATAGTGTCTGTAAATCTCATGCAGAAGCTTTGGCTTACTGTGTAGAATCTGGTGTGGATTGCTTTACCGATATAGATGAGGTTGTACATAATGCAGTATATCAAGCCCTAAATAGACGCTTAATAACTATAGACGATATAGACAATGCTATATATAACGCTCTACTTTGCAGAATGAAGTTAGGTCATTTTGATAACGCTTGTCCTTATGATAGCATTACTACCGATGTTATAGATAATCAAGAGGCTAGAGCGTTGAATCTACAAGTGGCTAAAGAGGGCGTAACTCTACTTAAGAATAATGGCATCTTACCATTGGATAAGTCTAAGAGCGTCGCAGTGATAGGGTTCTTAGCTAATACTATGCTAAAAGATTGGTACACAGGCATTTCAACCTACAGTGTAACCTCTTTAGATGCTCTTAAAAAAGAGTTCTCAAACGTTGCTTTCGATAACGGTTTCGATATCATTGCCATTAAGTGTAGCAATGGAAAGTATCTATCGGTTGGTGATGATGGCAAGGTATCTGCTACTGCTGATACTATTACTACTGCTGAACAGTTTGAGTTCCATGATTGGAGTGAAGGTTGGTTGAACCTATACTCAGTTAAGTTGGGTAAATATCTACACCTTAATGATGATACTACTTTAACCGATGAGGTATATGGTTGGTTTACTAGGGAAACGTTTAACTTTAAATCCATATTCAATACCAATGAGATTTCTATTGAAGAATATCTATTCCATAAGAAACTTTTTATCGCAGATGATGGCTCTTTAAAGTGTTCTCAATCTAATGAATTCCTTACTGATACTACTGAAAGGTTCGTAGTAGAGATTGTATCTAAGGGTGTTGAAAGGGTATCTAAGTTGGTTAAGAACTATGATTATTCAATAGTGTTCGCTGGAAATGACCCTGAACAGTATGCTCGTGAATGTTTTGATAGAAATACTTTAGAGCTACCTTCACATCAAAGTGAGTTAATAAAGTCTAGCTATGAAAGTAACGTCAATACTATTATGGTACTAGTATCTAGTTATCCATATGCTGTAAATTGGGAAGATGATAACTTACCTGCTATAGTATATACATCACACGCAGGAGCAGAGTTAGGAAACGCTATATGTACTACTTTGATAGGTGAAAACAATCCAGCGGGTAGAACGCCTATGACTTGGTATAAATCTTTGAATGATATTCCAAACATAATGGAGTACGATATTACTAAGGGTTTAACCTATATGTATTATAAAGGTGAGCCTTTGTATCCATTTGGCTATGGTTTGAGTTATTCTACCTTTGAATACTCTAATATGGAGTGTAACTATGAAAGTAACAGTTTTAAAGTGTCTATGGATATTACCAATACATCTAATATAGATGGTGATGAGGTTATACAGCTATACTATAAGGTAATAAATTCCATAGTTCAAAGACCTATTAAGAAACTCTTTGACTTTAAAAGGGTACATATCAAGGCAGGTGAAACTATCCACTTTGAAAAAGAGTACTTTATGTTAGACCCCAAGGATAGCACCTATTTTGAGTTCTATGACGTTACTAGACTAATAATGGCAGTTGAAGATGCTGATTACAACATTATGATTGGTTCTTCTAGTAACAGTATTAAAAGCAGTTTTACTATACATATCAATGGTGATAAAGTGCTTCATAGAAACGTTATGCGAAACGTTGATGCTATAAATTACAACTATACCTATGGTACTGACATATACTACTCTAGTGATATAGGTAAACATTATGTATATTGTAAATCTTGGAGTGGTGCTATTATCTTTAAGGATTGTCTGCTTTCTAATGCTAGTCGCATACAGATTATTGCTACTTCTGTACTTAAAGACAGCAAGGTTATAGTTAAGTCTAAAGGTAAGGAACTCTGTACTATAGATGTTTTAGCATCAGATGGTTTCTACGATTTTAAAGAGTTTAATGGTACGTTTACAGAAAGTTTAAATGCTATTCAAGATTTAGAACTGTATCTTAGTGAGGGTATAGGTATACTATCCATACGTGTATTTAACTGATTTCAGCAAGAATTTCCCCCACTTCAACAGTGTAAGTGGCAGATGGATTGAAATAACTAATAGCATATAGTAAATCGGTTAGGAAGTAAATCCTAACCGATTTTTATAAGGGTTGTCCTATTGATTATTTTACTCGCTGTGCTTTGAACCTTCTATATACAAGGTTTGAGCCTTACTATTCTCGATAGCTATTCCATGCCTATGTTTTCTTAAGGTAAGAGCATTTTTAATGGCTACCATTCTTGGAATTACAGTTTCCATCAAACCACAATACTTATCTACCAATATAATTACTATAGTTTCCTTATACTTTGGAAGAGCCATAGTCATAGGAAACATATGTTTACATATTATATCTTTTTCAAGAGGGGTAAGTTCAAAGTGTTTACACGCATTGTTATAAGCACGTTTAGGGTGTGTTGCTCCATGACGAAGTCTGTCCCATTTTTTTATAGGATAGTTATGCCAATCGTAAAGAAACAGGTCATGAAGCATACCAGCTCTAGCACCAGCCTTAGCATCTAAGTTGAATCTTTTGCATACTAAGTAGTTGTAGTATGAAACGTTAAGGCAATGGTCGAAAGTTGTAGTAGTTCCATGTTGTATATATTGTTTCATCTGTAGTACGGGTTCGGTATAGATTAAATCTTGAATGTAGGTATAATATTCACTGTCCAAAGGCACGTCGTCTAGTGTGATATATTTTAACATATTAAATTTCAGCTACTTTCAATATGATATTTTGAATACTTTTATATTCAACAATATTATTA
>JAJQGV010000082.1 GCA_021200215.1 Ruminococcus sp. | reverse complement strand
TCCATAAGGTTTTGTGCTATATTGTATTATTTTATTTAATTTTAATTTAAAGGACGGAGTGTTTTTTATGAATAAGTCTATGAACTTACAAGATATCTTCTTAAACCAAGCTAGAAAGGAAAAGATTCCTATAACTATATTCTTAGTTAGTGGATATCAATTTAAAGGTATAGTTAAGGGGTTCGATAGCTACATAGTAATACTAGATTGTGAAGGCAAACAACAAATGGTATATAAACACGCTATATCTACTATAGTTCCAGCTAAGCCTGTATCTGTTTTAGATACTAATGAAAAGAATGTGTAGTTTGTTATTATGATGAATAGTACTACTTCTAAAGTGTTGATAGTAATATTGATTCTGTTTTTGTTGACTACTGTAATAAACATTGCATATCATAGTTTGGCTAATCAGTACGATACCGAAACGGCAATAGCCTATACTACATCTAATAAGGTGACCTTTAACGGCGTCTACATCAGAGATGAAGAGGTTTTAACTTTCGACGGCGGTGGTGTTGTAGGATATGTTATCCCAGATGGTGGAAAGGTCAGTAAGAACTCTGCTGTAGCTTACATATACAATGACGAAGAAAGTATTGAGGCTAAACAAGATATTGAAAAACTTCAAAGTGAGTTGGATATTCTTACTAAGATTGAAAATCCAGGTACTACAGAGGTCGCTCAACCATCGTATTTAACCTCATTAATTCAAGAAAAGTATCTGAGTATTGCTTACAATAAAGAACTTGGCAATATGGAAAAGGTTGCAACTGCTAAGAGTGAACTCTTGGTGCAATTGAGTACCATGCAGATAGTTACAGACCCCGAAAGTAGTTTTCAAAGTAGAATTGATGAACTTCAATCTCAGATAGATACTCTTGAAAGCCAAATGTCTGACCCTATAAGTACCATCTGGGTAGACCGAACTGCCTACTTTGTTAGTTATATTGACGGCTATGAGGATACTCTATCTACTAGCATGATGTATGACCTATCAGTTGAGGACATAGAAAAGATTGAAGACGAAACTGATGACTTGGATACTACTAACGTAATTGGTAAACTTATTGATGATTACAAATGGTATATGGTCGGTGTTATTGACAATCAAGCACAGATATTTAATGTTGGTGATGTGGTAAACCTTAGTTTGGAATCTAGTTCCGTTGATATTAAGGGAGAGATTACAGAGATTAAAAGCACTGATAATCCTAACGAAAGTATAGTATACGTTATCTGTAACGATATGACTGAAGAAGTAGTTCAACATAGGGTAGAAACCGTTGAGATGTCTGTACAGAACTATGAGGGAATTAAAGTTCCAAAGTCTGCTCTACGTTTTAAAGATATTGAGGAAACTGATGAGGACGGGGTTACATCTACTACCAGTTATGAAGGAGTTTATATTAAGGTTGGAGAGCAAGTTAAGTTCAAAAAGATTGATGTAATCTACCGTGCAGATGATTATGTTATATCTAAGGTAGTTGCTAGTAACGAATATCTTGCTATTTATGATGATATTATTTTGGAAAGTGTGGGATAATCTTTGATTACTAACTTTAACTATATAGATGAAAATTTTAAACGTATTCGTGAAAATGTAGATAGTTCTATTGCTAAGTATAGAAAGTCCGATGATGTTGTTAGAATAATGGCGGTTACTAAGACCGTTCAACCTGAAGCTGTTAATCATGCAATAAATTTGGGAATAGATTTGTTGGGTGAGAATCGTGTGCAAGAGTATCTTAGTAAAAAAGATATATACTATAAATCTGCTGAGATAGACTTTATAGGTCGTCTACAGACCAATAAGGTTAAGTACATAATAAACGATATGAGTTTAATACATTCAGTCGACAGTCTTAAACTTGCTCAAGAGATAGATAGGTTGGCTTTTAAAAACTCTAAGATTCAAAACGTTTTGGTAGAGGTAAATATTGCTGGTGAGGAATCTAAAGCAGGAATTAAACCTGAACTTTTAAAGGATTTCTTGCTTGAAGTGTCACATTTGGAAAACATTAGGGTAAAAGGTTTGATGACTTTACCTCCTGCCAATAGTGGTGAAAAATTTTTAGCTAAAATGCAGGATTTGTATATTGACATTTCTCAAGAAAAAATACATAATATAAGTATGACTATTTTATCTATGGGAACTTCTAACGACTATATGCAAGCTATTAAGTATGGCTCTAATTTGGTTAGAATAGGTACTGCACTCTTTGGTGCAAGGGTGTACTCATAATCTCATAGTGGAATATATATTAAATGTATGTTGTGCCTATGAACATTGGCATAAAATAAATTTATAAACTATAAAAATTTTTAGAAAGGAAAAACTACTTGAGAAATACTCATAAATAGGGATTTTCTCGCATGGATACTTTTCCATGCCTTGAGTAGCAGTATTACAATTATGAGTCTTGTGGACAAGTTTAAAGATTGGTTTTTGGTTAGTAATGGCAATCAAGACTTCGATGATGACGAAGATTATACTGAACATAAAGGTACTAAAGACAATCAATCTTCTAGCAGTGATACTAACACTGAAAGTACATCTGGTAGTAGCTATGCAACTAATAATAATGATGGTTCAAGTTATAGTAGTAATGGTTATAATGATAGTAACAATACATCATCTAACTATAGCAGTTCAAATACAAGGAATGATGGCAGAAACTATATCAACGTTAATGCTCGTTTAGAGGTTGTATTGGTAAAGCCAGAAGTGTTTACTGATACTAAACAGATAGCTGACCATTTAATGAAACAGAAAACCGTGGTTTTAAACCTTGAAAATGCTAAACCAGATAATAAAAGAAGAATTATCGACTTTTTAGCTGGTGTGGCTTATGCTAAAGGTGGAAATATAAAACCAGTTGCTAATCTTACTTATATTATAACTCCATGTGGCGTTGGTTTCGTTGGCGATGATTTGGTTGGCGAACTTGAAAATAGTGGCGTTATAATATAGATATCGTTATGTTGAACGATAGTAATTTTTTTATCAATAAGCTTGAAGATATGTTTCTATTTGCCGATAGAAACGTATCTTTGAAGTATACTTCCTTTTTGGACGTTTCAGAGGTGGCTCGAACGGAGGTATATATTAGGTCTATTAAGAAAGTCTACCCACAAGTTGAATATACGTTTTGGGGAGGCTATGAGCTTGCTGAAAGAAAGATTCTATGTGTATATAGTTCTTATTTAGACATAGGTGTACAAGATTTCCCATTAAAGGTAGTTGAGTTTTCTTATAATACTACTTTTTCTAAGCCAACTCACAGAGATTTTTTAGGCTCTATTATGGCTTTAAGGCTTAAAAGGAATTCTATTGGTGATATAATAGTAGGTAACGGTAAGGCTCAAGTGGTTATTAGTTCCAATGTTGCAGACGTTATTATGGCTGAAATTTCTCAAGTTGGTAGGTTAGGTGTTAAGACCCATCTAGTTGAGAGAGTTACGTTAAGCTTAGAACAATCTTTTAAAGATATATCAGGCACAGTAGCGTCTATGCGTTTGGATTGTATGGTAGGTTTAGCCTTAAGCGTTAGTCGTGCTAAGGCTGTTCAGATAGTTAAGTCTGGAATAGTATGTGTAAACTACTTAGAGGAAAGTTCTACCGATACTCTATTAAAGCTTAACGATGTTCTTACTATAAAAGGCTATGGTAAGTATGTTATAGCTGAGATATCTAAACC
>JAJQGV010000013.1 GCA_021200215.1 Ruminococcus sp. | reverse complement strand
ATAGATAGTAATGCCGATATACCTAATATTATAAATATCATAATTAAGCCTAGTGAAAATTTTAAACCTTTAATTCTTTTGCGTTTACGTTTTTTTCTATAAGGTTTGTCATCTTCATAATCATCGTCATCGTCGTCGTCATCATCATCGTCATAATCATCATCATAGTATTCTTGGTCATACTCATCTATTTCGTCATCTTCATAATCATCTTCATAGATATCTTCTCTTTCATCTAAAAGTTGATTGTTTTCTTCCATGTTCTTAATACTCATTAGTACCTCCACATAATAATATATTCTCTTCTGATACTACCAAGTCCACAGAAACGTCATGGATATCTTTAGGTAATGTATCAGAGATACAAGTATTGTATACTAATCCAACCTTAAAAATATTCTTGTTAGCACAGAGAAATCTGTCATAGTAGCCACCACCCCACCCTAAGCGATATCCTAAAACATCGAAAGAAAGAGCAGGAACTATACATAGGCAGTTAGAGAAGTCTGTCAACTCAGTAGATTCATCTTCAATAGGTTCTAATATGCCCTTATATTCACCATAGATTAAAGAGTCTACACCATCGATAGCAAAGAATCGCATAGAGTTGTTACATCTATAGCACTTTGGAGCATATACGGAAATACCATCATTAACAAGATGTTCTATTAGGCGTAGAGTATCTACCTCGATACCAAATGATACATAACATAGTACTGCTTTATACTGTTTAAAGTTCACATGGTCAACTAGATTCTTAAGAATCTGCCTATCTAAGACGGTCTTTCTACTTTCATGGTTTGAAGTAACCTCTTGTAAATAAGATTTTCTAATATCTTTGTACTTATTTCTTAATAGATTCTTTTCATTGGTTACATTCATACTGTTGGATACATCACTTTTCTTAATAGGTCATTGGCAACCTCTTTAGATTTTAATACTTCCACCAACACAGTGCCAAAGTTTAAAGCTACGCCCATACCCCTAGATGTTATAAAATAACCATCTACAACTACGGCATCGTATACTACATTAGCATCTAATAAATCCTTTTCAAAACCTTGATAACAACAAGCTGTCCTGTTTTTTAATAATCCTTTGTGACCTAATATTATAGGTGCTGCACATATACAAGCAACATATATGTTATTTTCCACGCAAAAATCGATAGCATTTTGAACGGTCTGCGACTTTTCAAGGTTTAACGTACCTGGCATACCACCTGGGCATACCACCATTTGGATATCTTTACTAAGTTTAACTTTATCCTCTGTAATATCTGCCTTAACGGTAACGTTATGTGAACCTGTGATATACTCTCCACCCACACCTACTGTGATAACTTCAATACCACATCTTCTGAGGCAATCTATAGGAGTAAAAGCCTCTACCTCTTCAAAACCGTTAGCTAAAAATACATATACCATAAAATATCAATCCTTTCACAAAATTTTTTCTATAATACTAAATATATCTTTAGAAATATCTTCAATTGAACGAAGATTTTTGCCATCGTTACATGGAATAACTTTCCAACCGAACTTTTCTGCGGAATACAGTGCCGATTTTCTACAAGACTTTAAATACTCCACGTCAGATTCATGGATATCTTTCTTACCTTGATTACCACTATAACGATATTCTATCAACCTTTGAGATATCTCAATAGGCATATCAAGGAATATGGTTAAATCAGCATTTGGAAGTTCTAACTTGTTGCACTCGTAATCGTAGAGCCACTGTGCGAAACTATCCCACTGACTCTGTGGAAGTTTAGTCATTTGATGTATCAAATTAGAACTGATGTACCTACCACATACTATTAGAGTATCATCTTTATAATCTTTTTCCCAACCTAGCTTGTAACTAGCGTACCTATCCATAGCGTAGAACGATGATGCAGTATAACAGTTTACACCATCGGCAGTAGGTGAAAACTCACCTTTAAGATATTTTCTAACGAATATAGATGTAGGTTTATCATATTCGGGAAAGCTAACCATTCTGTGGTGTACATTCAAACTCTTTAGATGGTTACATAACACCTCTAACTGTGTAGACTTTCCACAACCGTCTAAGCCATCTATAACTATCAACTTACCCATCATTCTTTAACTCCTGATAAAACTTTCTAACCTCAGCACACTTACCACATGACATCTTACCCTCTGGACATGAACCATGTACACAATTAGGGCCTGCCTCTTTAAATAGTGTAGGGGCAACATTATAACATAGTTTTAGCATTTGGTCGGCAACGGATTTTATTTCCCATTGAGCCCTGTTGCAACATCTAAATGAGAAGAAGTTCATTAAGCTTCTAGCGTTCATAGATACTACCATCTTAGTTTCACAAGCGTTAGGTAATACGAACCTAGCATCTTCAATAGCTTTCTTTTCTGCCTTAGATTTAGCTTGTTTTTCGGTTAAACCTTGCGATAGGAACTCATTAAGATACTTATCCTCTAAGATATCGGCAAGAGAATTATAGTCATTGAAAGCATTTTGCATAGATTTATTAAAGATTTCAAGAGCCTTTGGGTCATCAGCAATGGCTGGAGGTGTTACGTATACAAAGTTAGACTTCTTTACGTATCTTTGGCTCTGTACTGAAAATGATGCTATTCTATGGCGAGTTATCTGTGCTAAGAGCGTCCTAGATACTCCTTCGATACCAAAAGTAAAGTAGGCGTGTTCTATTGGACTTTGATGCCCTATGTTAGAAAGCATCTCTAAGAAATTTTTAGTTTTCTCTTCAGTAAGACCTTCCATTAAAGTTTTACAACCAGTATCGGAGTAACATAACTTTGCTGACGCCGATACAACCTTTTCAGGTTGTGGGGTATATGCAATTAAAGTAACTGTACTATTTATCATAAATATTCAAACCATTCTTTTTAATATTAGCATACGTCTATGCCTTAATATATTGTATCATTTTTTAGTGAGTACGTCAATAATTATGTGAAAATAAATAAAAGTAAAAATATTAAGCAAAAAACGGAACGTTTCCATTAATGAAACGATTCCGTTAAACATCTTACTCAAATACTATCTTATTTTTACCAGTTTTTTTAGCCTTATATAGACGTTCATCAGCCTGTTCGATAATGTTTTCAATATCGGTTGAGTTATACTTATTCGATATACCAATGCTTATAGTAAACTTTACCGTTGCAGTTTCAGAGTTTTCAATATCTTTCCTAAATTTTTCCATTATATCACAAACTTTAGAAACTTCTAAATTTTCAAAGATTATTAAAAATTCCTCACCACCGTATCTGTAGCCTTTAGAAGATATTTCATTAATCTTTTCACCTACTAGATGTATACACTTATCACCGATAGGGTGTCCGTAAGTATCATTTATCTTTTTAAAGTTATCAATATCCATCATAGCTATAACTATGCTGTCATACTTAGAGCTATTCATATTTTCTATATATTGAGTTAATGACATTCTGTTAAACAGACCTGTCAACACATCTAAACTTGAAAGTTCTTGCAATTTATGAGTCTTATAGATATCAGAAACTTTAGAATTATACTTAATATGTATAAAGAATGCCAATGCTATAGTTAATATTAAAACATTAAAGATTGTATTAACTATTTCCACCAAGGTAGTATCATCTAAGATTATGTTACCTAGTTCATCTTTCGAGTAGTCTAAATTTATATAGACTATAAATATACAGTATAATACTGTAATAATTACAGCTGTATAATCAAACTTTTTAGGTTTTAAAT
>JAJQGV010000016.1 GCA_021200215.1 Ruminococcus sp. | reverse complement strand
TCTATACATATTATATCATATCATATAAATATTAAAAAACTATTAATATATAAAAATCGTTATGAAATTTTTTCCATAACGATTTCTATTCTTAACATAAGATTCTACTTTCTAAACTCTTCTAAGATTTCATATACGTTGTCGGCAGAAAAGACGTTTTCAAACTCAGCTACATCTTTTTTAGATTTAAATCCAAAGCCATATGTAACTCCAATAAAATCCACTTGAGCATTTTTAGAACCTATAGCATCAAAATGACTATCACCGATTAAAACCACATTAGACTTATCTTCACCAAAGGATTTTATACACTTTTCTACAATATCGGCTTTAGTTAAAATTCCTTGTGGGTCTGAACCGTAAATATAGTCACAATACTTAGATATTCCAACGTGTTCTAATAGAGTCTTAGCAAAATCTTCTTGTTTGTAAGTAGCCACTGCAACCTTAATATTTTGCGATTTTAAGTATTCTAACAAGTCGAATATACCATCATATATTTTAACATTGAACAGATTATCACCAGTATAGAAACTTCTAAAGGTTTTTACTGCAATATCCACCATACTGTCATCTAGGTGGCAGATATCTTTAAATGAGTTCTGTAATGGTGGCCCTATAAATTTAATTATACTCTCCATTGATAGTTGCTCCAAATTTAACCTATCGATAGTTAGTTGAATACAATCTATAACACCCGCAGAAGTATCTAATAGAGTACCATCTAAATCGAAAAGGACTGCTTTGTAATCTTTCATATAATAAACCTACTTTCTAACTTTCACATACTCAAAAATTCCTACTTGAATTTAAGATTGATTGTTTCATACTTCACCAACTATTAATTATTAATTCTTAATTATTAATTAATTAAACTCCATGCCAGAGTGAGCCATTTCCATGTCCAACATTTAAATTAAAAGATATCGCCCTTGTAATGTACTCTTTAGCCGATTGTATACTATCTTGAATGGATTTCCCCCTTGATAGATAACTAGCTATCGCACTAGATAACGTACAGCCTGTACCATGTGTATTAGAATTATCTATCTTAACACTTTCAAACCAAATTATATCACCATTAGATGTATATAGTAGGTCATCGGCACAACTTACAAGATGTCCACCCTTAATTAAGATATTCCCTCTATAGTACTTAGATATCCTTTTAGCTGATATAACCATATCGTCTTTGGATTTAATATCCATATTAGATAGTACTTCTGCCTCTGGAACGTTAGGAGTTATTACAGTAGCTAATGGAATTAAATCATTTTTTAAGGTATCTATGGCACTTTCTGAGATTAATCTATTGCCACTAGTAGATACCATAACCGTATCACAGACTATATTCTTAGCTTGATAAAACTTTAAACGTTCAGCAATAGTCTTTATAATATCGCTATTGGATACCATTCCAACCTTAACAGCATCTGGAAAGATATCAGTAAATACGCTATCTAATTGTAGTCTTACAAAGTCGCAAGGGATATCGTGTATACCTTGCACTCCAACAGTATTCTGTGCAGTAACGGAAGTTATTACGCTCATAGAGTATACTCCATTTGCAAGAGCAGTTTTAATATCTGCTTGTATACCTGCTCCACCGATACTATCCGAACCTGCTATTGTAAGCATTGTATTCATAAAATTATATCCCCCTATAATTCAGATATCTTATCAAGTAACATTTCTGTAGCAGATTTAACATCACTCTGCTTAAATATTGCCGATACTACCGCAATACCATCTACACCAGTACCTTTAAACTTATGAATGTTATCAGCAGTAATTCCGCCTATTGCTACTATTGGAATAGTTACAGATTTTCTAATATCCGAGAGTTGTTCAAAGGTCAAAGGTAGGGCATCTTTTTTAGTAGTAGAACCGAACATAGCACCCACTCCAATATAGTCTGCACCGTTAAGTTGTGCCTCTTTAGATTGTTGTATAGTCTTTGCAGTAACTCCAATAATCTTATTTTTACCTAATATTTTTCTAGCTTTAACCAGAGGAATATCACCTTGTCCAATATGAACTCCATCAGCATTGGACTGTATACATACCTCTATATTATCGTTGATTATTAACGGTACTCTATACTTTTCAGTCAACCTTTTAATCTTTATGGCAGTATCTAAAAATGTGTTAAATTCCAGATTTTTTTCTCTAAGTTGGATAATATCTGCACCACCCATTAACGATTGCTCTACAACATCTTCAAGAGTACGACCGTTTAACCAAGTTCTATCAGTAATGGCATATAAAAGACATCTATTCTTGTTTAACATAATATATAACCTCAATATACTTTACAACGGAACGATATTTTTAATAACATCGTTCCGTATGGATTTATTCTTAATTTAGATTACTTTTCAGTACAGAACTCAACCTTTTCACCCGCTAAAATCATGTTAGTAGTACGGACTGCACACATTTTACCACACATGGAGCAAGTATGCCTATCAGCTGGTGGAGTACTTTCAAAGTAGCGTCTAGCCTTATCGGGGTCAATGGCATACTTAAACATTTCTTCCCAATCGACAACTTGACGTGCTTCAGCCATCTTATTATCGATATCTCTAGCGTTAGGGATACCCTTAGCGATATCACCTGCATGGGCAGCAATCTTAGACGCTATGATACCTTCTTTAACGTCATCGACGTTTGGCAACCTTAGATGTTCCGCTGGAGTAACATAGCATAAGAAATCTGCACCACTCATACTTGCAATAGCTCCACCTATTGCAGAAGTAATATGGTCATATCCAGGGGCGATATCTGTTACTAGAGGGCCTAAAACGTAGAATGGAGCATTATGGCATAGTCTTTTTTGGAGTTTCATATTAGATTCTATTTCGTTCATAGCCATATGTCCAGGGCCTTCTACCATGACTTGAACATCTTTAGCCCAAGCACATTCAGTAAGATATCCAAGTTCTATAAGTTCAGATATTTGACCCGCATCGGTGCTGTCGGCAATACAACCAGGGCGAAGAGCATCACCTAGACTTATAGTAACATCGTACTCTCTTAGAATTTCAAGTACTTCATCATAGTATTCATAGAATGGATTTTCATTACCAGTCATTTCAATCCAAGCGAACAGTAGAGAACCCCCACGAGATACTATGTTCATCTTTCTACCTTGACGTTTAAAAGCCTCGATACTTTTCTTATTGATACCAGCATGGATAGTCATAAAATCTACACCTTGTTTAGCATGAGCTTCTACAACACTTAAGAAGTCTTTAGCAGTAATTTCTAATAGGTCTTTTTCAAGGTATCCAATAGCATCATACATAGGCACAGTACCAATCATAGCAGGGGATATATCTATTAACTGTTGACGAAAAGTATTAGTTTTTCCGTAGTTGCTTAAATCCATAATGGCTTCACATTTAAAATCTATAGCCATCTTTACCTTTTGCATCTCAACAGAGTAGTCTTTACAGTCACCAGATATTCCTAAGTTCACATTTATTTTAGTTCTTAATCCCGTACCAATACCCTCTGGTGATAGTGATTTATGATATATATTTGCAGGTATACAAACTTGTCCACAAGCTACAAGTTCACGAAGTCTATTAACATCTATGTTTTCTTTTTTAGCTACTATTTCCATCTCAGGCGTGATAATTCCTTTCTTACCTGCTTCCATTTGAGTTTTATAGTTTCTGTTCATTGTAAAAAAATCTCCTTATGTATTATACTAAAAATTTCGATACTAAATATATCAAATATAATTATAC
>JAJQGV010000147.1 GCA_021200215.1 Ruminococcus sp. | reverse complement strand
GTATGCAATTCTTTGCACATAAAAAAGGTGTTGGCTCTACTAAAAATGGACGTGACTCCGCATCTAAGAGGTTAGGCGTTAAGAGAGCAGATGGTCAGTTCGTATTGGCTGGTAACATCTTAGTACGTCAAAGAGGTACACACATTCACCCAGGTGAAAACGTAGGTATCGGTTCAGATGATACTCTTTTCGCTAAGACTAACGGAACAGTTAAGTTTGAAAGAGTTGGTCGTGACAGAAAGAAAGTTTCTGTATATCCTGTTCAATAGTTACGTTTAAACAGGCAGATTGCTAGTTAAAAAATATGGAATAGAAATCCTAAGCATTTCGCTTGGGATTTTGTTCTAAATACTCCGATGAAGAGTATATACGTTAGATGGATTCTGTTCTAACTAGATTAAACATTCCCAAGGAGGTTATATAATACATGGCTACGTTTATCGATAAGGCAAGAATATCTATAAAGGCAGGTGACGGTGGCGATGGTGCAGTATCGTTCCATCGTGAAAAGTATGTGGCATCAGGTGGGCCAGATGGTGGAAACGGCGGAAAGGGTGGTAACGTTGTATTTATCGCCGATGATAGTACCTCTAGTCTAATAGATTTTAAGTATAAGACTAAGTTTTTTGCTGAAAAAGGTCAAAACGGTGGTGCTAAACGTTGTACAGGTAAGAACGCTCCCGATTTGATAGTTAAAGTTCCTCGTGGTACTGTAGTTCGTGACTCCGATAGTGGGAGAATCTTAGCAGACGTATCCACTGACGAGCCTTATATAATCGCCAAGGGCGGAAACGGTGGCAAAGGCAATATGAACTTTGCAACATCTACTAGACAGATACCTAAGTTTGCTAAACCAGGATTCGTAGGTGAAAGGTTCAACGTAACCTTAGAGTTAAAACTCTTAGCCGATGTGGGTCTTGTGGGATTCCCTAACGTTGGAAAGTCTACATTGATATCTGTGGTAAGTTCTGCTAAACCTCAAATAGCTAACTATCACTTTACCACATTAACTCCAGTGTTGGGAGTGGTAAAGGTTGAAGAAGAAAAATCCTTTGTGATGGCTGACATTCCTGGGCTTATTGAAGGTGCTAGTGAAGGTGTCGGATTAGGTCACGAGTTCTTACGTCACGTTGAAAGATGCCGTCTAATAGTCCATGTGTTAGACGTTTCTGGTTGCGAGGGCAGAAATCCCATTGAGGACTTTAATACCATAAATAAGGAACTTAGAAACTTTAATCAAGATTTAGCTGAATGCCCTCAAATAGTAGCAGGTAATAAGTCTGATATTGCAACTCTTGAACAGATTTCTGAAGTTAAAAACTACGTTGAAAACTTAGGATACAAGTTCTTTGAAATATCCTCTGCTACACGTTCGGGAATTAAGGCTCTAATAGATGAGGTTTCCGCTACCTTAGATACTCTCCCACCAATTAAACAGTTCGAGGCTGAACCTTTAACCGATGAAGAATTACAAGGCAACATCTACGATGCACAAAGGTTTACTATAGCCATAGAAGATGGTATCTACTTCGTAGACGCTCCATTCTTAGAACCTATTATGCGTACCATAGATATGGACGACTATTCATCTCTACAGTACTTCCAAAAGGTACTTCGTAGCAGTGGCATAATAGATTCGCTCGAAAAGATGAACATAAAAGAGGGCGATACCGTAGACATCTTAGGTTTTCAATTCGATTTTATATATTAATAACTTTTACTTTATTAAAGGAGCAGATATCCATGCAACATATGACTATACAAGAGGCTAAAGGTTACTCATCTTTAACCTTGGCATTCTTAGGCGACAGCGTATTTGAAATATTGGTTCGCCAAAAGATTATCCTTAACGGCGATATGAGAATTGATAGACTTCACGATATGAAAGTAGAAATAGTATGTGCTACGTTTCAAGCTAAGGCTATTACGTACATTGTTGACCACAATATGCTTTCAGAAGATGAATTAGCTGTATTTAAAAGAGGCAAAAACTCTAAGTGCCATGCCCCTAAGAGTGCTAACTTAACCGACTACAGATTGGCTACTGGCTTGGAAAGTCTTTTTGGATATCTATACCTTATTGGCAATGAAAAAAGGATTGACGAACTTTTTTCTATAGTCTGGAATATCTACAAGGAGGATTTTTAATATGTCAGGACATTCAAAATGGAACAATATCAAGAGAAAGAAAGAAGCTACCGATGCCGTTAAGGCTAAAATCTTCACTAAAATAGGCAGGGAAATGTCTGTATGCATTAAGGAAGGCGGTGGCGACCCTAACAATAACTCTAAGTTGAGAGATTTAATTGCTAAGGCTAAGGCTAACAACGTTCCTAATGACAACATAGACAGAATCATTAAGAAAGCTATGGGTGACGGCGATAAGAATAACTATGAATCTATGGTATACGAGGGCTATGGCCCTAACGGTGTGGCTATAATAGTTGAATGCTTAACCGATAATAAGAATCGTACTGCTGGTGATATCCGTCATTACTTCGATAAGTTTGGAAGTGGTTTAGGTACTACAGGTTGCGTATCGTTTATGTTCTCTAAGAAAGGTATAATCGTGCTAGAAAATACTGGTCTTGATGAAGATACCGTCATGGAAGAATGCTTTGACCTTGGTGCTGATGACTTCTCGATGGAAGAAGATACTATAGAGATTGAATGCTCTCCAAACATGGTTAGTCAACTACGTGAGGGTTTAACTTCTAAGGGTTACAAGGTAGTATCTGCCGAGGTTGAGCAAGTTCCTGCTACGTACACTACTCTAACCGATGAGGAACACATAAAGAAGATGAACCTACTATTAGAACATCTTGAGGATAATGACGATGTTCAAAACGTTTGGCACAACTGGGATATGCCAGAATCTAATGATGAGGAATAGTAAGGTATAGATTTAAATCTACATGAATACAAATGTTATTAGACAAGCAGAATGGAAAAAAGAATAATAGCGGTTAAAGTAGGTTAAAATGGGATACCCACTGTTAAAGCACGAATTTACGTTGGTTTAGCAGTGGGTATTTTTGAAATATTTTAAACTGTTAAATATTGGTGTCAAAATAAAAACCTCGATTTTAGAGAAAACCTCTAACTTTGAGGTTTTTTGCTTTTATAAAACGCTTCACTTAGCTAAAGCATTTAAATAACGTACCTACGGGTTTTAAGGCATTTTCACAATAAAAATAATTAAAAGTATCTTATAGAAACTTCTAAAATTTAATATACCAATATACCAACCAAACCAAGTTTATACACCAACTGGTTGGGATATAAACTATTTACTTTTTTGATAAATAGAATGAATTAATTCTATTTTTTCTGATGTAGATAGTTTTTGAAAAGCAGAAATCATTTCTTGAGTTAACTCATCATATTCATATTTTTCTTGTTTAGTTCTAATGGTTACATGACCATTAGAATTATTTCCTAATGCCCCAACATTTAACTGAGAAACAGTAGTATTATTATTTGAAAAAGTTTGCTCTTGTTGAGATTGAGTTCTTCCAAATAAAAGATAATCTGTAGTTACGTTTAAACGTAATGACAATTGCATAACAATTTTACTATTTGGCATAGCTCCTTTTTTCCAACCATCGATACTTCCTGTTTTTCCTCCACATTCTACTACTACTTTTGAAATTGTAGTCCCTTGCTTTTCACACTCTTTTTTTAAATTGTCATAAAACATACAAAATTCCTTTCTAAAATTATACAAATTTCACAAAATAGCTTTTAAACGCTAATTTTCTATTGACATTAG
>JAJQGV010000151.1 GCA_021200215.1 Ruminococcus sp. | reverse complement strand
ATATTACTATATTTATATATATATAACCATTATATTTTCTAATATATCATTGTATTAAAAATCGGTGACATTAACAAGGTTGACACCTAAAAGGATAAGGTGTATAATTAACTAAAGAAAATTTTTAAATCGAAAGGACTTGAATACCCATGAACATAATGGAAAGCTCTCTATTAAAGCACAAAGAATGGAAAGGTAAGATAGAAGTAATCTCAAGAACGCCAATAAATAGCCGTGAGGAACTTTCAAACGCATATACCCCAGGGGTTGCACAGCCTTGTTTGGAGATTGAAAAGAATCCAGATTTAAGCTATGAACTCACTAGAAGACATAATCTAGTTGCAGTAATAACCGATGGTACTGCTGTACTAGGTTTAGGCGATATAGGGGCATTGGCATCTATGCCTGTTATGGAAGGAAAGTGTGCCTTATTTAAAGAGTTCGCAGATGTTGACGCTTTTCCTATCTGTATAAACTCTAAAGACGTTGATGAGATAGTTAGAACCGTTGAATTGATTTCTGGTAGCTTTGGCGGTATAAACCTTGAAGATATTTCTGCTCCTAGATGCTTTGAAATAGAAAAAAAGTTGAAAGAAAGGTTAGATATACCAGTATTCCATGATGACCAACATGGCACAGCTATAGTTACTAGTGCAGGTATGTTAAACGCATCTAAGGTTGCTAATAAACAGTTTAAAGATATGACACTAGTAATAAATGGTGCAGGTGCGGCAGGTTGTGCTATAGCTAAGCACTTTATAACTATGGGTATGGGCAACATAATAATGGTAGATATTAACGGTATCATCTGCGATGGTGATGAATTTACAAACCCATCACATTATGAAATGGCTAAGGTTACTAATAAATATCATAAAAAAGGCTCACTAGCTGACGCTATGGTAGGTGCTGATGCTTTCATTGGAGTATCTAAGCCAAACCTAGTTACTCAAGATATGATTAAATCTATGAACGATAAGCCAATAATATTTGCAATGGCAAATCCAACTCCTGAAATCATGCCTGATTTAGCTAAAGAATCGGGTGCTTTTATAGTAGGTACTGGTCGTTCTGATTTCCCTAATCAAGTGAATAACGTTATAGCTTTCCCCGGAATATTCAAGGGAGCATTAAAGATTCGTGCTACTGATATCAATGAGGAAATGAAGATGGCGGCATCGTATGCAATCGCAAACTGTGTCCCAGATAGTGAACTCTCTGTGGATAATATTCTACCTAACGCTTTCGACAGAAGTGTTGCTAAGGCAGTCGCTGAGGCAGTCGCTGAAGCTGGTATTAAGTCGGGAGTTGCTAAGATTAATAATTAATGACTATTAGAAAGGAAGTTTTAACTATGAAAACTATAACTTACACTCCAAAAGGAGTGTGTTCAAGACAGATTACTATTGAATATGATGAGAATACTAACACTATTGAAAGTGTATCATTTGTAGGTGGTTGTAATGGAAATCTAAAAGGAATAGGCTCACTAGTTAAGGGCATGAAGATTGATGATGTTATCTCTAAGCTTGAGGGTACTCAATGTGGAATAAAAGGTACATCATGTCCAGACCAACTAGCTAAAGCTCTAAAAAGTATAGATTAATAATGATTAGCTTACTAACTCATATAGAAAGCACACCTTTAAGAGTGTGCTTTTGTATAATATTTTTAGCCTTAATATTTTTGTTTATTAGTCCAATGTTTTTAGAGGTTATAAATCTAGGGAACATAGTAGGAACGATAGTATCCATATTAGGATTTTTAATCTTTACATTCAATAACAGATTTACAATCATAATAGAAAAGATTAAAGAAAACTCTGTTGGAAAGGTTACAGTAAGCATAGTATCAATTTTGATAATTTTGTGTATGCTGTTAGCCGTAATAATATCGGTAGCTATGGTATATAAAATGAATAACTATCCTAGTGAACCTAGTAATATAATAGTGTTAGGTTGTAAAGTAAAGGGGACTCAACCAAGTTTAATGCTAAAGCGTCGCTTAGATACTGCATACGAATATCTAATAGAAAATCCTGAAACCATTGCAATAGTTTCAGGGGGACAAGGTTCAGATGAACAGATATCCGAGGCACAATGTATGAAAGAGTATCTAGTTAATAAAGGGATATCAGAAAGTAGGGTTATCATGGAAGATAAATCTACTAGTACCTATGAAAACTTTAAGTACTCAAAACAGATTCTTGAAGAACTCTCTTTACCTACAGATTCTATTACCGTAGTCACCGATGGATATCATCAGTTAAGGGCATCAATGATAGCCAAAAAACTAGACTTTAAAACCTATAGCATATCGGCTAATACATCGTGGTACTTAGTGCCAACGTATTTCGTTCGTGAATGGTTTGGAGTAACGTATCAATATGTATTTGGATAGAAAGATACTGCTTTTCATAGTTTGAAAAGCAGTATCTTTTTTAAGTATCTTCGTCACTAATAAACTTTTCAACGTTACTATTATATTTCGACTTTCTCTTTCTATACTTAACGCACTCAGTTAAAAGGTACTCTATTTGACCGTTTACAGAACGAAAATCATTCTCTGCCCATTCGGATAGTTCGGCATAAAGTTTTGCCGATAATCTTAAAGGAACTTGTTTCTTACTCTCTGCCAAAACATCACCTACTTACTAGACTATTATACCTTAAATATAGAAGAATGTCAAATTAATTTAATATATACTTCCACTATTTACTATAGGTTGAGCATCTTTATTACCACATAGTACAACCAACAGATTACTTACCATAACAGCTTTTCGTTCTTCGTCCAATTCACAAACTTGATTTTCTGAAAGTTTATCAAGAGCCATTTCTACCATACCCACTGCACCTTCAACTATCTTCTGTCTAGCATCTATGATAGCTGTAGCCTGTTGACGTTGTAGCATAGAAGAGGCTATTTCTGGTGCATATGCTAGATGAGTAATTCTAGCCTCGCATACTTCTATACCAGCGACTTCTACACGACCTTGAAGTTCTCTCTGTATCTCGTCGGCAATCTCTTGAGATGAACCTCTTAAAGATATAGTATCCTTTTCGTCAGTAACGTCATAAGGATACTTTCTAATAACGTCACGTAGTGCAGAATCTGCTTGAATGGATACGAACTCTTGAAAATTATCGACATTGAATACTGCCTTAGTGGTATTCTTAATCTTCCAAATTACTACTATTCCTACCTCAATAGGATTTCCCATTTCATCGTTTATCTTTTGCTTGTTGTTGTCTAAGGTCATAGCCTTTAAAGATATCTTCTTGCTACCAGTAGTATATGTAGTTTGACCTTCTTTAGAGGAAGTACCAGCTACTGCAGTTGGATTTACTGCACTACAGAACGGATTTACAAAGAATATACCCTCATTTTTTAGAGTTCCTATATACTTACCGAATAGGGTCAACACATATGCCTCATTTGGATTTAATACTTTAATACCAAGCCAAAAAATCCAACCGATACATAAGTATATACCACATATTACAACACCAACAAAGATACTATTTACTCCACAGATGATTAATCCCACTATTGCTAATATGTATAATAGTATAGTTAAGATTAATACTCCTAGACCATTTGTAGCTTTTAACTCTTTTTCTTCAACCATATTATCTTTTATACCCATAAAAATCCTCCTAAAAATGTTTACCAATCGATTGATTTATATTTGATATCTAAATGATATCATATTAATATTTAAATGTCAAGAGATTTTTGGAATTTTTCAAAAAAAAAATCCACTAGATTAATT
>JAJQGV010000028.1 GCA_021200215.1 Ruminococcus sp. | reverse complement strand
GGTAAACGTTAGAGCTAATAATAATACTATAGTGTATCCTGATGTTACTTTCAACCTAGATGAGGAAAATACTCTAATAGATGCTAAGAATGGTGGTGGTAAGACTCTAGCAGTTCAGATGCTATTTCAGACAGTATTGCCAAACTCCTCTTTCGATGGCAACAAGACTATTAAAACTCTATTCGACAACGTTCCACCTAAGACTACTATGCATACTATATCATGTTTTAAGCTATCCAATGACCATGACTATGATAGCCTATGCTTAGGTTTTGCAGTTAGTAAATCGCAAGATGTCTTTAACTCTTTAAACGTCTTTAACTATGTAATCGAGGGATTTAATCTAGCAGAGAATCATTTAAGTGTGGAAACTTTGAATATAAACTCTAATGGTAAGGTTATATCTATAGGCGATTTAAAGAAACTTCTTGCAGAAAAATCTCAACGTGAAAACAACACATTTAAGATTACTACGTTCGACAACTCTACAGATGAGTATGTACAGTACCTTAAAAGGTTTGGAATATATAGTCAAGTGTTTAGATTCCTAATGAATATTAATCAGACTGAAAATTTTATACAACAGTACTTTGAAAAAAATTGTAGCACTCAACAAGGATTACTAACTGACTTTATTATTCCCAATACTATATCTGCTTTAGATGAGAAAAAGAACGTATCTAAGTTAGAAAATAACTCCGAAGATGATATTTCTATATTAGCACAGTCGCTATTAGAGAAGTCTAAGAGTTTGAGCGAACTTAGAAACTTTGAAACTGAATTAGATGAGTATCAAAAGATTATAGATATGGTAGATACTTTTATGGCTACCTATAAAAAACATCGTCAAAGTTTTGTAAAGTATCAAAAGTTCTTAGGAGAGTACTCTAAACAGTATGTAAACTTTTCTAACGATGTAATCTCTTTAAGTGGACGTTTAGAAGAAATATCTACTGCCATAGATGAGAACTCTGAAAGGTGTAAGACTCTCGATGAAAACGCAGAATATCTTATTACTAGAAAGTTAGAACTCGATGTGTTGGATACTCAAGAAAAATTGAGTAAGGCTGAAAAGTACTATATTCAATGTGAAAACAACGTCAAAGAGTTGGAATCTAAACTGAACAGAATGTTGGGTACTAACAGCATACTTGAATACAAAAAGATTGAAAACTTCTTAGCTATGATTAGTATGCCTAAAGGCAATACTTACAGTGAAAATATATCTATGTATGCTAACACTATAGAAAAAATTTCTCAGATGCAACTAAAAAAAACTCAATATGAAATGAAATATGTACAAGATAGAATATCTGAACTAAGCGAAGAGTATTCAAGTTGTATGCAGAACATAGGCAGATTGAAGACTATGTCAACATCTTGTGAGGATAACATTAGAGGTTGGTCGGAAGAATTAACCAATCAACTTATTGCTATTGAGGATATTCAAGGTAGACTCTCTAACTTTAAACGATATGGTGACTCTCTACTTGAAAGTGAGGAACTATTCTCCGTAGTAGATACCATCAAGGATTTTAAATCTAAATTAGATGACTTAAGGTTCACTAAGCAGAGTTTAGATTCTAATATATCCTTGAAGAATAATAGTATATCTATGCTTGAAAATTCCGTTGATGAACTTGAAGCTTTAGTAAAAATAAACTCTAATGAAAAACTTAAGTACGAAGATGAGGTTAAGTCTTTAAAGTCAGAATTGGGCGTTGAAGAGTTTGAGTTTGAAAACAGATACAATGAATTAAAATCTAGGCAGTATGAAATTAACAGAGATATATCTAAGCTTACTGATGAGATTCAAAGTTGCAAGGATAACATATCTATAATTAAAAAGTACGGTATGCTTAGAGATAAACGTCGCTACGATGCCTTGGAATTATTACAAGGTGAGTTGGAAACTGCTTGTTTCGGCTCGGAAGTCTTACAGGGTATTGGAAATATTAAACTATTGGAAAAGTTTCCAGCATTGGCTGAAGTAGTAATAGTATCTGATAAAGACTATTTGAATATAAAGAACGGTAGGAAAGTAGTCCCTGAAGAGGTTCTAAAAGAAAACTTCGTAATAATGCCATATGATACTATTAGAAATATAAATAAGCTTACATTCTCTGAGATGCTATTCTTAACTCGTAATGCCGATTATTACAAATCTATGATGGATAGTGCTTTAAAAATAGAACAGTACAATCAACAGATTTTAACTGATAAACATAAGATAGAAAAACTTCGTACTGAATACAACAACATACAAATACTATGCAACAGAATCATTACCCATGTAAGTATGTACTCTTTTGATGTGGTTGAAAATTTGATAAATACACTGGACTCTAATACCTCTAAGTTAGATGCTCTAAATACTACCCTTAAAGATACTAAGGACTCTTTAACTACAGATATGAAACAGTTGGATAGTTGTACTAAAAGTATATCTATCCTAGAGGAAGAACTATCTATGGCAGAAAGTAAGAAATCTTTGCTAGATGAGTTAATTAAGTTGATAGGTGAAAGCCATAAGAATCAAATCTCTATTACCAATGAGGATAAAAAATTATCTTCCTATTGTGTGGATATTAAGGATAATCAATTAGAGTTGGTATCCATACAGTCTAAGATATCTTCTTTACAGTCAGACTATGAGTATCAAAAAGGTAGTATTGCAACGTATCAAGGATATCTTGCAGAAGTTCAAGGCTTTACCGATGGTGTTACTCCACCTATAGACGAAAAGAATCTTGAACTACTAGTTAGACAGTTTAGAAATTTAAAAAGTAATTCTAAGTTTGAAAGTCCTGACGAACTTAAGTCTATACTACTTGAACTACTAAAGAGTATTAAATCCCGTAATATATTTTCTAAGGTCGACTTTGCTGAACTATATAATGCCTTCGATGGCTTAATACCTTTCGATGATACTACCATAGAAAAGTGTAGAGCAGATATCCAAAGTGCTGAAAAACTTCTTAAAGAACAGAGTGCTTTCATGATATCTCAAAATAATGCCCTAGAAATATATATATCACGTTTCGATGAAAGGCTTAATGCTGAAGATTCTCAATATGATATCTACAGAGAGTATACTATCAACGATGTTGAAACTGCCTTAGATGAGGTCTGCAATGAGAAAAATTTAATAGATGATAGATTGAAAAATCTGTACAATCAAAAATTGGAGGTAGAAACTACATATCATAGAAGTATGGTTCAAAGTGAACTATATAAGTTCTTCTGTTTGGAAAAAAATCTCGATATGAATCTACCTTGCGATGGTTCAAAAAGAATTGACTTTCACGATATGACTACTAAGTATAATCAACTTACTAGTGAATATAAATCTGCTCTTAACGAAGTAAATAACTCAATTAAGAGAATTTCTAGTGGTGTGGATAACTTAAAAATATCGGAACAGATAAAGTATACCATAAAGAATAATGCCATAGTTAAAAGGAATCACATGGAAGTTCAAGACTTTGCTGATAGGCTTAAGAGTTTAAAATCTCAAGCTGAAGCTATGATTCAAAATCTAAAGACTACTATAGATAACATCGACAGAATAGACGAGGATATATCGGAACAGCTATATAGAATACTCTCCGAAATATTAGACGAGGTTATGACAATACCTAAAATATCTAAGTGTAAGATAGGTGACCTATACAAGGAAACCTTTAAGATAAATCTATACGAGGGCGGAAAGGGTTGCAGATTTTCAGAGGAACGCATTAAAAATAGTATCCGAAAGTACGTTATTGAACTCGCAAAGGATATCTCAATAAAGTACTATGATAAAACTATGGTTAGAGAACTACTC
>JAJQGV010000001.1 GCA_021200215.1 Ruminococcus sp. | reverse complement strand
CTAGAAGATACTATCACTATGGTGGAACTTGCTATTGAAGAAAACGATGATAGTATTACAGATGAAATATTAGAAGAGTTTAACCTATTTAAAAGAGAGTTAGAAAACATTAAACTATCTACATTACTAAGTGGCGAATACGATAGTAAGAACGCTATAGTAACCTTTCATGCTGGAGCAGGTGGCACAGAAGCTCAAGATTGGGCTGAAATGCTATACAGAATGTACAACCATTGGACAGAACGTCATAACTTTAAGGTTAAACTATTAGACTACTTAGACGGCGATGAGGCAGGATTAAAGAGTGCATCTATACTAATTGAAGGTGAAAATGCTTACGGATTCTTAAAGTCTGAAGCGGGAGTCCATAGGTTGGTTAGAATCTCCCCTTTTGATGCATCTGGTAGACGTCATACATCGTTTGCGGCGGTTGAGGTTATGCCTGAAATAGATGATACTATCGAGGTGGATATTCGCCCCGAGGACCTAAAGATAGATACCTACCGTTCAAGTGGTGCGGGTGGACAACATATCAATAAGACAGAATCTGCTATTAGAATAACTCATATACCTACTGGAGTAGTAGTATCGTGCCAAACACAGAGGAGTCAATTTCAAAATCGAGATTACGCTATGAAGATGCTCCGTTCCAAACTGATTGAGATTAAAGAACGTGAACACCTTGATAAGATTGAAGATATAAAGGGTGTTCAAAAAGAGATAGCTTGGGGTGCTCAAATACGTTCATATGTGTTTATGCCATATACACTAGTTAAAGACCATCGTACTGGGTTTGAGAATGGTAACATTCAAGCGGTCATGGACGGTGATATAGATGGGTTTATTAATGCTTATCTAAAGTTTTTAATCAACAAGGGATAATCTTAAGTAGGGAGTGATATCGATTGAGAAAGAGTCTTGCAGGTTACGTTTCAGAATATTTCAGCTTGAGTTATGATAATGCCGACAGCGATACTATTCGAGAACGTATATTAAGCGGTGGACTAGTTAGAGGCACTAACCTATGTGTATTGATGTTGGCAATATTTATAGCATCTATAGGGCTAAACATGAACTCTACAGCAGTCATAATTGGAGCTATGTTAATATCTCCACTTATGGGAAGTATTATGGCTGTAGGCTACTGTATAGCTACTAATGATATTAAATCGGCTTTACAGTTCTTGGTTAGACTCTTATTGCAAGTTGTCATAAGTTTAATAACTTCATTTATATACTTTACTATTTCACCTATATCTACGGCACACTCAGAACTACTAGCTAGAACGAATCCCACCATTTGGGACGTTCTAATTGCATTCTTTGGGGGTTTAGCTGGAATAATAGGCACTACTAGACAAGAAAAAAGCAACGTACTACCTGGAGTCGCTATAGCTACAGCTTTAATGCCCCCACTATGTACAGCAGGTTATGGACTATCAATACGTTCTTGGCAGTTTTTTGCAGGGGCAATGTATCTATTTTTTATAAATAGTTTTTTTATCTGTATGAGTACCATAATAATACTAAAGATAATAAAGACTCCAGAACATAAAAACCTATCGCATAGGGCAAGAAAGAGAGTCCATAAGCAACTATTAGTTATGGCGTGTATAACTGTAATACCTAGCATATATCTAGCGTATCAAACCACATTGACTAGCATAAAGGAAAGTCGTGTGGATACCTACATACAAGAATGTTTTAACTTTCCTAATACTGAAGTTATACAGAGTAGCATAGATGAGGAAACTAATACTATTGAGGTTGCTCTATTAGGTGAAACCATAGATAACAAGACTATAGATGATTTAGAAAGTCAACTAGCTGACTATAATCTTGAAGGTATGTCATTAAAGATTACTCAAACCCAAACTAACGCCAATGTGGATAATGAAAAGCTAAAAGAGTTAGTACAGAGTCTAATTAACAACAATGTAGATATAGCATCGTTTAAAGAGTTTATGAGTGGAATTGATATATCTGGAGAAGATACCTCTAGTGAGGAAACTACGGATACTATAGACCTCGAAAAGATTTCAAAATCTATACGTTCATTATATCCACAAGTTAAAGACTGTTATATTGGATACATAAATGACTATGCCGACTCCGAAACCGAAGATATCATAATAGTAATACTATCGGTTGAAGAAAAGATGTCCCTAGATAACTATACAAGGTTAGAAAGTTGGCTATCTATTGAACTAGATGACAGAGAGTTTATGCTGTTAGAAAATATTATATCTGAAGAAAATGTTACCGAGGAAACTACTATCGCAGATACTTCTTTGGAAGATACATCTTTTACAGATACAACTACAGAATAGAAATACGCTATAATAACAAAGATGTGAACGCTAATACTTTAACGTTCACATCTTTATTTGTCTTAAGATTCATCTTCTGCTTCGGCTAACTCTTGAGAACTCTTCAACTGCTGTTTTCTTCTCATAGCTACTTGACGAGCTTTTTCAACCTTAGCAGATTTTTTCATATGTTCCAAAGAGCTTTCTATCAGCCCTTGACGAGAATCTCTGCAACGCTTATCGAACACTATGGATAATGAAATATCGTCACGACTACCATACTTAGTTCGTTTTTCCAAATTAGATTGTATAGCATTTTCAGCACTTTCAAAGTTTTCCATCATAGACACAGTTATAAGATTATACTCCTCAAAGCCATTTCTACTTGCAAAAGATGTATACAATCCATCGGTAGATACTAATAGAGCAGTAGGTCTAGTAAACGTATAGAAACTATCGAATAGGTCTATAGCATTAGAGTTACACATAGACGCCGTAACGTTAGCAGGGTGTGTTTCATCATCTACTATAGGCATTTCAACCTCACCCATTTCATTTATTACTACTAAGCTACCGTCACCGATTTGTAATCCAAAGGAGTAATTTTTGCACATAACTGCTACTATTAAAGTAGTACCGTAATAAGATTCCATCTTTATATCATTAAACTCTTGCTCGGTAAATGGTGATTTTTCTTGTTCCGTAATAGGGTTATCCTTAAGGTGTTGAACTATCTTATCGTTCCATTTAGATATTATGCTCTTTTGTATCATAGAGAGAATCTTATTAGGACAGGATTTAAAAACCTTAGTAAAAGCATCGAAGTCAGCCATATACTCCGAAATAGTTTCTATAGTAGATGCTACGGCATACTTAGAGCCAACATCACTTCTAAAATGTTTTTTACTACCATGACCATCTGCAACTATACTAATAGCATAGTCTGGATATGTAACGTGACCAGAACTATCTTGACATACCGTACCATTTTCTTCATGACTTCTACCCTTAACGGTAACGTTTATACCTTTAAACAAAAAGATGTAACCTCCTTTCATAGAACTTAATAGTTCTATGCCTACTAATCAATAAGATTTCCATGTTCATCTTCTAACATATCCATACCATTAGATTGGTATATAGCACTACCATCGTTCAATGAAACTTTAATGTTTTCTAATTCTTTTATAGCGTCTTCCTCACTAGCCAACTTAATAATCTTGTTATTGTCAGCAAATATATATTGATAAGTTTTTAATACGGCATTATCATCGTAATAGTCCTTACCCTTTTCGATATAAAGGTATGTAATCTTATCCATGTTTACCATTTGATTGTTCTTAGTACAAATCCACATATAAAAATCATCTCCTAAAAAATAGTTGTAAAATATATAAAGTTCACATTAACTTCCAACCTTATCGCCATTAACTCTGTATGAAACATCACCTTTAGATAGTGCTAAAAAGATGTTATTCAGTTCTTGTATAGCATTATTCTCGGTAGGAAATATAGTTATATTC
>JAJQGV010000114.1 GCA_021200215.1 Ruminococcus sp. | reverse complement strand
GTATTAATATAGTATCGATGTATTTTGGAGGTGATATACACAATGGAAGTATGTAACATGAATCCATGTGAGTTGACTACTCTAGTTACGGCATTGGCGAACGTTCTATCACAGAAACTCACAGATGAAGAATTGGAAATATTTTCTGCAATGACAGTTCAACTAGGTGATACCTTAGAAACCATATCGGCACAACGTTCAATATGCTGTAATAGTAACTGTAACTTAGAAAACGGTTCAAGCTTCTAATTGTGGAAGTTACACAACAAAATGGTAGAATTTTAAAGTTTTATGTTGACTATGTTATCTTTTAGATGTATAATATATTATAGTATGTTAAATTGGATTGTGAGGTAATATTTTTAATGTTTAACAGCAAATCAGAAAAGGCAGAAGAGTTTATCTGCCACGATGAAATTATGGATACTCTAGCCTATGGCAAAGAGAACGAAAACAATGTACAACTAATAGATTCAATCTTACAGAAAGCAGAAACTCTTGTAGGATTAAACTATAAAGAAGTATCTGTGTTAATACACGCTTGTGAGAATACTGAAAACTCAACCCTTAGGGAAAAGATTTTCAAACTTGCTAGAAAGATTAAAGAACAAATCTATGGTAAAAGAATAGTAATGTTTGCACCATTATATGTATCTAACTACTGTGTAAATGGCTGTAAGTATTGTGGATATCATACTGGTTCTTGTATTAAAAGAAAGAAACTAACTCAAGAAGAGGTAGCTAATGAATGTCGTGCTATAGAATCTATGGGACATAAACGTATAGCTATGGAAGCAGGTGAAGATGATATTAACTGCTCTATAGACTATATTCTAGAATGTATGAAAACTGCCTATGCTACTAAAAACGGCAACGGTGAGATTCGCAGAATAAATGTAAACATAGCTAGTACTACCGTAGAAAACTATAAAAAATTAAAAGAGGCTGGTATTGGTACTTATGTACTATTTCAAGAAACATATCATAAGCCAACCTATGAAAGACTTCACCCATCAGGACCAAAGAGTAACTATGAATATCATACTACTGCTCACGATAGAGCTATGCAAGGTGGCATAGATGATGTAGGTATAGGTGTTCTATATGGTCTATATGATTACAAGTATGAAATAATTGGCACTATGTTACACGTTAAACATCTTGAGGATACTTTCGGAGTAGGGCCACATACCATATCTATTCCTAGAGTTAAATATGCTGAGGGTGTAGACTTATCACTATTTACTAACATAGTTTCCGATGAACAGTTTAAAACCATAATAGCAGTATTAAGAGTGGCTGTTCCATATACGGGAATCATCATATCTACTAGAGAAGCTCCAGACTTTAGAGATGAAATAATCGGCTTAGGAGTATCTCAAACTAGTGGAGGCTCATGTACAGGAGTAGGTGGCTATGCCGATAGAGTCCTAAGAGGTGGTTCTAATGCAAGTAGTTCTTGCGATGACCAAAGCACTGCTCAATTTAAGGTAGCAGACGAGCGTTCTGAATCTGAAGTACTTAAGATGCTCCTTAAGAACGGTTACATTCCAAGTTTCTGTACTGCGTGTTATCGAGCTGGTAGAACTGGCGATAGGTTTATGCAGTTCGCAAAGTCGGGAGATATCTGTAACTACTGTCTACCTAATGCTATGTTGACACTTACAGAATACGTCCTTGACTACGGCGACGATGAGTTTAAACAACTCGCATTTGACGTTATTGCCAAGGAAAGACAAAACATTGCTAACCCTACTACTAAAGCTAAGTTCGATGAGTACTTTGAACGTATAAAAAACGGTGAACGAGATTTTAGATTCTAATATATTTAATAGGCAGATTTCAAAATCTGCCTATTTTTGACATTGTGTATATGATATAATATGTTTACTACTTTTTAAGGAGGATTTTTATCTATGAAGAGTGTAATATATCAAGAAGTACACAAGGATACTACATATAAACTCTTAGGTCGAGATGTTGGAAACATAGTAATATACGATATAGAGGTAGAAAAGACATCATATGAAAACCATACTATAGAAACGGTATGTACAGTATCCACAGATTGCCAAACCTCTATGCTACTATTAGAACTATTAATACGTAAAGATATCTCTCTAAACGATTTAGTTAGATACTCTAACGCATTCCTAAACGCACACTATTCCATGAGATAATCTATTGTAGAAGATACACAAAAAAACATAGTATTCACCACCTTAAATCATGCGATTTATGTTAATGCATTTATCTCAAAAAGATTGTATAATTATAATTGTGCGAAAAAATTAAAAATATATAATCTTTTAGGAGGTACAATATCGATGAAAAATAACATTGATGTATTTGAAAAGTACAGTGTTCCTAAAGCCGTATTTACGTTAGCAACTCCTACTATGTTAAGTATGTTAGTAACCATATTCTACAATATGGCAGATACTTTCTTTGTAGGTCAAACTAACGATGCCAATCAAGTTTCAGCGGTTTCGTTAGCCACTCCAATATTTACGATAATAATGGCTGTAGGTAACATATTCGGTATAGGAGGAAGTTCATTCATATCGAGGGCGTTAGGGCAAGGCAATAGGAATAAGGTAAAGAATATATCAAGCTTCTGTTTCTATGGTGCTATCATTGCTGGTGCAATAATGATGGTTCTATTTTTTTGCTTTATGAACCCCATACTAACGCTAATAGGAACTTCTGAGGGTACTATAGAATATGCAAGAGAGTATTTAAAATATCTCTTTATGGGAACTATATTCATAGTTCTATCCTATGCGTTTGGAAACATAGTAAGAGGTGAAGGCAACGCAAAGATATCTATGGCAGGTATGATGATAGGTACAGTAGTAAATATAATCTTAGACCCAATTATGATTATAGCCTTAAACATGGGAGTAACTGGTGCAGCTATTGCCACAGTAATAGGAAACATCTGCTCAGTGATATTCTATATAATATACTTCATTAAGGGAAATACCATACTATCCATATCGCCTAAGGACTTCACCACCAAAAGGATAGTTAAAGGTGTACTCTTAATAGGTATACCTGCATCTTTAAATAATGTACTTATGAGTTTATCTAACATAATACTAAACAGATTCCTATACTCTTATGGCGATAATGCTATCGCTGGTATGGGCGTAGCAATGAAAGCTAATATGCTAGTAGTTATGCTACAACTAGGTTTAGGTGCTGGAATACAACCTCTAGTAGGATATAACTTCGGTTCTGGAAACTACAAGCGAATGAAAAACGTTATGAACTTTGCTATGATTGTAAATGTGGCTATTGGAACTATATTGACTTTAATATATCTTTTATTTACCGAAAATATAGTAGAAATCTTCATAGAAGATGAAAACGTAGTAGCCTTTGGTGTACAGATGCTTAGAGCTTTAATGCTATCAGGAGCATTAATAGGTATTATGTTTGTATTCTCATTCTCATTCCAAGCTATGGGAAAAGCGATTCCATCTTTAATACTATCCATAAGCAGACAAGGTTTTGTATTCTTGCCAGTAATATTAATAGGAAGTAAACTTTTTGGATTGCAAGGAATAATATACGCTCAACCTATCGCCGATTTAGTATCACTGTTGATAGCACTTGCAATGTTCTTAATCATATCTAAACAGATGAAAAACGATAATGAGATACAAGACAAGATAATTCAAAAAGATTTAGTTCAGAAATATTAGTTATAAATATATATTAGTGGAACACCCTTTTAGATGTTCCACCTTTTTTTGTGGTTTTCACCAATAATATAGCTTAGAATATTATACACAAAAATAATTGACTTTTCTTTGATGGAATAGTATAATATTATATAATATTAT
>JAJQGV010000164.1:2703-4004 GCA_021200215.1 Ruminococcus sp. | reverse complement strand
TCTCAATATATCATTATAAGTCTAACATAATTTTTCTATTTTGTCAATAGTCGGAACATAATTTCTTTTTTTTTTTAGTAGGTCTATTAATATACTTTCATAATGAAAATAAAAATAGAAAAGCACCCACAGAACGAATTCCCAATGGATACCTCTCTATTCTATTGAAAAGCAGTAATAATATGAATACTTAACTTTATTATTATAGTGTACCTAAGAGTTTCTTCTTAAGTTGTAGTAGGTCGCTACTAGTATCTTTGCCATCGTTGTTAGAATCGTAGTTGCCAATATCCTCGCTTAAACCTAGTAGATACTTTTTATTTTGAAGTAAATCATTAGAAGCAACTTTGCCGTTTCCATCTACATCAAAGAAGTAGTCATCTTGGTCTTTATAAGTATCTTCAATGTACTGTACAAACTCATCAAAATCTTCAATGTTATTTCTGTGAGCTACTACGTTATCGCTTAGGAAAGCACTGCTTAAAGATTGTTTTAGGGAAGTATAGTCATCTGCAGATATAAAGTATCCCTCAGTGATAGTACCATCACTTGCAAGGATATACATATAGCAAGATGTAAGTTCGCCATCAGTCTCTATAGGATTAAACTTTACTTCATACTCTTCCTCACCAGTGATTTTTACACTTAGTAGATGCTTACTTTCTGACCACCATTCTTCAGTGCCATCAGCGATGTATACTTCACTTTCGGAGTATGTATCCATTAGGTCTAAAATTTGAGTTTTTAGTTCAGAGTTTTTCTTATCTTTAAACTTCTTATTGCTTGAGAATATAAAGTTTGAGGATATAGAACTTTCCCAAGAACTTTCTCTAAAGTCGTTATGACTATGGTGACCATGTGTATTGTACTTGTCACTGTCACCGACGGTTATATCACTAGTGCCAATTTCAACATTATAGTTGTTTTCTTTAATGTTGTTTATAATCTCTTTAACATCTTCTATTTCTTGTTTAATGCTTTCTATGTACTTAGTAGCCTCATCGAGTTTATCTTTCAACTCATTCCATTTAGTGGAGTTATATTTTTCAGCATCGAGTTGTTCTTTAATGTTGTCGATATCCTTTTCAGCAGTTTCTAACTGTTCAAGTAAGTTTCTGTAGTTTTGTAGACTTTCAGCTAAGGAATCACTGATATTACTTTCGCCGATAGAAATACCTATATCAAGTAAATCATCTATTTCAGAGGCAAATACGCCACTAGACATTGTAGAAACTACACCTAAAGTCACGATTCCAACAAGTACTTTTTTCAAACTGTTCATTTTTAAAATCCTCCTAAAC
>JAJQGV010000164.1:0-2693 GCA_021200215.1 Ruminococcus sp. | reverse complement strand
CTTTATAAAATATTTATTAACCGATTAATAATACAACTTAAATATCTTTATCATCACGGTTAATATTATATAATAATAATCTTAAAATAGTCTTAAAGTTCATAAATTTTTTTAAGATATATTAAAATTTTTTTGATGCATCAAATAGGATAGTATAAAAAAACGTGTAGCTATAACATAAACTAGATTTACGTTCTAAGCTACACGATTTTCCTCAATATCACTATTGTGTAGTATATCATAAAGATTAAAAGAAGTCAATATTAAAAATATACAAATATTATACTTCGCTTTTGGGGAAAATAACTAAAATATGTACTATTTTAATATTAAGATAGTTTTTCCCTCGTTTAAGCCTATTATAGACCTATCCACTTTAAAATGTTTTATAGAACGTACATACTGTTGCAATGCTTTTCCGCTGTTATAACCGTGGATAACATCTATCTGTTTTACGTTCTTTGGACAGTTTTTTAGTATCGATAGTATCTCTTTCTTTGCTTGTTGAACGGTCATACCATGAATATCTAAAACCATAGTAGAACCAATTATTTCAGTATGTAAACTAATCATAGGTGAGAAAATCTCCTTTCTGTAAGTTATAGTCACTGTAATATAGTGTAACATTAATGTCAATAAAAGTCAATATAGAAAAGGTATCCATTGAACATATTCTCCAATGGATACCTCTCTATTTTATTTAAAGATAGGAATGGTATATCTTAATAACATATCTAACTTAGACTATCTAAGTAGTCCGTTAAAATTTTTTCACTGTTCTCGGCATTTTCACCAGCTATAAAGTATACTAAATCGTCATAAGAACCTATAATGCTACTTTCTGCAATCTCTTTGTGTTCGGGGTAGTATGTATCGGTATTGATAAGCTTATCCTTACGAGCCTGTAAATCTTGCATAGCCGAGTCGGTATCTTCGGCTTGAATCAATATAATTTCAGCTATTACGGCACTCATAGGACATTGCATAACCAATAGCTGTTTGTAGTTAGAGTTGCTAGGTTCTAACGTAAAGTATTCATTTATAAGGTCATCATCTTCAATCTGAGCTAAACTAGCCCACTCTTCTTTAGATGTAATCTCATCTACTATAGCCATTAGGTCGAGATTTTGATTTTCTTCATTAGAACTTTCACTTTCAAAAGATTCAACATCTTCTTCAGTGGTTTCAGATTCTAATATAGTAGTTTCTTCTAATTGAGTAGTAGTATCTTGAGTATCAGTAGCATCGTTCTGTTCACAAGCTATAAAGCTAGTAGCTATACAAGATATCAACAACCACAAAGTTAATCTTTTCATCATGTAAAATATTACCTCATTAAGTATGAAAAAAATATATATATTATGGGCGACATAGTGTCGCCCATGTGAGGTTACAATAACCTTAACGAACGACATCAGATGCCATACTTCCAGCATCATCAAGGACAGTTTCTACACCTTCACCGACGCCATCGATTATATCATCAGCACCTTCACCAATATCACTTACTATATCACCAGCACCCTCACCAATATCATCTATAATGTTATTGTCATCATCATCTGAGTTTAAACCATCGGTAATATTGTCTGTAGTTGAGTCACTTGCATCATTAGTAACTTGTGTATCATCTGTAACGTTAGTATCATTAATGGTAGTGTGTTCATTAGAAGTGTCGGTAGTAGTAGCAATAGTGGTAGAGGTAGAAGTGTTATCTTTAGCGTTGTCCTTGTCAGTAGAAGTATTGTCACTGCCACAAGCAGTAAATATTAAACTTGTTATAGCAGTAATGAACAAAATGGATATATTTTTTTTCATAAGAAATCTTCCTCTCTGAATAATTCCCATAAGACTATGGCTTATAGTATATTATTTCAAATAGTTGCGAAGATTATACATCTAATCTATTAAAGTTAATAGTATATAGGTTTTTAATATCATCATTACTGTTTAAAATTTGAGTAATTACAGTTTTGGCATTTTCAATAGCATCATCTAAGATACCATTATCTAAAGCACGTTGTTCCATATCCATCTTACTTTCAGCAAAGAAAGTACTGTAATCATCTAAAGTTATGGGATTAAATATGTTGTTACTTTCATCAAAGACCTCAATGCTATCCTCATCGGTTTCGTGGCTGAGAATCTTAGCATTAGGTAGATGTATAGTTATTACCTTTGTAACCTCGTCGATATCTATCTTTATCTCTGTTGTATCCACACCAGCTTTTATAGTTCCGTTCCAACTTAGTATAAAAGATTTTTCAGTCAATGGAATGTTGTAATCTTTAAACTTTTGAGAGTTTTCAAACTTGCCCATGTCTGTATATATGTATTTAATGGTAGCAAGTTCACCTATCGATTGCACATCGGTTATTACTTGTATTGAGTTTATGGTTGGTACGGTTTCCTCTTCTGAGGAACTGTTCTCGAAGATGACTCCACCTATAAAACAACCACCAGCTATTATACATATCAACAAGGATAGTATGAACGCTTGAAGCATCTTACATTTGAGGCTCTTCTTTTTAGGAAGGTCTTTTTCTATATCTTTAATCTCTTCCAACGGATAAAACTCCTTTCGGAAATCTTTTATTAACGTTCTACATATAATATGATAACATATTATAGTTTACAAATCAACATTGTTATTATTACATTACTATTACAAAAATACTCTCATATGATGATAT
>JAJQGV010000041.1 GCA_021200215.1 Ruminococcus sp. | reverse complement strand
ATATTTTAGAAAAGTGAGGAAATATAGTTTATGAAGAAACCTTTTGTTACAAAAGAACTAATAGAAAAAATTTCCCAAGAGATTCCTACACCTTTTCATATCTATGATGAAAAGGGCATTAGGGAAAACGCTAGAGCATTATTAAAGGCTTTCTCTTGGAATAAGGGATTTAAAGAATACTTTGCCGTAAAAGCTACTCCAAACCCATTCATATTGAAGATACTTCAAGAAGAGGGTTGTGGTACAGATTGCTCATCTTATACAGAACTACTTATGAGCGATGCTTGTGGTTTTCATGGTCATGATATTATGTTCTCATCTAACGTTACACCTGCACAAGATTTTAAACTCGCCGATAAGTTAGGTGTAATCATCAACTTAGATGACTTTACACACATAGATTTCCTAGAAAAAACCATAGGACATATCCCAGAAACTATATGTTGCAGATATAACCCTGGTGGACTCTTTAAGATAGAAAATCAGATTATGGATACCCCTGGTGAAGCAAAGTATGGTTTTACTCATGACCAACTTATAGAGGGTTACAAACTATTAATGAAAAAAGGTGCTAAAAACTTTGGATTACACGCCTTTTTAGCTAGTAATACCGTAGCTAATGAATACTATCCAGTACTAGCAAAGACTCTATTTGAAACCGCTGTAGAAATAAAAGAAAAGACGGGTGCTAATATTAAGTTTATAAACCTATCGGGTGGTGTTGGAGTAAACTATAGACCTGAACAAGCTCCTAACGATATTGCAGTAATCGGTGAGGGTGTTAGAAAGGTCTTTGAGGAGATTATGATTCCAAACGGTCTTGGCGATTGTGCTATATTTACCGAACTTGGCAGATATATGTTAGCTCCTTATGGACATTTAATAGCTAAGGTTCTACATGAAAAACACACACATAAGGAATATATAGGTTTAGATGCTTGTGCTTGTAACTTAATGCGTCCTGCTATGTATGGAGCATACCATCATATTACTGTACTAGGAAAAGAAAATGAACCTTGCGACCACAAGTACGATGTTACAGGCGGACTTTGCGAAAATAACGATAAGTTCGCTATAGACAGAATGTTACCTAAGATAGATATAGGTGACTATATATGTATCCATGATACTGGTGCTCATGGTTTCGCTATGGGATACAACTACAACGGAAAGCTTCGTTCTGCTGAAGTTCTTCTAAAAGAAGATGGCACATATCAACTAATTAGACGTGCCGAAACTCCAAAAGATTACTTCGCAACTTTCGACTTTACAGATTTTTTTGAAAAATAATTTTTGATAATCAATATAAACTAATCGAGATAGATTAAGAATCTATCCCGATTTTTTTTGACGTTCAGTTAAAGGACGTCTTTTCTATATACGTTAAAGCTATAGTTTAAGCCGTTATGTTCAAAAATCTTAGATTGTTGTACCAAATGCCAATTATTAGAATCATCTAAGTTTATTGGAAAGAACGTATCTGCATTGCGAATATCTAATACTTTAGTAATATATGCAGTGGAGCAATCATCTATAAACGACTTATATACGTTCTCACCACCTATTATAAATACATCATCGGTGGGAATGTTTGCAATAAGCCTATATACTTCCTCGATATTTCTACATATTGAAATCCCATCGTACTTACAACTACTAGATAGTACAACATTATTCCTATTAGGCAAAGGTTTAATCTTTAACGATTCATAGGTATGCCTACCCATAATGACGGTTCTATTGAGCGTCATAGATTTAAAGTATTCCATATCACTAGGTATATTATATAGTAAATGATTGTTATTACCAATAGCCCAATTACTACTAACACAAGATATTATATTCATACTGTTATCTTTTCAACCTATAGTAGAGTTCTAATGCCGTACACTTATATACAGGGTGTATAACGTATGGAGCTATCTGAACTAGAGGTTCTAGTACGAAGAGTCTATTAGACATCTCAGAGTGTGGAATGGTTAGAATACCATCGGATAGTATTAAATCATCGAATAGGATAATATCTAAGTCCAAAGTACGAGGCCCCCACTTTATAGTACGTTTTCTACCTGCTTTATTCTCTATGTTATGTAAAAGGTCTAAAAATTCGTGTGGCGAATATAGAGTCTGTACGCATATACAAGCGTTCAAGAAATCATCTTGAGGGACTGTACCAACGGGTTTAGTGCTTATAAAGTCCGAGATAGCTATTACTCTGCATAATGGATTCTCTGCTATACTCTTAATAGCACCATTTAGATACTGTTGCTTATCGCCCATATTAGAACCTATGGATACGTATACCGTATGCCATGAACGTTCAACCTGTACACTGACCCTATCCAAAGGTAAAGGTATGGGTGCAGATGGTTTAGATACCTTAACCTTAACAGATTTTATCTTATAGTATTCAAGTAATATTCTCTCTGCTAGAGTTTCTGCTAAGGTTTCAATAAGGTTAAACTTATTTTCTACAGTCACCTTATCAATTAGTTTGCATATGTCAACATAGTTTACTGATTTCTCTATATTATCATCGTACGAAGTAGACGAGTTATTTAATATAACTTCTGCAGATATTAAAAACTTCTGTCCTAAGGTCTTTTCTTCCTTTAAGACTCCATGATATGCGTATACTTCTAAGTTATCGATATTAATTCTATACATAAAAAAACAATCCTTCTGTAAAAGTTGATTAATCTTCTGCCTTACACTTTAGAGTCATAATGAACTGCTTAGCCGAACGAGGAGAACGTCCATTTCTACTAATAACGAACCTTTCTGCCAATATATCTAACTCTTGAGTATCCATTTGGATATCATTAGCCTTAGCTAACTCGTGTACTATGTTTAAATAGTCTTTCTTACTTGGTTGCATAAACTTAACAGATATTCCAAAACGTTCAGAAAGTGAAGTCAACTCTTGAACGGTGTCGTTAAAGTGAATATCGTCACCCTCACGGTCGGAGAAACTCTCTTTAACTAAGTGACGCCTGTTACTAGTAGCATATATTACCACGTTGTTGGCTCTTGAAGATACGTTTCCCTCTAGGATAGCCTTTAATGTAGAAAAGTCACTATCATCACTACTAAAGGATAAGTCATCTATGAACATAATGAACTTCAACGGATTCTTATTAAGACTATCCATAATCTTAGGAATATCGTGAATATCTTTCTTTTGCATCTGTATGATTCTCAATCCTCTATCTGCGAACCTATTGACAACCGCCTTAACCGTAGATGACTTACCAGTACCAGCATCGCCATATAGCAATATATTAGATGCTGGTTTGCCATCTATTAGAGCCTTAGTGTTGTCTATTACTATTTTACGTTCTCTTTCGTAACCTATAAGTTGTTCAAGGGTGGTATCGTCAGGATACTTAATAGGAACTATCTCACCGTTTTCTACTATAAACATATGATACTTAGCAAATATTCCATATCCATATGCAGATATATTCTTAACTCTTAAAAGATACTCATCTGTAAAGTTACAAGAACTAGTTTCCCAATTTGGAAGAAACTTACTGTAATCTATGTGACTCTTAATCTCATCAGATTGTATTCTAGCGATGCTATTTAACACATCTAATTCGTGTATAACGCAATCGTCTAGTAGCAGATTATTCTCAGTATCCTTGTTAGACTTAGTTAATACATAGACGTTTTCGTCCTCAAAAATCTTATTGAGGATATAGCTCGTTAGGTTTGTACCATGCTTATAGAGTTCAGATACGAAATCGGCATACTTTTCAAGTTGATTTACTGTACTAGACTTTGTTTCTACACTCTCTAACAGATTCATAAACTTTCTTACTACGCTATCCTTTAATAGGTTTCTAAAGATTACTAAAGTTTTTAAATCGTAGCTGTACTTAGCGGAATTTATAAAACTATCCATAAAACACACCTTACTAAAAATATTTGACATTGTGACCTACTCCCACCGCCTATGCTAACGCATAGAGGCAGGGACTTCTCGCTCAATACACCTATTGGTGTAAGTATCAACGAGCTAACCCCGTGAGTC
>JAJQGV010000069.1 GCA_021200215.1 Ruminococcus sp. | reverse complement strand
TCGTTACTATAAAGATACTGATGCATATTTAATATTAAATATATTTAAAAAGGTGGACTCAGTACATATGGGATTTTTTGAAAAAATATTTGGTTCATACAGTAAGAAAGAACTTGCTAGAATTGAACCCATCAAGAAAGCTGTTCTTGACCTAGAAGAGGATATGGAAAGCCTTTCAGACTCTGCTCTTAGAGCTAAAACTACCGAGTTTAAAGAACGTTTGGCTAATGGTGAAACTTTAGATGATATTCTCCCTGAGGCTATGGCAGTTTGTCGTGAAGCTTCTTACAGAGTTTTAGGTAAAAAACCATATCCAGTACAAATTATAGGTGCAATCGTTCTACATCAAGGACGTATAGCAGAAATGAAAACTGGTGAAGGTAAAACCTTAGTAGCTTGTTTAGCTTCTTATTTAAATGCACTTTCTGGTAAGGGAGTTCACGTAGTAACTGTCAATGACTATCTTGCTAAGTTTCAATCGGAAGAGATGGGTAAAATATATAGATTTTTAGGTTTAAGCATAGGCGTTATACTACATGATTTAAACAATGACCAACGTCGTCAAGCATACGCTTGTGATATAACATATGGTACTAACAACGAATTTGGTTTCGATTACCTACGTGATAATATGGTTATATATAAAAAAGATATGGTTCAACGTGAACTCAACTTTGCCATCGTAGACGAAGTAGACTCTATTTTGATAGATGAGGCTAGAACTCCACTTATAATATCGGGACGTGGCGATAAGTCTACTGAACTGTATCATATAGTAGATAGGTTCGTTAAAACTCTAACTTTCTCAACCGTAGTAGAAATGGATACCAAAGAAGACCAAGAAAGCATTCTAAACGATTGCGACTGCATTATAGATGAAAAGGCTAAGTCTGCTTCTATTACTAAGCGTGGTATTAAAAAGGCAGAAAAACATTTCCGTGTTGCTAATCTAATGGACGCTGAAAATATGACTCTGTTGCATCACATTAACCAAGCATTAAAAGCTCATGGTATAATGAAACGTGATACCGATTACGTTGTAAAACCTAATGAAAAGGGTGAAATGGAAGTAGTCATTGTAGATGAATTTACTGGTCGTTTAATGGAAGGTAGACGTTTCAATGATGGTTTACATCAAGCTATTGAGGCTAAAGAAAATGTAAAGGTTCAACATGAATCTAAAACTCTTGCAACTATTACATTCCAAAACTATTTCCGCTTGTACAATAAGCTATCTGGTATGACGGGTACTGCTATGACCGAAGAGGACGAGTTTAAGGAAATCTACAAACTAGATATAATCGCCGTACCTACCAATAAGCCAATACAGAGAAAAGACCATCATGACCAAATATACAGAACTGAAAACGGCAAGTTTAATGCAGTAATCGACCAGATTATAGAATGTAACAAGAAAGGACAACCTGTTCTAGTAGGTACTGTATCCATAGATAAGTCTGAGGCACTTTCTAAGAGGCTATCTAAGAAAGGTATAAAACATAATGTACTTAACGCTAAACAACATGAACGTGAGGCTGAAATAATCGCACAAGCTGGTAAGTTTGGAGCAGTAACCATTGCAACCAATATGGCTGGTCGTGGTACAGATATCTTGCTTGGTGGTAATGCTGAATTTTTAGCTAAGGCTCAATTGAAGAAGTTGGAATATTCTGATGCGGTAATTAACGATGCTATAGGCTTTGCTGAAACCGATGATGAGGAAATCTTAAAGGCAAGAGCAGAATATCAAAAACTATATCAAAAGTTTAAAGATGAGGTTGAACAGAAAGCTGAAAAGGTTCGTGAGGCTGGTGGATTATTCATTATAGGTACTGAAAGACACGAAAGTAGACGTATAGATAATCAGTTAAAAGGTCGTTCTGGACGTCAAGGTGACATAGGAGAAAGCCGTTTCTTCCTATCGGTTGAGGACGATTTAATGCGTATATTCGCTGGTGATAAGCTTGAAACTATGATGTCTACACTTAAGGTTGAAGAGGATATGCCTATAGAAAGCAAAACCCTTACTAAATTGATAGAATCATCACAGAAAAAGGTTGAGGCTAGAAACTTCTCAATTAGAAAGAACGTCTTAAACTATGATGATGTTATGAGTACTCAAAGAGAGATTATATATAAGCAGAGAGCTCAAGTTCTTAACGGTGAAGACCTACACGAAAGTATCTTAAAGATGATGAGAGAGTTAGTATCAGATACTGTTAATAACTACCTTATAGATGATGAGGATAAAGAAGATTGGAACTTAAAAGGTTTATATATGCATTTCTTAGGTTGGGGTTTCCTAGATATTCTACCTCAAGAAACTCAAATGAAACTCATGGCAGAGGCTCAAGCTAAGGCTTTGGCAGAAGAAAATAACCAAGTTCCAGCTATTCAAAATGAACGAGATGAAAATGACGAGGATACTACTTTCGATGATATGGAAAGTACAAAAGATGCTGAAGATGTTGATGCTATCGTTGAAGAATCTAAGGCAGAAGATTCTAAAGAAACCGAAGCTGAAACTGAAAAATCTGTTGAAGTTGAGGATACTGAAATTCCTGAAGACGTTACTGGTGGAATTAACTTTAATGCTAAGAATGACGAACAACTCGAAAAGATTCAAAAAGATGATGTTACTAAGTTCTTAACCGATAAGATGATTAGTACTTATGAAAATAAGGAAAAAGAATTTGGTGGTCAAGCCATTAGAGAACTTGAAAGAGTTATCTTACTTAAGGTAGTAGACTCTAAGTGGACTGCTCACATAGACGATATGGACGAACTTAAGAAAGGTATATCATTACGTTCATATGGTCAAAAGAATCCAGTAGTTGAGTACCGTTATGAGGGCTTTGAAATGTTCGATGCTATGGTACAATCTATTAGAGAAACTACCGTTAGAATGCTATTAACTGTTAGACTTACTAAGAATCAGCCACCAAAACGTGAGCAGGTAGCTAAACCATATCCACCAAACATGGGCGGGGGTAATATAGTTATAGTTAATAAACCAGTTGTTCAAAGAAAATCTTCTAAGCAACAGCCACCTAAACAGCAGTAGATTAGTTAATAAAAAAAATCCTTTGGTATATACCAAAGGATTTTTTTAAGATATCTTATTTTTTTTCAATCAATTCGTTTATAGTGGTAGTTGCGGTTGTTAGATTCTGTAGTTCGCTAGGAATGATAATCTTAGTAGCCTTACCATCTGCGACCTTTTCAAAGGCTTCAAATGATTTCAACTTTAAAACCTCTGAGGTTGGGTGAGATTCATTTAGCTTAACGATACTCTGAGCTAAAGCATTTTGAACCAACTCTATAGCTTTAGCCTCACCTTCTGCCTCTAGGATTTTTTGCTCTCTAACGGCATCAGCTTGAAGTATTAACGCTTGTTTTTCAGCCTCGGCTTTTAATATTGCGGATTGCTTTTCAGCCTCTGCTTTAAGTATAGCAGATTCCTTTTCGCCCTCTGCAACCAATATTTGAGATTTCTTTTCACCCTCTGCTTGTAGAATCTTTTCACGACGTTCACGTTCAGCTTTCATCTGTTTTTCCATAGAGTCTTGAATCTCTCTAGGTGGTAAGATATTTTTAAGTTCAACACGATTAACTTTTATACCCCAACGGTCGGTAGCTTGGTCTAATATGGCGGTAATCTGAGTATTTATAATATCTCTTGAAGTTAATGTAGCATCTAGTTCCATATCTCCAATGATATTTCTCAACGTAGTTGCAGTTAGATTCTCAATAGCAGACATTGGATTTTCAACACCATAGGTAAACTGCTTAGACTCTGTTATTTGAAAGAATACTACAGTATCTATTTGCATAGTTACGTTATCCTTGGTAATAACTGCTTGAGGTTTAAAATCCACTACTTGTTCTTTAACAGAAACACGTTTAGCCACTCTGTCTACGAAAGGTATTAGGAAGTGGATACCCGTCTGCCAAGAACAGTAGTACGTTCCTAGCCTTTCTATTACATATTCTTGAGCCTGTGGAACTATCTTAATATTAGATATTAAGAAAATTATAATAAATAC
>JAJQGV010000124.1 GCA_021200215.1 Ruminococcus sp. | reverse complement strand
ATATTCTATTAATACATCGACTTGTTTCGGTATCCTCTATTCATAAATATTACAGAACATTCACAAATACAATCGAATATTGTGCTATAATAATTATCGTGATAGATTTGTAGGGAGATTTTTCTATTACACTTTTAAAAAATATATTTTGAAAGATTTTCAACTTTTTTTGAAATTTAGAAAGGATTTGAATTACAATGGGAATTTTACTCAAAAGAGTAGTATCATGTGCTATGGTGTGTCTTATAGGCATGGCAAGTGTGGGTATTACAACGGTTGAGATGCCTATAACTACTATATCTGCTAGTGCAGATGACTCTTATCAATCATGGAGGCAAGGCGATAGCCGTTGGGGTAGTATGCGTCTTGGAGGTAGTAGTTATACTATGTCTAATAGTGGTTGTGCTGCAACTGCTTTAGCTATGTTGATGGTTCATTCTGGCTCTATAACAGATAGTAGCTTCACTCCTGGAACATTATGCACGTTCTTTAATAATAATGGTGGCTTTAGCAATAGAGGTGATATCTCTTGGGGAGTATCTAATAAGTTAGCATCATCATTTACCTTTGAAGGATATGCTACGCTATCATCTGATACTGTATCTGGTAAAGCTGACGAGTTAGAAAAATATCTTGATGCAGGTTACTATATAATCTTAGGTGTTAAGAATGGTGGTCACTGGGTAGCTGTGGATAAGGTTGAGGGTGACAAGGTATATGTATTTGACCCTGCTAACGGCAAACACGTCAATGTTTTTGATGCATATAGCAACTCAGGTATATATAAGGTTCGTAAGTTCTACGGTGCTAACAGTGTGATTGAAGAAGATGTAGCTCCAGAAGTTACTGAACAGGAAACTACTGCAGAAGAACTTCTAACAATATCTAGTGAAAAAGAAGAATCTGTTGAAGTTAAGAACAGTTCTAGTACAAGCTATTCTACTGGACTATATAAGCTAAACTCTGAACTATGCTTTAGAACTGATGCTTATACTAGTGCTGATGTAATAGACATTATTCCTAATGGCACATCTATTAATGTATCTGAGGTAAATGGCGAATGGGGTTATGTATGCTACAATGCTAACATGGGTTGGATAAACTTAAGTTATACCGACAAGGTTCAAAGTTCATATAAGTACTCAACGGGTACATATACTACCGCTGAACCTTTAAACTTTAGAGAGAGTAATTCTACTTCTGCTGATAGCTATGGCTTGATTCCTATAAACTCAACTATTGAGATTTTAGAAGTTAAGAATAACTGGGGTAAGGTAAACTATGCTAGTAAGGAAGCATGGGTATGTTTAAACTACGCCTCTGAAGGTAATGCCGAGTTTTCATCTGCTGTAAACGTAGCAGTTTCAAACTCTAGCAAAAAGATTGGTGTATACGTTACTAATGATAACCTAAACGTAAGAGCTGGTAACGATACCTCTTTTACTAAGTTGGATTTAATTCCTAAAGATACTGAGATAAACGTTATAGAAATAGATGGTAATTGGGGCAAGGCTATATACGGTGAAACCGTTGGTTGGGTATGTCTTGATTATGCTGACTATAGCAGTAGTTTTAAATATATCCCTGGTGATATTAATGATGATGGACTTGTAAACATACAAGACCTATTCGTAGTGTCGTCTAACTTAAAGACTGGTGAGAGCTTTACTCAAAATGAAATTAAGTTAGTAGATTTTAATGAAGATGGTGTAGTAAACTCTACAGATTACATTATCTTTAAGAATATAATACTATATTAATATTAACTTGCAATTTAGGTTTTACCAAAAAATATTCCTTTAATGCTGGCTCATCTTTCATAGATGAGTCAGTTTCTTTATCTATTTCTATAGTTTAGGTTGCTTTTTCTGTACATTTGTTCTATGACTTAAAAAAAAATCTCTTTACAATCTTTAGGTTTTGTGTTATATTAATTAAGTCGATTACTTTTTAGATTACTTATTTTGGAGGTTTTATTTTATGAATTGGATACAAACTGAAATCTTTACTGCCACTGATGGTATTGATGAACTCTGTGCTTATCTATTAGATATAGGTATAAAAGGTTTTGTTATTAAGGATTCTAACGATTTTCAAGAGTTTTTAGATAATAAATCGGGTAACTGGGATTACATAGATGAAGATTTAATGAATCTATCTAACTGTGAAACTAGTATTACCGTATACATTCCAGATGATACTCAAGGTGCTGAAATGATTATCTCGCTTAAGAGTCTGTTGAAGAATCTTAAGGCTAACGATGTTCAAGGTAGGTTCGGTCGCCTTGAATTAGAGTTCTCTAACGTTAAAGAAGAGGATTGGGCTAACAATTGGAAACAATACTTTAAGCCTTTAAAGGTAGGCAATAAACTCTTAATAAAGCCATCTTGGGAGAAGTACAACAATACAGATAACAGAACTATCTTAGAGATAGACCCTGCATCTAGTTTTGGAACGGGTCAACATAATACCACTAAGCTATGTCTTGAATTTTTAGAGAATTGTCTAAATGTGGGAGATAAAGTCCTCGATTTAGGTTGTGGTAGTGGTATACTATCCATAGGTGCTATGTTACTTGGTGCTGATAGTGTGACCGCAGTGGATATTGAAGACCATTCCGTTAAAACCGCTATAGAGAACGCTCAAAAGAATGGTATCTCAACTGATAAATATGCTGCCTACTGTGGAAACATCATTGATGATGAGGAACTATCTAACAGATTAGGTACTGGCTATGATATTATTACTGCGAACATAGTTGCAGATGTATTAATAGCTATGAAAGATTATTTTTACAAATATCTTAAAGATGATGGTATCTTAATAATATCGGGCATCATAGATAGTCGAAAGAATCAAGTTATCAATGAAGTTGTAAGTGCTAACTTTAAAGTGGTCGATATTAAAGAACTCGATAATTGGGTTTCCGTTAAGTTGATTAAATGCTAAAAGTATAAAATATATCTATGTGGAATGCTTCTTTTAGCGTTCCTATACCATGTAGAATACTTTAAGAAAGGAACTTTTTATGGCTAAAAATAGTAAAGATTATGGCAATGAAAGTATCACAATGTTGAAAGGTGCAGACAAGGTTAGAAAACGTCCATCTGTTATTTTCGGCTCTGATGGTCTTGATGGCTGTGAACATTCCATATTTGAAATAATATCTAACTCTATAGATGAGGCTCGTTCGGGATTCGGTAATAAGATTATCATTACTAGGTTTAATGACAACTCTATTGAAGTTGAAGATTTCGGTAGAGGTTGCCCTGTGGATTTTAACTCTAAAGAAAATAGGTACAACTGGGAACTCGTATACTGCGAAATGTATGCAGGTGGTAAGTATGATAAATCTATTGATAGTTATGATTTCTCTTTAGGTTTAAACGGTCTTGGACTTTGTGCTACTCAGTTCTCTTCAGAATATATGGACGTTGAAATAGTTCGTGATGGATATATATATAGTCTACACTTTGAAAAAGGTGAAAATGTTGGAGGTTTAAAGAAAAAAAAGTGTAAGTTGGATTATACTGGTACTAAGACAAAGTGGAAACCTGACCTTGATGTATTTATGGATATTAACGTCCCAGATGATTTCTTTATAGATACTATTAAGAAACAAGCAGTAGTAAATCCTAACCTACTGTTTGTATTAAAGTTACAACAAGATGATGGTTCTTTTGTTGAACAGAATTTTATATATGAAAATGGTATCACTGACTATTTAAATGAAATGGTAGGCGATAACGCTTTAACTCCTATTCAATATTGGACTGCCGAGCGTGTCGGTCGTGACCGTGAGGATAGACCAGACTATAAGGTTAAGCTATCGGTGGCAGTATGTTTTTCAAATAAATTTAAGATGGCTGAATACTATCATAACTCTAGTTTTTTGGAACATGGAGGTTCTCCTAAAAATGCAGTTCAAAAGGCGTTTACTTCACAGATAGATAGCTATCTAAAGAATAATAATAAATATCTAAAGAATGAAAATAAGATTACCTTTAACGATATTGAAGAATGTTTAGTAATAGTATCATCATCATTTTCAACGGAAACATCTTATGAGAATCAAACTAAGAAATCTATTACGAATAAGTTCATAGCTGATGCTATGACTGACTTCCTTAAACATCAACTTGAGATATACTTTATTGAAAATCCCGATGATGCTTTAAAAATCTCTGAACAGGTTATGATTAACAAACGCAGTCGTGAAAATGCTGAAAAGACTAGATTAAACATCAAGAAGAAGTTATCAGGTACTATAGACTTATCTAATATGGTGCAAAAGTTCGTGGATTGCCGTACTAAAGATGTATCTCGCAGAGAACTCTATATAGTAGAAGGCGATTCTGCACTTGGTTCTGTAAAACTCGCTCGTGAGGCTGAATTTCAAGCTGTAATTCCAGTGCGTGGTAAGATTTTAAACTGTCTTAAAGCCGATTATGACAAGATTTTTAAGAATGAAATTATTACCGATATTATGAAAGTTCTCGGTTGTGGTGTAGAGGTTAAGACTAAATCTAATAAGGATTTATCTACTTTCGATGTTAGTAATCTTAAGTGGAATAAGATAGTTATATGCACCGATGCCGATGTGGACGGTTTTCAAATTAGGACTCTAATACTTACTATGCTTTACAGATTAACTCCAACTCTTATTGAACAAGGATATGTATATATAGCAGAATCTCCATTGTTTGAGATTACTGCCAAAGATAAAACTTATTTTGCTTATACTGAAAAAGAAAAGTCTGATATTTTAAAGATTATAGGAAGTAAGAAGTATACTATTCAACGTTCAAAAGGTCTTGGTGAAAATGAACCTGAAATGATGTCACTAACTACTATGAATCCAGATACTAGACGCTTGATTAAAATCAATCCCGATGACGTTCAACAGACTGCATACATCTTTGATATGCTCCTTGGTGATGATTTACAGGGCAGAAAAGACCATATCGCTCAATTTGGTGGAGATTATCTTGAAATGGCAGACATTAGTTGATTAATGGTTAATAATAAATGATTATCTTTAGGAGGTTTCAAAAATAATGGCTAGAAAGAAAAAAGAGCCTACTATCAATAAGAAAGCAATCCCAAATGCCTATATAGAAAATGCGGGAGTTTTAATGGAAGAAAAGATTACAGATACACTCGAAAAAAACTATATGCCCTATGCTATGAGTGTAATAATATCTCGTGCGTTGCCCGAAATAGATGGATTTAAACCATCACATAGAAAGTTACTATATACCATGTACAAGATGGGCTTACTTAATGGCAACAGAACTAAATCGGCTAATGTAGTAGGACAGACTATGAGATTAAATCCACATGGTGATGGTGCTATCTATGAAACTATGGTAAGACTATCTAGGGGAAATGAAACATTACTACACCCTTATGTGGATTCTAAAGGAAACTTTGGAAAGTGCTACTCTAGGGATATGGCATATGCAGCATCGAGATATACTGAAGTTAAATTAGATAGCATATGCAACGAACTTTTTTCCGATATAGACAAGGATACCGTTGATTTCGTTCCAAACTATGACAACACTATGTTAGAACCTACTCTACTACCTGCAACGTTTCCATCGGTGTTAGTGAACTCTAATGTTGGAATAGCAGTATCTATGGCTAGTGCCGTATGCCCTTTCAACCTAGCAGAAGTATGCGAAACTACTATAGCTTTGATACAAAATCCTAACCATGATATTATTAGTACTTTAAAAGCTCCCGACTTTCCAACGGGTGCAAGTATCATATATGATGAGGTTGAGTTAAGAAAAATATATGATACTGGTAGAGGCTCTATTAAGACTAGAAGTAAGTACAACTATGATAAATCTGCTAACTGTATAGAAGTTACTGAAATTCCGTACTCAACTACCGTTGAGGCTATCATGGATAAGATTATTGAACTTATAAAACAGGGCAAGATTAGAGAAATCTCATATATTCGTGATGAAACTGATTTAAGCGGTCTAAAACTTGCAATAGATTTAAAACGTGGTACAGACCCTAATAAACTTATGCAGAAACTCTATAAGATGACACCACTTCAAGATAATTACTCATGTAACTTTAACATATTAATAGATGGTGTTCCTAAGGTTATGGGAGTTAAAGAAATCTTAAATGAGTGGATATCTTTTCGTGAGAGTTGCGTTCGCAGACGCTTAACATTCGACCTTGCTAAAAAGAAAGATAGATTACATCTATTACAAGGTTTGGGTAAAATATTGGCAGATATTGATAAGGCTATCAAAATTATTAGAGATACTCAAGAGGAGAATGAAGTAATATCTAACCTTATGATAGGTTTTTCTATTGATGAAATTCAAGCTGAATATATTGCAGAGATTAAACTACGTCACCTAAATAGAGAGTACATCTTAAATAGATTGCAAGAAACTTCTGCTCTTGAAAAAGATATCTCAGAGATAGAAGAGATAATATCTGATAGTAAAAAAGTTAGAAAGGTTATCATATCGGAGTTAAAGAACGATATTAAAAAGTATGGAAAACCTCGTAAAACTGACTTTATCTACTCTACTGAAGATGATATATCTAATGTGGAAATTGAAATTCCAGACTATAATGTAAATGTATTCTTATCTGCAAGTGGATATTTTAAGAAGATTACTCCACAATCCTTAAGAATGTCGAGTGAACATAAACTTAAAGAGGGAGATTACATCTTGCAACATGAGGAAACTACTAATAAGTCGGAACTATTGTTCTTTAGTAATCAGTACCAAGTGTATAAGGCTAAAACGTATCAATTTGATGATACTAAGGCTAGTACGTTCGGTGACTATATTCCTGCTAAACTTTCATTCGATACCGATGAAACGGTTATTAAGATGAAATCCGTAACCAACTTTGATATTGGATTCTTCCTATTTGTATTTGAAAATGGCAAGATTGCTAAAGTTCCATTAAAATCTTATGAAACTAAGACCAATAGAAAGAAACTCGCTAATGCATACTCTAATAAGAGTCCTCTTGTGGATATTCTATTTTTAGATAGTGATACTAATGTTTTAATCAGTTCCAATGGGGGAAAGTCTTTTATATTCAATACTGAATTGATTATTTCTAAATCTTCAAGGGCTAATGTTGGTATTACAGTTATGAATCTAAAGTCTAAAAACCTCGTTAGTAGTGTAAAAGTAATCGGTGATGATATTCCTGAAAACTTACAGAACTATATTGCTAAAGGTATTCCATGTGTTGGGCTGTCATCTAAGCTTATAGATGTAGATAATCAACTTAGTTTGATTTAAACAGATTATCACCATTTTTATTTGACTTTTTCACTAATATGTATTAAAATAATCTTATTATATGGTGAAAGGATTTTTTGTATGAAAAAGTTTATAAGTGTAATATCTGCTATGGCTTTAATGTTTTGCTTTACTGCTTGTGATAGTCTTATAGGACAGAGTGAAAGTGATGAGTTTAATCAAGTAGTGGCAGATAGTACAATATCTATGCTAAACGATTATTACGAAGGAATGCGTACTGCTGACTTCGATTTGGCATTTAAAAACTATCCAGAGTTTTATGTAAACAACATTGAACTAGAGTTGGAATATTATGGTGGAACTGAAGATGAATATATATCTGAGGATAATGCTACTTACTATACTGAAAATTACGGAGAAGATGCTACTATATCCGCAGAGGTTATATCTACAACGTTGATGACTAAGGCAGTGACTAAGAAGTATAATAAGTTGGTTACTAGTTTGTATAATGAAGAGGCAGAGATTCAATGTGTCTACACTGTGGTAGTAGACAAGATAGTATCGGGAAGCATTAAAACCGATACTACTCAAGAAACGTGGACTATCTTAGAGATAGATGACCGTTATTGGCTCTATGATGATTACTTTGAACAGTTAGCCGAAGCTTTACAAACTTCCGATGATGATGATGATACTGAAACTTTTACTATAGTAATCTCATAATGTTAATCTTTTTTACTGTTTTACTTGACATTTTTAGATTGGTATGTTATAATCACAACAATGGCTATGATTAAGTTTCAGTAGTTACAAAATCTTGAATTTCAGAGAGCCTTTGGTTTGGTGTGAAAAGGTATCAACTTTGTAGCGAATTACCCTTATGAGCCGATATCTTGAAAGTTTTTTACCGTGTAGGGATATCCGAATAACACCCGTTATAGTGTTTCAATGAGGTTCACTATACTTTAGTTAGTGAATAAATTGAGGTGGTAACACGGTAATTATTGGTAATTGTCGTCCTCAAGAATGGTTTTTATCATTTTTGAGGGCTTTTTTATTTTTATATTTTACTATGAAAGGATTTTTAATTATGACTCTATTTGAAGAATTAAAAAGACGTGGCTTAATTGCCCAAATGACTCACGAAAAAGAGATTGAAGAACTCCTAAACAATGAAAAGGTATCTTTTTACATCGGCTTTGATGCTACTGCCGACAGCTTACACGTTGGACACTTTTTACAATTGGTAGTTATGAAACGTATGCAGATGGCTGGTCACAAGCCTATAGCTCTTTTAGGAACTGCTACTACCATGATTGGTGACCCTACGGGTAAAACTGATATGCGTAAGATGCTTACAGTAGATGAGATTAATCACAACGCTGAATGCTTTAAAAGACAGATGGAAAGGTTCGTTGATTTCTCCGATGGTAAGGCTGAAATCTTACGCAATGGCGATTGGTTCTTAGATATGAACTATATCAAGTTTTTAAGAGATATTGGTAGTAAGTTCTCTGTAAATCAGATGCTTACTGCTGAGTGTTTTAAGTCACGTTTAGAGGGTAAGGGACTATCTTTCTTAGAGTTCAACTATATGCTTATGCAAAGTTACGATTTCTTACACTTATATAAGAATCATGGAGTTAAACTTGAACTTGGGGGTAATGACCAATGGAGCAATATGCTTGGTGGTGTGGATTTGATTCGCCGTGTTGAGGAAAAACCTGCCTATGCTATGACATTTACTCTATTAACTACCAAAGAGGGCAAAAAGATGGGCAAGACTGAAAAAGGTGCTTTATGGCTAGACAAGGAAAAATGTTCCGTTAATGATTTCTTTCAATATTGGAGAAACGTATCCGATGATGATGTTATCAACTGCTTGAAGTTACTAACTTTTATTCCTATTGAGGAAATAGAAGAAATGGAAAAAACTATGACTGGTGCAGATTTAAACAAGGCTAAAGAAATCTTAGCTTTTGAAGTTACTAAGATGGTTCATGGCGAAGAAGAGGCTAAAAAGTCTTTAGATGTTGCAAAGAATCTTTTTGGTGGCAAGGGAATAGATGAGAATATGCCTACTACTGAACTATCTTTTAATGATTTAACCGATGGCACTATTGGAATACTTGCATTATTAGTCAAGACTAAATTAGCACCATCTATGAGTGAAGCTAGACGTTTAGTAACTCAAAATGGTATCGCTATAGATGATGTTAAGATTACTGACCCTAAGGCTCAAATATCCATAGGTGATGGAATTATCATTAAAAAGGGTAGGAAAGTATATCATAGAGCAGTGGTTAAGTAGATTAAATATTAATGTAAACTATATAAGAAGATTAGATTAATGCTTAATATCATTATGAAAGATAAAAAACATATTCAATCTAATTGTTGACTTTTGGACTATTCTATGATAAAATTATACTAATAAAAAAATCAGAAAGTGGGTCGAGAACTTATGAAATATTATGTGGGTATAGATTTAGGCGGTACTAACATAGTTGCAGGTGTCGTAGATGAAAACTATAACATTATTAACAAGGCAAGTGTTAAAACTAATCGTCCTAGACCAGAAAAAGAAATCGCTGACGATATGGCTAAGGTAGCCTTACAAGCTATTCAAGAGGCTAATCTAACCGTAGATGATGTTGAATGGATTGGTATAGGTACTCCTGGTATAGCTAACAGTAAGGAAGGTATCATTGAATATTCCTGTAATCTAGGTTTTGATAATACTCCTATGGTTAAGTATATTCAAGAACATATAAATAAGCCAGTGTATGTGGAAAACGATGCTAATGCCGCTGCTTATGGTGAGTACGTTGCAGGTGCTGGAAAAGGTCATAGTAGTCTAGTATGTATCACACTTGGTACTGGTGTAGGTGGTGGAGTAGTTACAGATGGTAAGATTCTAACAGGTTTCAATTTCGCAGGTGCTGAATTAGGTCATATGGTTATTGAAGTAGATGGCGTTCAGTGTTCTTGTGGTAGAAAAGGTTGCTTTGAGGCTTATTCATCTGCTACTGGATTAATTCGAATGACTAAAGAAGCTATGGAAAAGGATAAAAAGAGTTCTATGTGGGATTTGGTTCGTGAAAGAAACAATAAGGTATCTGCTAGAATCTCTTACGATGCTATGCGTATGGGTGATAAATCTGCTACTGAAGTTGTGGATAAGTTTACTAAATATCTAGCTAGTGGTTTAACTAACGTTATAAATATCTTTCAACCAGAAGTATTATGTATCGGTGGTGGAGTTTGTAATGAGGGCGATGCTCTATTAAATCCTGTTAAGGAGTTGATAGCTAAGGAAGTCTATACTAAAAATTCACCTAAGAACACAGATGTAGTTATAGCTAAGCTTGGCAATGATGCGGGTATCATAGGAGCAGCGTTCCTTGGACGTGCTAATGGTTAATTACAATTTATGCATATTATATAACAGTTAATATATTGAAACGCTCATATATTGATTATGAGCGTTTGATATACTATAAACATATATATTTTAGAAAGGATTTGTTTTAAATGGTTAGTGATAATCTAAAAAATGGCACTAATAATGCTCCACATAGGGCATTATATCATGCGTTGGGCATGACTAATGAGGAAATTTCACGTCCAATAGTGGGTATAGTAAGTTCATATAATGAAATTGTACCAGGACATATGAATATAGATAAAATAGTTGAGGCTGTAAAATTAGGTGTAGCTATGGCTGGAGGTACTCCTAGAGTGTTCCCTGCAATAGCAGTATGTGATGGCATAGCTATGGGTCATAAGGGTATGAAGTACTCTCTAGTTACACGTGATTTAATCGCTGACAGCACCGAGGCTATGACCCTTGCTCATGGTTTTGATGCTCTGGTTATGATTCCTAACTGCGATAAGAACGTTCCAGGTCTATTAATGGCTGCCGCTAGATTAAATATCCCTACTATATTCGTGAGTGGTGGCCCTATGTTAGCAGGTCATGTTGATGGTCACAAGACTAGTTTCTCTAGTATCTCTGAGGCTGTTGGTGAATATAATGCAGGTAAGATTACTCTTGAAAAGTTAGAAGAGTATGAAAGAAAGACTTGTCCAACTTGTGGCTCATGTTCTGGAATGTATACGGCTAACTCTATGAACTGCTTAACGGAAGTTCTAGGTATGGGATTAAAAGGTAATGGAACTATTCCTGCTGTATACTCTGAAAGGATTGAACTTGCTAAACACGCTGGTATGCAAGTTATGGAGTTAATAAAGAAAGATATTCGCCCTAGAGATATTATGACTGAAAAGGCTTTTATGAACGCTTTAACTGTAGATATGGCTTTAGGTTGCTCTACTAATAGTATGTTACATCTACCAGCAATTGCTCATGAATGTGGAATTGATATTAACCTTGATATAGCTAACGATATCAGTTCTAAAACTCCAAATCTATGCCATTTAGCACCTGCAGGTAGAACCTACATTGAAGAACTCAACGAGGCAGGTGGCGTATATGCAGTTATGAATGAACTCGCTAAGAAAGATTTACTAAATCTTGATGTTATGACTTGCACTGGTAAGACCGTAGGTGAAAATATTGAGGGTTGCATAAATACCAATCCTGAAGTTATTAGACCTATTGAAAATCCATATAGTCAAACGGGCGGTATTGCCGTGCTAAGAGGAAATCTTGCCCCCGATAGATGCGTAGTTAAACGTTCTGCTGTTGCTCCAGAAATGTTAGTATTTAAAGGCACTGCAAAGGTTTACGATTGTGAGGAAGATGCTCAAAAGGCTATCAATGGCGGAGAGATTAAGGCAGGTAATGTAGTAGTTATACGATATGAAGGCCCTAAGGGTGGCCCTGGTATGCGTGAAATGTTAAATCCAACCTCGGCAATTATGGGCATGGGATTGGGTAGTTCTGTAGCATTAATTACAGATGGTAGGTTTAGTGGTGCTACTCGTGGAGCTTGTATTGGACACGTTTCTCCAGAAGCTGCTAGTGGTGGAGTTATTGGTATCGTGCAAGATGGCGACGTTATCAGCATAGATATTCCTAACAATACTATCACTCTTGAAGTCCCTCAAGAAGAGATAGACCGTAGAATGAAGGATTTCGTCCCTAAAACTAAAGAGTTAAGCGGTTATCTAAAGAGATACGCTCAACTAGTTTCTAGTGGCTCTACTGGAGCTATCGTTAATAAGTAATAATTTATAATTAATAGATAATAATTATCCCCTTAGATTTTTTTAAATCTAGGGGGATTTTTTTAATTCTATTTAATTTTGCTAATCATTGTATGAACATCATTTTTTGTACTGGAAACATCTTCGAATAGAGTTTTTGTATTAGTATAAGAAAAATAAGCAAGTTTATCTCTAAGTACATTAAGATAATCACTTATCTTAGCTAAGTAATCAAGTATTTGACCGAGAACATGCCAAAAAAATGCTGCTGTTATTCCAATTATAAAACCACATATTGCAAAAATAATTATAGGTAAAATTCCGTTATCCATTATTATTCCCACAATAATACCAATAATTATGGGAGTACAAAAAAGTGCACTAGCCATTGCTTTTATGCTTTCTCCACTAAATATCTTATCTAAAAATCTGCCTATCATAGAAACACCCTCCTTTCTGTCCAATTTTTATGACAATATATTCAACAATTATATTGTATCATACATAAAGTAAAAATGATAACGATATATCGACAACATTTTTCTACAAAAAATGATATCATTTTCTTAGTATAACATTTAAGGAAGTGGTATCAATGGGAATCTCAACAGCAGTATCTGATAGGATAATAGAACTATGTCAAGAACGAAACATAACAATTAATAAGCTATGTACCATGTCAGCAGTTACACAATCAACAGTAAACTATATAGTAAATAATAAATCTAAGAATGTTGGAATAGTCACAATAAAAAAACTCTGTGATGGCTTAGATATAACCATTACAAAGTTTTTCGATACTGAGTACTTTAAGAACTTAGAACAAGAGATATATTAAGTAAGGAACGCTGGAATAGCGTTCCTTATCATTTTAATACTTATGAACGTTTAGTAACTTTTCCAATACATAGAAATGTTAAGAATACTAACAGATTCACTATTACTATACTAGCTCCTGTAGGAGTTCCCCAAACGTATGAGCCAAAGATTCCTACTAAGAAACATACTATTGATATCACTGCAGAGGATATTATTACGGATTTAAAACTATTAAAGATTCTCATAGAGGATAGTGCAGGGAATATTATCAAACTAGATATTAGTAGAGAACCCATCAATCTCATGCCTACTACTATGGTTATTGCAGTTAGAAAAGCTATCAAGAAGTTGTAGAAGTCGGAGTGTATTCCAGTGGCCTTAGAGAAATCCTCGTCGAAAGTTACGGCGAAAATCTTGTGATAGAATAGAACGAATAATATTACAACTAGTATGGATAGTGCTACGCTTAGATATACATCGCTCTTACTTAGTGATAGTATACTTCCAAACATATAGTTGTTAATATCGGTAGATAGTCCTGAAGTTAGAGAGGTTATGGTAACTCCAATAGCTAACGCACTAGATGAGATTATAGCAATAGCAGAATCGCCTTTAATCTTGCTATTTTGACTCAACTTCAGCAGTAAAAATGCCGATACTACCACTATAGGTATTGATACCTTTAACGGTGCTAAGTTTAAAGCCATAGCTAACGATAACGCTCCAAAGCCTACATGGGATAGTCCATCACCTATCATGGAGTAACGTTTCAATACTAAAGATACTCCTAACAATGAAGCACATAACGATACCAATGGGCCTACTATTAAGGCTTGTCGCATAAACGGATACGATATTAAGGTCTTAACTATTCCAATAAAAGATGTATCTTGGTTACTAGAGGTTGTAGTATCACTAGTAGTGACACTTAATGCTACTTTTAAGTTTTGTACGTTCTGTTCCATTAATGACAGGTATGTAACACCATTATTAAACTCTTCAACCGATACATTATGGCAGGAATGAAACAGTAGTGGAGTAGCTCCAGTTTCTTCTGCAATAGTATTTGCAACCTTAGGATTAGTCAATTCCTCATAGAATATTACAGGTATGTTCTGTTCTTTCATCTGCGATATAATATCTGCAACGGCTTTAGCCGATGGTTCAGTTTCATCAGAACAGCTATCATAAGCCGATGTATACTCTAAACCATACTCACTAGTAAGATAGTATAGTGCAAACTTTCCACCAAAGAATATCTTGTTAGTATTGCCATTTTCCACAGTTTCTCTAAACTCTTCATCAAGGTGTTCCAACTGATGTTTATACTCTTCAGCGTTGGATTGGTAATATTCAGCATTAGAACTATCCAATTCACAAAGGGCATCAGTAATGTTATCTACTATGGTCATAGCATTTATGGGGCTAGTCCAAATGTGAGGGTCATACTCATGGTGATGTTCTTCTTCGTGGTCATCGTCGTCGTCGTCATCATCATGGTCATGGTCATGTTCGTCTTCTTCTTTTACCAAGGTTATATTCTTAGATACATCTACTACCATAGTATCGCTAAGGTTTCCCACTATGTCAGATACCCAACCTTCCATGTAGTCACCAGTATATATGAACATATCAGAACTATCTATAGCAATTATATCACTAGGTGATGGCTCATAGTTATGGCTTTCCGAACCTAATGGAAGTATCATAGTAACGTCTGCCTTATCACCAGCGATAGCTTTAGCGAAATCGTATTGTGGAAATAACGTAGTAGTTATAGATATCTTAGTGTCATCTGCATAGGTTGTAACGGGCATTAGATTTAGAATCATTAACGTGATTACTATAAAACACGTTCCTAATTTTAGATATTTTTTGTTTTCCATCATAAAGTAAGCCTCCTAAGTATTAGCAGAACACTCTGCACAGTAGCCATATATTATAGTTTGCGATAAATCTATTTTAAAGCCGTGTTCACTTTGAATGTGCATGGATACGTTATCTAAGCTATCACATTTTATATGAAACAGTTTTCCACACACTAAACACTTAAAGTGATAGTGGTAATGACATTCATTCTGTATTATTTGAAAACATGAACCTTTACCATCGGGGGTGATAAACTTTCTAACTACATTTTCAGTACATAGTCTATCAAGATATCTATATATTGTAGACTTTCCTACTGGATTTCCATTACTCTTTAGATGTTCTGCAAGTTCATCAGCATTAATATGTGCATTGGAGTTTTCTTGCAGAAACTTTAAGATGGTTTCACGTTGTTTAGTCTTATAACTTTTACTTTCTTTATCCTTACTATCCAAGATAAGACCTCCTAATTAAAATTGAAATTGAGTTTCAATTTCATATTATACTCTATATACTCTTTTTTGTCAAGAGATTTTTTTTAAAAGTTATCTCAAAAAGAAGTTGTAAAATCGTTTTGGATATGGTATAATGATATAGTATCATATTAGAAAGGATTTCATTTTAAATGCAAGAGTACATTCAAAAAGTTAAAGATATTATAACTTCCAAAGATAAACAATCTATGGCATATGTGCAAACTTTTGGTTGTCAGTTAAATTTCTCAGAGGGCGAAAAGATTAAAGGTCTATTGGCTCAAATGGGTTACGGCTTAACAGATATTCCAGATAATGCCGATATTATTATCTTTAATACTTGTGCAGTGCGTGAAAATGCTGAAGATAGAGTATTCGGTCAGATAGGAGCAATAAAAAGATTTAAAAGAACCAATCCAAATTTGATAGTTGGTATTAGTGGCTGTATGGCTCAAGAAAAGCATATCTGCGATAAGGTTAAGAAGAGTTATCCATATGTAGATATAGTATTTGGTACATCTGCTATGGATAAGTTCCCTAAGTTACTCCTAAATGTATTAAATGGTCAAAAACACGCCTTCGATATTACTGAATATGGTGATATCATTGATGAAAGTTTTAATCAAGTTCGTGATAGTAAGATATTTGCATCTGTACCTATTATGTATGGTTGTAATAACTTTTGTACTTACTGTATAGTTCCATATGTTCGAGGTCGTGAACGTTCAAGGAAATCAAAGACTATCATTAATGAAGTTACTCAATTGGTATATAATGGCTACAAAGAGATTATGTTACTAGGTCAAAACGTAAACTCATACGGTAACGATTTAGAAGATGAGATATCTTTTCCTGAGTTGCTTAGAAGTATCAATGCTATTGAGGGCGATTTTATAATAAGATTTATGTCATCTCACCCTAAAGATGCTACTCCAGAACTAATAGATACCATATTTGAATGTGATAAGGTTGGTAAACATCTTCATTTACCAGTACAGTGCGGAAGTAACTCTATATTACAAGCTATGAACAGACGCTATACTATAGAAAAGTATCTTGAAATTATAGATTACGCTCGTTCTAAATGTGAGGATTTCTCTTTTACTACAGATATCATTATAGGATTTCCTAACGAAACCGATGCAGATTTTCAATCCACTGTAGATTTAATTAAGCGTGTTAAGTATGATAATATCTATTCGTTTATATACTCTAAACGTTCTGGAACTAAAGCAAGTCTTATAGATGATAAGGTATCCGATGAAACTAAAGGCAGACGTATGAGAGAGTTCCTTGCCGTTCAACGTGATATCACTGATAAATCTTATAAGCGTTTTATTGGTCGTACTATGAGAGTTCTAGTCAGTGGCGAAAGCAAAACTAAAGGAGTCTTAACAGGCAAAAGTTCTGAATACATCATAGTTGAATTTATTGGCGATAGTTCTTTAATTGGAAAGTTCGTAAACGTTAAGATTACTCAATCAAGGAATTGGTCTGTATTTGGTGAATTAATCTAATATTAAAATCAAATTACAGTTAGGTAGAAGATTAATATGTTTCATATTAATTTTATATAAATATAAAAAATTTAATTAAAGGAGTTTTTTAAATGGATAAGATTGAAAGAATGGCTAGAGATTTAGGCAAGGCTCTACAAGAAGATGAAAGATATATTAACTATAATATTGCCAAAGAAAACGCTGACAATGATGAGGCTCTACAACAACTAATTCAAGAGTTCAATATGAGCAGAGTCCAATTAAATACTGAAATGTCGAAAGATGACAAGGACGGCGACAAACTTCAAGAGCTAGACCAAAAGATTAAAGATGTATACTCTAAGATTTTAGCTAACGAAAATATGTCTACTTTCAATGAGGCTCAAGATATTATGAATGCCGTTATGAGTGCCATCAACATGATTATCACTGCTAGTGCTAACGGTGAAGACCCTGAAACTTGTCCAACTACACAATCTTGTAGTGGAAGCTGTTCCACTTGTGGCGGTTGTTCTTAATAAGGTGGTATACTATAATGGATTTTTCATTAAAAGATAACAAAAAGTTATCCCCTATGATGAGACAGTATCTAAATATAAAGGAAAAGTATCAAGATTATATTCTTTTCTTTAGATTAGGTGACTTTTACGAAATGTTCTTTGATGACGCTTTAGAGATATCTAAAGCGTTAGAATTAACTCTAACTGGTAAGGATTGTGGTCTTGAAAAACGTGCCGAAATGTGTGGCATACCGTATCATAGTAGTGATATATATATTAAAAAGTTGGTGGATTTGGGCTATAAGGTAGCTATCTGTGAACAGCTAACTGACCCTGCATTATCTAAGGGTTTAGTAGAACGTGATGTTATTAAAATTATCACTCCTGGAACACTAACAGAAACTACCATGCTTGATGAAAGCTCTAACAACTACATATGTTCAACCTATGTCGATTTGGATACTAAAAGGTGTGGTCTATGTTTTACAGATATCTCAACGGGTAAAGTGTTAGTTACTGAAGTATTTGGAAAGAACTATCAAGATGAAGTTATAAATCTAATATCGCAATATAATCCTGCTGAGATAGTTTGCCATAACGATTTTTTAAAGCTGAAATCTGTTACCGACTTTATTAAGCTTAGAACTAAGGCTATCTTGACCTTTAGAGTGCAATCTTGTTTCAATCCAAAGTTGAGGTATAAGGAAGTACGTTCACAGTTTAGTGGTGAGATTGAAAACTTAAACTTTTTGAATCCAACCTTAAAAGAGTACGCTCTTTGTGGAATGTTTAACTATATTGCCGATACTCAAAAATCTTTAATGGGAAGATTCGTCGATGTTGAGGTTTTAATCAATTCTGATTTTATGGAGTTGGATTACAATGCTAGACGTAACCTTGAATTGACAGAAACTATTAGAAGTAAAGACAGAAAAGGCTCGTTGGTTTGGGTGCTAGATAAGACTGAAACCGCTATGGGCAGAAGATTGTTAAAGTCTACAGTTGAAAGACCTTTAATACAAAAAGAAGATATTAACAATAGACTCGATGCTGTAGAGATTTTAA
>JAJQGV010000096.1 GCA_021200215.1 Ruminococcus sp. | reverse complement strand
GAAATCCTCATCTTGTAATATAGTGTTGTATGCCTCTTGCCAAGTTGAGTAAGAATCTTCAGCATTAGCGACTATGATATTATCATCATAGATATATGTATCTGCAATAGTGGTAGCCACTGGAACTAACATCGCCATAGATACAATAAACGCTAGAATCCTTTTAATATTCATAATAAAAACTCCCCTCTAAAATTAATATCCTTATAGATATTATAATACTCAACAATGAAAAAAATCAACCCAAATGTAAAAACTGATGCCCTTTTTGTTAAAACTGACGAACGGTAGATAAAAAATCTCAGATAAGTCACCTAAAGTTATCAAAATAAGTTGACTTATCCGAGAATGTATGTTATAATATAAAAAAATAAAGTTCTAAAGGAGTTCTAATTATGAGCAAGAGTAAGTTTAACATTAAAGATATGACTTTAATAGCCATGTTTACAGCACTATCGGCAGTGGGAGCTTTCATAAAGATTCCAACACCAGTAATACCTTTCACCTTGCAGATAGTCTTTACTTGTCTAGCTGGATTAATCTTAGGAAAAAATAAGGGTGGTTTAAGTGTTGCACTATATGTTCTACTGGGTCTATTTGGATTACCTATATTTACTAAAGGTGGTGGATTTCAATACATATTTGAAACTACTTTTGGATATTTAATAGGGTTTGCAGTAGGAGCATACGTCACTGGAGCGATTGCTCATGCTAAAGAAAATCCATCATTAAAGAGGTTAATATGTGCTAGTATGGTTAATCTCGTAATAGTATATACGTTAGGTTGCATCTATGGATACTTTATCTTAAACTATGTAAACCACGTAGAGTATGGAGTAAAAGCAATCTTAGGTGCTTTCGTAGGCCCATTTATAATACCAGATTTAATACAATCCATATTTACAGCGTGTTTCTCTAAAAAGTTGCTACCAATATTAGAAAAACAGTTTCAACTAGTATACTAATAAAAAGCGTCACCCATGTGACGCTTTTAATATACTATATATAGATTACTTAACGAAGAACCTTTGAGTTAGTGTGTAACACTCATTAGGCGATATTTCACAGTAGCCAGTAATATCTTTATCAAGTGAAAGGTTAGGAGCATCTATCATAGCGGTCATAGGTTCAGGACAGAAGTAACCATTAAAGCCTCTATCGTTCCAAACTATCCAGAACTTAAACTTTTCGTCCACTTGATAGCATAGCCTCTTACCACTAGATTTATCAGTGCAAATAACGCCATAGAAACTATTTCCATCGAGTGTATTATATTCAGCGGTATACATATCGTTAGATATATCTTGTAATACGGGACACTGAGTACCATCTTTGTAAGCTAAATCCCACTCAGATAGTGGTAGCAACCTTTCTGTAGGTAGGCATCTATCGTTGAGTTCACATTTTAGACCAGCAGGTACGCTAATAGTGATATCTTCTTGCTTAGCACCATCTACAAAAGGTGAGTTTATAGTAGTATGAGTTGCAAATGACATAGGCATCTGCTTATCCGATAGATTCTTAAAAGTTACAGAGTATTCTAAACCGTTTTTAGATACTCTAAAAGTATAGTCTGCTACGAACTTTATTGGTAGATATTTAAAGAACTCATCTTCTTGGTCGTAAACGTATTGAGTTTTAACATAAGCTGAGTTCTCATCAGTGCCATGTTCTACCACTGAATGGCATCTTTTGTGAAGGAATCCATGTATATGGTTGTTATATGGAGCTTTTTCATTTACAGGTAGTTGATATGTAGCATCGGAAGTCTTTAAAACTCCATCGGCAAAGCGATTTGGCAAGTATAACGATGGTAGACCCCAAACCTCTGCAGACTTTAAGATATCTTCCATAGTGTTGTCAGGATTGTATCTAAAAACCTCAACGCCATCGATATCATTATGGAGTCTAAGTACATTAGAACCTATAGCGTATCCAACCGATGCAGTGTATCCACCAGCAGATATTTCTACGCAAGGTACTCCACAGATAGTAGTTAATTTAGTATAGTTCACAGAAATAACCTCTTTCTTTTCAAAGTTTAGTAATATAATTTTAACATAATCTATGAGGTTTGTCTATAGTTTTTTTCGATTAAGTAAAAAGTATAATAACATCATTGTGAACCATCTAAGAATGAGCCTACTAAGATATCGTTACATACTAAGAGTTGTACGTTAGAACCGTCCTCTAGGGTATAATCATATACAGTAGCCGACTCTCCTTTAAATGAATGTAAGTCAGGGAATCCTTTTGAGGTCTGCACTTGAGAGTATTGCTCATAGGTTTCATTAAACTGATTAGGAATAGTAATATCTTTTGAAGTTTCTACTATGTTATCGGTTGAAATGTCTAAAGTTTCTAAGTATTGAACCCTTTCTGAGTATGTAGTTAGCCTTACTACATCTTTAGTTAGGTATTTGTATGCAAAGAATATTCCGCCTAGTAATAATATTATTACGCCAAGAATAAAACCCACAGTTTTAACATCTTTCATTCTAAAGGTTGCACATACCACTTAAACCACTCCTTGATTATCTATTTTATTGTTACATATATATTCAAAGGGTATGCATTTTAGAATTGAAAACGGATTTCTCTTTAGTTAGAGAAATCCGAAAATGTTAAAGATATTCTGTAGTTAGATGTTTTATCACTACTTTAATATAGTAAATCCACCAACGATTGGTAGCTCTTTAGCTTGCTTGTTACAAGCATTTACTATACCAAATATGAATAGACCAATACTTACTATCCAGACCAACAGTGGTACTATAAAGCCTACTATACTTCCCACTAGTGGAATAAAACCAGTTACCGTACATATTATGCTACTTGCTACTCTTAGCACTATTTCACATATTAGATATATCAACGCTTGATTTGCGTGGAACTTAGCATACTGTGAGTTTGGTGCAAATATGTATGGTATAAAGAAAAAAATATATGTAAGTGCAGTTACAACTACGTTAGTATTTTGAACATCATTATAGTCGAACTCTTCTGTGTGGTCGGGAGTATTAAAAATACCATTTAAATTGTTCATAGTAGATACCTCTTTCTTAAGTATATATTTATAGATTTTTAGTACTTAATCTATTAACAGTATAATATCATAGTTATGTGAAAAAGTCAAGATATATTTGAGAAAATTATCTAAACTGTAAACTGTTCTAATGAAATTTTAATCTTTCTTAGAAAGAGTGGATATTATGTCGATAAAACCATCTACATCGTTGAAAGCCTTGTATACTGAAGCGAATCTAACATAGGCTACTTCATCGATATCTTTAAGTTTTTCCATTACTATATCGCCAATTTCTGTAGAGGTTATCTGTGTACGCATATCATTTTCGCAGGAATTTTCAATATACTCAACTATTTCTTCCACCTTACGAGTTGCCGTTGGACGTTTCTTTATAGCAGAAAATATTCCTCTAGATAGTTTATTTCTATCGAAGGGTTCAAAAGCACCGTCTTTCTTTTTTACCATCAATATAGGTTTTTCCACAAACTCATAGGTTGTGAAACGTTTATGGCAATTTGAACATTCTCTACGGCGTTTTATACGTTTATCATCTATATGGCGAGAGTCTACCACTGCTAAGTCATCGAAACCGCAAAATATACATTTCATGATAATATCAGCTCCTTTAATTGAAGTTATCTATCTCTTTGCAAAGGTATAGATAGTTTTCATGTAACTGTTCAATAGTATCGAAGTTATTTCGATATAGTTCTAACATAATAGCTCCGTTGAACGATACTTCTTTTAATCTTTTTAATAGTAGTTTAACATCTAAGATACCCATACCTAAAGGTAAACAATCGTGTGTAGAGGTATGGTCGCTAATGTGTATGTGTGCTATATTTTTTCCAACACTATTTATAATATCAAATAGTTCAACGTTGTTTCTAATAGCCTGTTTTAGGTCTATTACGAACTTAGCCACATCGCCTAATTGATTAACCATATTAACCATAAAAGGAATGTTATTGCATTGACACCTAGCCACATTCTCTTGAGCAACTATAATATTATACTGTTTTCCCACCTCAGATAGTTTAAAGAATCTATCGAAGTATAAACTTTCCTCTACAGAGAGCGTTTCTTTATTGCCATGAAATACGAATATATTTGCTCCTAAGATGTTCATAGCTTTAAAAAACTTGCTATAATATCTTAAAGCATCGTTTACACGACGTTCATAGTTAGAAAAGAACATCATAGGTTCTATAGAGCAAGTATATGGGTGTACCGATATACACTCAGTTCCGTAGTAATCCAATATAGCTCTTAACTCTCTGACATAGAATTCTTCTAACTCACAATCGGTATTTATAAATATTTCTGTAGCCTTTATTCCACATTTTGCTATATCTTCTACAGCTCTTTCTAATATCTGTGGATATAGACACGCAGAAGATACTCCTGCTTTCATATATATAAAATCACCTCTTTAGGATAGTATCTTTTTGATGTATACTAATTATATCAAAAAAACACCTTGAAATCAAGGTGTTTTTTATCAAAGTTACATTATGCTTTATTTTTACCATCTTTAACCGTCTTTGTTTTACGTTCGTTCCAAGATGCCCAAATTGGAGTATTAAAGAACAATGATGAGTATGTTCCTACCGTTAAGCCTATTGCTAAAGGAATTGAGAAACTTAATATAGATGTAATTCCACTAATTGTACATACTACAGAAACTGTTATCATTGCAAATATTGTAGTTATTGAAGTTCTTATTGAACGCCTCATAGATTGACTAATACTTAGATTTACTATGTTATTTAAGCTTTCGTTAGGCATTAAAGTTCTGTTCTCTCTAATTCTATCGTAGATTACTATAGTATCGTTGATAGAATATCCTAAGATGGCTAGTACTACTGCCATAAAGTTAGCATTTATTTCATATCCTAGTAATACGAACGCTCCAAAGGTGATTATAACATCGTGTAGTAACTTTATGATAGCACATACACCAGCAGATAGTCCACCAATCTTTTTAAACCTTATTGCAATATATAGTATTAGCAATATTGATGAGAATATTACTGCCATCACACACTTCATTAAGAAAGACTTACCAGAACTTGGGCTTACATCGTTAGAATCTAAGATTTCTATATTGTTATCGGGGAAAGTTTCTTGTACTGCATTAGTAATCTCAGACTGTTTGTCGGAAGTTAAACCTTCATTAGATACAAATGAGATAGTAATACTGTTTCTATTCTCTTCATCTCCGAACACTTCACCCGTTTGAATGGTTACACTAGAACCAGCAATCTCTTCAACCTTAGCTTTAACATCATCGGCATTGAGTTCACCAGTATAAGTATAAGATATCATAGTACCACCCTTAAACTCAATAGCTATCTTAGCAAAGAAAGGTGCTACTACTAATGATATTGCCACTAAAACACATGATATAGTAATAAAAATCTTCTTCTTGGATAGATAATCTTTCTTCTTAGGTTCTTTAAACTTTGCAGTATATAAAGATTTCTTTCTTAAGGCTTTAAATTTAGATAGAGAAACTATCATTAATCGAGTACAGAAAACTCCCATAAATAGGTTAAATATAACACCCGTCAATAGAGTTAAACCGAACGAATAGATAGTACTATCAGTAGAAGTTCCAAATGCAAAGAATACAAAGTTTAACATCTTAGCGAAGAAACTATCAGGGACACCGAAAGCACCCATTAGCACTATCGATATGATTATTTGAGTCAAGTTACCATCGAGAACTGCTGAAAAAGCTCTAGCGTAGCCATTCCTTAAGGCTGTATCAATAGATTTTCCTTTAGCGAGTTCCTCTTTGATACGTTCACAAGTAATAATGTTAGCATCTACACCCATACCAACCGACAAGATAATACCCGCTATACCTGGAATGGTTAGAGTCTTACTAGGCATAAAGCTAAAGTATCCAGATACCACTGCTAGAGTACCTGCAAGTTGTCCAATTAAAGCTATAACTGCAACCACACCAGGAAGTCTATAAAGGATAATCATATATATAGCTATTGCTATGAATGCTATTGCACAGCTTAAAACCATAGCATTTAAAGCACCTGTACCTAATGTAGGTGATATAGTCTTAAAACTAGCAGTTTCAAGATTAAATGGCAATGCACCACTGTTAATCTTATCAGCTAAGCTTTTAGCCTCTTCGTAGTCGAAGTCACCTTGAATGATTGCTTTACCATCAGTGATATGTGCAGAAACCGTTGCAGAACTTACACAAGTATCGTCCATCCAAATGGAGATATAACCACTTTCTGAGTATAATTCTTCAGTAGCATCAGCGAACTTTGTAGCACCATCTTCAGAAAATTCAAGTGATACTACATAATCTCTACCACCTGTAGTTTCATTTGCGATACTAGCGGCATAAGCTTCAACAACGTCCTCGCCCTCTAAGATTACTAAACTTTCGTCATACTCTGTACCCTCAATAAAGCGTAACATAGCAGTTTCACCGAGTTCTTCAACTGCACTTTCAGGGTCGAAGTCTGTTTCTCCCGACTGCCATGGAAAACGTACAATAACTCTGTCATTGTTGTAGTCCACATAAGTTTCACTATCGTTGATGCCTAACGAAGTTAAACGTACTTTCATAGTTTCCATAACAGCATCTAACTGTTCATCGGTAGCATCGACACCATCAGCTGGAGTAAAGGCAACATCAACACCGCCCTGAATATCGATACCAAGTCTTATATCGCTTATGGATTTAATATATGTAGTTGAAATATCTCCAAACCACGTTTGAAAGCCAAAGTATACTGAACAACTAAAGATAGCTATCAATATAAAAACGATAAAAAAGACTGGCTTTTTAATCTTTTTGTTCAAATAGAAAACCTCCTAAATTTAATTAATAATTAATATTTAATAATTACTAATTGTCAACTGTTAAAATTAGTAAATAATTAGTTATACATTTATTTCAGCCTTTTCACCTAAAAGGCTCTTATTAGCATCTAATATAGGTTTAACACACTCTTGAATGAACTCTACCACTTGTTGAGGAGCTAAACCAGTGAAATTTTCGGGAACTAGAATGTCATCAATTTCTTTCTGAGTAATTTTGAACATAGGGTCAGCGACTATTAAATCGCATAGATTATTCTTGTTACCGTAGACTTTAACCTGCTCACCAGCCATCATAGAGTACTTTCTAATCTGTTCATGGAGTTCTTGTCTGTTGCCACCCTTTTTAACTGCGTCCATCATTATATTTTCGGTAGCCATAAAAGGAAGTTCATTCATAACTCTTTGACGGATAACCTTGTCATATACTACTAAACCATCGGTAACGTTTAACATAATGTTTAATATAGCATCTACACCGAGGAAAGCCTCAGCAACAGAGATTCTCTTATTAGCGGAGTCATCGAGAGTTCTTTCGAACCATTGAGTTCCACTAGTAAATGCTGGGTTAAGGCTATCCACCATTATATAACGTGCCAAAGATGTAATTCTTTCACAACGCATAGGATTCCTCTTATAAGCCATAGCAGAAGAACCTATTTGACCTTTTTCAAAAGGTTCTTCCATCTCTTTAAAGCTTTGCAAAATTCTCATATCGTTTGAAAACTTACTACATGATTGTGCAATGCCACATAGTACACTTACTACTTGATAGTCTACCTTTCTTGAATAGGTCTGTCCAGATACTGGTACTACGTTCTTTGGATTGAACCCCATCTCTTCGGCAATCATCTTTTCAAGTTCTTTAACCTTAGAAGTATCACCATTAAAAAGTTCCTTAAACGATGCTTGAGTTCCAGTAGTACCTTTAGAACCTAATAGGCATAGATTTTCAAGTCTAAAATCTAAGTCTTGTAAATCCATCAATAGTTCGTTAGTCCATAGGGTAGCCCTTTTGCCGACGGTAGTCAACTGTGCAGGTTGTAGATGAGTATATGCTAAACAAGGCATATCTTTATACTTCATGGCAAAGTCAGATAGTTGTGCTATTACACTTACTAACTTTTTCTTGATTAGCTTTAAAGCATCACGCATTATTATTACGTCTGTATTGTCGCCAACGTAACATGATGTAGCTCCTAAGTGGATAATACCCTCAGCATTTGGACAAGCCTTACCATACGCATAGACGTGTGACATAACGTCATGACGACATATCTTTTCACGTTCTTCAGCCACTTTATAGTCAATATTTTCGACGTTAGCTTCTAGTTCGTCCACCTGTTCTTGAGTTACATTTAGACCTAAATTCATCTCTGCCCTAGCAAGAGCGACCCATAGTCTACGCCAAGTAGTGAACTTTTTATCTGCCGAAAAGATATATTGCATCTCTTTACTTGCGTACCTAGTGCAAAACGGACTTTCATAGCTATTATAATTACTCATAATAAAAAATACTCCTTATCGTCATAAAATTTTACATATACATCTATTCTAACACACATATACAGTTTTTGCAATAAAAATTTTTGAAATATTAATATTTTCTGATTCTAGCCTCACCAGAATTTAAAACTTTAGTAGAACCATCTGGAAATTGAACTATTAAACCAGCATTTTTGTCTATACCTATAGCTTTGGCATTAAACTCTTTGCCACCCTCTAGTACTACTATCTCCTTGTTGATTATTAAAGAGCGTCTTATGTACTCTTCAATGAAAGTTCTTTCATCTATGGCTTGCATCTGTAGATATATATTATTAAAGACTTCTGCAATCAATCTGCTACGAGATATTTTTATATTAGTTTCATCTTCAATAGAGGTTGCTATAGCAGAAAGTTCCTCATTAAAGATGCCTTTTACAGAACGCACATTAATACCTATTCCAACCACTATATATGCAAATGAACCCGTTTCAAAGTTTACAGAACCCTCGGTTAAAGTTCCGCTAATCTTTCGGTCATTTAGGAATATATCATTAACCCATTTAATCTTAGTGTTGCAACCGCATAGAGTATCTATAGCCTTAGATATTGCTACTGCTACACACGATGTTATAAGCTGTGAAGTTTCAACGTTGGTTGTAGGTTTTAATATTAAACTCATGTATATTCCCGTTCCCGATGGTGAGTTGAACGTTCTGCCCATTCTACCTTTGCCATGAGTCTGAGTATCAGAAACTACTAAAGTATACTCTGAAGCATTTTGTTTAGCTAACACTTTAGCATAGTTATTAGTAGAGTCCACTGTGTTCAATAGATGGATATCTATCTCTTTAAGTTCATCTATTAGATGTTTTTTAATCTCATCTATGGATAGAATATCGAAGTCGGGAGATAACATATAACCTAACTTCTTAGATGATATTATAGGGACTCCCTCATCTTTAAGTTTGACCATAGTTTTCCAAATAGCATTCCTAGAAACCGATAAAGTATGGGCAATACTTTGACCTGATACGTAGTTATCTCTGTTTTCTAAAAGAATTTTTAAAACCTTATCTTTGTTGCTCATATAAAATTCACCAATCTTTATATATTTTCATAGTATGTAAAGAATAATCTTACCTGTAAATGTAGAACATTACAATATTACTATAATATTATAATATAATATCACAAAAGAAAGTAATTATCAAGTGAAATTTTTGTGATAACCTTTAAGTGGTGAATCTATTATGATAAGTGAACTTATATTAATCGTAGCGGTTACTGTAGATATCTTTATAATGTCGATATCGTGTGGAACTGATTGTATAAGGATACCAATTAAATCAGCGATAAGTATAGGCATTGTAGGTACTGTTATAATGGCAATATCCTTATACTTCTCTGACGTTGTTAGTAGCATCATATCTTTTAAAGTAGGGTCAGTCATATGTTGTGCAGTTCTGTGTGCTATGGGTGGCATGAATATAATTAAGTGGATACTTGAAAAGCATAAGTATCGTAAATCTACTAAAGATGCCTCTATGTTAGATGTATTTATCTGTGGTAGTTGTGCCGATTGTGATAACTCTAAAGAGATTTCTGTTAAAGAGGCAATAGCAGTATCTACCTTAATGTCCTTAGATACTCTAATATGTGGTGTAGCTAGTGGAAGTAGTTTAAACGTATATGTAGTACTTATAGGTACTTTTATATTTCAAAGTATTTCAGTATTAGTAGGTTGTTTAATAGGAAGAAAGTTCTCCAAAGTTCCAGATATCTCATTTATGGGAGGAATACTATTGATAGTCTTGGGAATATTTAAGGTAATATAATCATTTATCGAAAAAAATTCAAAAAATCACTTGTAAAAATAGAGAAGATATTGTATAATACATAGTATGTGCATATGCAAATATCGGTATGTTTAAAGTATATAATTTTAAGGCTTAATTAAAGCGATATACTCTAACTATTGAAGCTGTATAGTGTGAGCTATTATACACTCTACGCATATGCTCACACTATTGAATGTATAACTAAAAAAGGAGGAATTTAAAACATGGATAATAATCCAATGAATGACAATTTAGAGAGTGAAGAAACATCTGAAACCACTAAGACTCAAACTGATGATACAGTAGCACAAACAGACTGGCAACTTACTCCTAAAGGTTCGAGTAAGAAAACTACTACTAAGACTAAAGATGATAAGAGTATTCTATCACGTTTACAAGCATGGGCTATGGATAAGAGGTACTATATATTAGCATTTATATTACCTTGTGTCATTATGTATATAGCATATGCACTCTTTGATGCTTTCCCTGCTAAATCTGATGGTGAACACTCTGTACTAGTATTAGACCTAAATGGTCAATACGTCTACTACTTTGAATACTTTAGACAAGCACTATTAGGCGAAAATAGTATATTCTATAGTTGGTCTAGAAATCTATCTGGTGAGTTTATGGGTATTATAGGTTACTATTTGGCGAGTCCATTTACCTTAATAACCGTACTATTTCCACAGAAGTATATGACTACTAGCCTATTCGTAATGCAACTTTGCAAGTTAGGAACTCAAGGTGTTACTATGAGTTACTACTTACAACATTCTAAAAAAGTAAATCCATTACATTCGGTTATATTCTCTACAGCGTGGGGAGTATGTAGCTATGCAGTAGTTCAATTGATGAACCCAATGTGGTTAGATGGTCTAATCTATATGCCTTTAATCATGATAGGTATAGAAAAGATTATCGATGAGAAAAAGAAAGTAAACTTCATAATTCCATTGGCTTTAATGTTTATTGCTAACTTCTATATAGGATTTATGTTAGCTATATTCTCTGTACTATACTTCTTGTTCTACTTCTGTTTTGTTACTGAAAGAGAGTACAAGAGTACTAAAGAAAAGGTTATGTCCTTTGTAGATTTTGGCGTTGGTGCTATAGTAGGTGCAATGTTATCTGCTATCATGATACTTCCTGTTTACTATTCACTTAAACTAGGTAAGTTCGACTTTACTGACCCCGATTACTCTTTAAAGATACAGTTCACTGCTATAGATATGCTAACTAGATTACTACCATCTTGTTATGATACCGTAAGAAATGAAGGTCTAGCTGATATATATTGTGGTGTTATATGTATATTAATGACCCCTTTATACATCTTAAATAGAAAGATTAAACCTAATAAAAAGATAGGCTATACCATACTATTAGCAGTACTATTCTTCTCTATGTACATTAAGCCAATTGATATGCTTTGGCATGGTGGACAAGTTCCTAACTGGCTACCTTACAGATATTCTTTCATAATTTCATTCCTATTAATATCTATGAGTGCTGAAGTATTTAAAAATCACGATGGTATACGTGGCAGGGATATTGCTGGTGTATTTGCTGGTGTAGTTATATACGTCCTTTGGGCTGAAACTAGAGAGTATGAAAATTTAGACTCTTTAGGTTCTTTATGGTTTGCTGTAGCTTTAGTATTCTGTTTTGCATTGTTATTCTACGGATTTAAATCGAATCCTAAATCTAAAACTATTCCCATGGTAATGACTTTGATTTTATGCTGTGAACTAACAATGAACGCCTTTGAAACCTTAAAAGATATAGATGATGACGTAACATATAGTTCTGCCATAAAGTACGATGAGTTTAAAGAACAATGGACTAAAGTTACCGATGAAGTTAATAGTACAGATTCTGGACTATATCGTTCTGAAAAAACAGACTTCAGAACCGTTAATGATGACCTATTATTGAACATTAAGGGTATTACGCACTCAAGTTCTACTATGAACGCTAAGGCTATAGACTTTATATCTAGTTTAGGATTCACTGAAAGAGGTCACTACACCCGTTACAATGGTTTAAATACTCTAATAGCAGATGACCTATTAGGAATTAAATACCTCTACGATGAGAAAGGTCTACAAGACCCAACATATGAACTATATTACAGTGATACAGAATCTGATATTAAAACCTATATAAATGATGATGCTCTACCTATAGGTTATATGGTATCCACTAATGCAATATATACCGACTTAGATTACACTGATACTAGCAGTAATCATGTAGCAAATCCATTTGAAAACCAAAATAATATGTTATCCTCTATGTTAGGAACTAATCAACAGTTCTTTACACGTTTATACCCTCTTGAAGAACCCGTTTATGATAACGTTGAAGTTCAAAGTGCTGGTGTTCAAACTAAATATACTGCTACTGGCTCAGGTGACCATACTATAACCTATGTAATACAATCAGAAAGTGATAACCCTATATACCTATACTTACCAGCTATAAACGAAAAGAAGATAAACGTTTGGTACAGTACTACCTACAACGAGGATACCGAAGAATGGGAAGACTATGAATTCTTAGATTATTACTATGAAACTCAATACTATAATGTTAAACGTTTGGGATATTTTAGCAAAGACCAATACATTTCCATTAGGTTGACCATAGCTAATGAGTACTGCTATATGATAGACCAATGGTTCTATCAATTAGATGCTGAGGCAGAAAGCCAAGCTATTGCACAGCTTGCTACTGGTGGTTGGGAGTTGACTTCTAGTAACAGTGGTTTTACTAAAATGACTGCTGAAGTTACTGCACAATCTGGACAGATTCTATTTACGTCTATTCCATTAGAAGCAGGTTGGACAGTTAAGGTAGATGGTAAAAAAGTTGAACCTGTAGAACTCTATGGTTGTTTAATGGGCATTCCAGTATCCGAAGGAACACATACTATTAAGTTGAGTTTCTTCCCAGAAGGTTTAGCTTTAGGCATTGTGCTATTTATAATAGCTATACCTATAGTTATCTTCTTTATGATGCAAGAAAAAAAGATATCTGATAAGATGCTAAAAAATATGCTCCACAAAAAAGATTAATGTAACAATATTACCTAGCGGATTACCTTAGTAATCCGCTTAGTATATGAAAGGGTGTATGTATTTCTATGATGACTATTTTGTATGAAGTTGGAAAAAATCTATACGTCAACGTTACTAACAGATGCCCATGTGCGTGTACGTTCTGTATTCGAAACAATGGTGATGGTGCTTACGGTTCAGACAGCCTTTGGTTAGACAGAGAACCATCTTTAGAAGAGATTATATCTGCTTTTAAACAACGTAATCTATCTAAGTATAATGAGGTTGTATTTTGTGGCTATGGTGAACCTCTTGAACGTGTTGATGTAGTTGTAGAAGCTTGTAAATATCTAAGAGAAAACTCTAACTGCAAGATTAGAATCAATACTAATGGTTTGGCGAACCTTATCCATAATAGAAATATCGTTCCAGAACTTAAGGGTTGTTTCGATATCATATCGGTTAGCTTAAATGCAGGTTGTGAGGAAAGCTATCTAAAGGTTACACGTCCAAAGTTTAAAGAGGGTTCTTACCATGCTATGCTAGAATTTGCTAAGGAATGCAAGAATATTGCTCCAAAGGTGATATTTAGCGTTGTAGATGTTATATCTAAGGAAGAGATAGAACTATCACAGAACGTCGCTGATAGCTTACAGATACCTCTTCGTATTAGAAAGTACGATACTTAATCTATTTAAGGGGGTTTTTTTGTGCCTATATTAAGGTTAGATAGGTTTATATCTAACAACACAGAGTACTCTCGTTCACAGATTAAAGATTTAATTAAACACAACAGAGTATTAGTGGACAACGTTGTAGTTAAAAAATCTGATATCAAAGTGGATACTGAAAGGTCTAATATCCTTGTAGACGGTAAGACAATATCGGAGTTTGGTCTACGCTACTATATGATGTACAAGCCTAGCGGTGTAGTATGCTCTACAGATGACTCTAAAAGTACTACCGTTATAGACCTACTACCTGAAAATCTAAAAGATAAGAATCTATTTCCAGCAGGTAGACTAGATAAAGACTCAGAGGGGTTTGTACTACTTACCAACGATGGAGATTTCTCTCATAAGATACTATCTGCTAAGAACCATGTAGCAAAGTACTATATAGTTAGATTGGCTAGACCTTTTCAAGCTGACTATATTGAAAAGTTTTCTAAGGGCATAGAGTTATCTAATGGTGAAGTATGTTTACCTAGTAGAGTTATCCAATGGGAAGGGTCACAATACTATGCAGTAATAGAGTTATACGAGGGAAAGTATCATCAAATTAAAAGAATGTTTGCTAGTGTTGGGAATCATGTAGAGTATCTGTTCCGTTTTCAGATAGGAAATCTTGCTTTAAACCAAAATTTGACAAAAGGTAGCGTTTTGGAAGTTTTGCACAAAGAATTGCCTGAAATTTTGAAAAATACTGATACAAAATTTTTCGAAAAGGATTTTCAAACGAAAATTTCATCATTTATAACAAACATTGAATTATAATAGTATAGTCAATTCGGATTATGATTGGCAAAAAAAATTATTAAATGTGGGAGGCCTTTTTAATTATGGCAAGTTTATCATTACGTGGAATTTACAAAAAATATCCAGGCGGTGTTGTAGCCGTTTCCGACGTAAACATAGAAATTAGGGACAAGGAATTCATTATCCTTGTAGGACCATCTGGTTGTGGTAAGTCAACTACTCTAAGAATGATTGCAGGTCTTGAAGAGATATCTGAGGGCGAGTTATATATTGGCGATAAGCTAGTAAATGACATTGCACCTAAGGATAGAGATATTGCAATGGTTTTCCAAAACTACGCACTATATCCTCATATGACAGTTTTCGAAAACATGGCTTTCGGTCTTAAGTTAAGAAAAGTTCCTAAGGACGAAATCCAAAAGAAGGTTGAAGAAGCTGCTAAGATTCTTGACCTAACTCACCTACTAGATAGAAAGCCTAAGGCTATGTCTGGTGGTCAACGTCAGAGAGTTGCTATGGGTCGTGCTATTGTACGTCAACCTCAAGTATTCTTACTTGACGAGCCTCTATCTAACCTCGATGCTAAGCTACGTGCTCAGATGAGAACTGAGATTTCTAAGCTACACAAAAAGTTAGGTACTACTTTCATCTACGTTACTCATGACCAAACAGAGGCTATGACTCTTGGCGATAGAATAGTAGTTATGAAAGACGGTTTCGTTCAACAGATAGATGTACCTCAAGCCCTTTATGAAAGACCTTGTAATAAGTTCGTTGCAGGATTCTTAGGTTCTCCTCAAATGAACTTCATTGATGGCGAACTAAAGCAAGATGTAAACGGTACTTACTATGTTGAGTTCGGTTCTGAAGATACTAAATCTTCAAGAGGTGTTAAGTATCAAATAGCTATTCCAGCTGAAAAGGTAAACGATAAGCTACCTGCTTATGTAAACAAGGAAATAGTTATGGGTATTAGACCTGAAAACATCTCCGATGACCCTAACGATATTATGTACGCTACTACTGGTGTTGTCAACTGTGATGTTGAAATCACTGAGATGATGGGTGCTGAAACATATCTATACTTAAACTGTGAGGGTAATTCCTTAACTGCTAGAGTTGCTCCAACTTCTACAGCTAAGCCACAAGATACTATTCAAGTAGCTCTTAACCCTAACAAGATTCACCTCTTCGACAAGGAAAACGAAAAGACTATTATGAACTAATCGTTAATCTATGTACATTTCTTAAAAAATATGCCACTCTAACCGAGGTTAGAGTGGTTTTTATAACAGAAAGGATTTTTTCTATGAAGATAAACTTTCATATTCCAGATTTCGTCCGACATATGAAGTTAAACCTAATATTAGCTGATACCCTTAGACAACGCCCTGAATGTTTCTACGATGGCGTAAACATTGGTTCTGTATATGGAACGTTTCCTACATCTATGTGGAACGGTGGAAGGCTATTCTGTGGAACTATTGACCCTCGTATGATAGACTATATTCTAAAGCAGTTTAATGCTAGAGGTATACCCTGTAGGTACACTTTTAGTAATCCATTGATTACTGAAGATATTCAACTTAAAGATGAGTTCTGCAATCACTGTTTAAAGGTCGCTGAAAATGGCTTAAATGAGGTTATAGTACTATCTCCGCAACTTGAAAACTATATTAGAAAAAACTATCCGAAGTATCCATTAATATCTTCTACGTGTAAACAGATTGAAGATATTGATGACGTTATTTCTGAACTAAACAAAGATTATAAGTTCGTAGTATTAGATTACAATTGGAACAATCAATTTGATGTCTTAGAGAAACTTCCACACAAAGAAAAGTGCGAGATTCTTATAAATGCGTGTTGTACTCCACACTGTAAACGTAGAAAAGACCATTACTACACCATAGCTAAACAACAGATAGACCTTGCTAAGCATTTTAAATACACTCCAAATAAGCCTATTACTAACTTTCAAGACTTTTCATGCCCACAGATGGCTTTAGAGTTCTATCAGACTACAAAGTTATCCATACACGTAACTCCAGAAGATATATACAATAGGTATGCTCCTATGGGATTCGTAAACTTCAAAATAGAAGGCAGACAACTTTCTGACGTTGCAGTATTAGAAAGCTATATGTACTACATGGTAAAACCTAAATATCGTGACGAAGTTAGACTCCATATGATGTTATTACTATTTGGTCAACCAGGTTCAGCCAATAAGAATACATCTACTCACATGATGAACAGATAGATATCTACACGTATAGGGAACATCTTTTTAAGGGTTTCTTATACGTGTAATTTACTCAAAATTAATTGAAAAATAACACATATGTGTGTTGATTCTTAACGGTAGCTATGCTATAATATATACATAAGATTAAAAAAACCTATTATATGCCTTTCAAATATTAATGCAACTTTAAGTTGCATATTTTTTTGAGTATCTTTATAGTTTCCTTTTTTTACTGCTACTTAAAGTTGGTTGAAATATCTTCTTCATTGATATATAATATTTTTATAAGAATAGATTACTTATATTTCGATTGGAGATGATATATTTATGAAATTTGCATACAAACTACAAGAACTAAGAAAAGGCAGTGGAATGTCACAAGAAGAGTTTGCAGAACTCTTAGGAGTATCTAGGCAATCGGTTTCTAAGTGGGAAAGTGGAAAAGGTTATCCTGAGATAGATAAACTAATATTCATTAGTAACTACTTTAACACATCGCTAGATTTACTACTAAAAGATACCACAGACTATCCTAATAGTAATCCATCGTTGAATAGTAATAGGTCTACAAGGGGTTCTAAAAAGAATAAAAAAAAGACTATCAACTTGACTAAATCTCAAAGTAACCATGATTCTAGTAATCAGACAGTCTATATAAGCGACCCCATGCCTAACAAAAAAAAAGAGAGTTATTCACTAAGAAAAGTAAATGTATCTAGTAATGCACAGCTTAGACCTATTAAAAATCATGTGTTTGGCAATAGAAAGAGGAAGTTTAATCGTTTAAGAGTACTTAAAGCGAGTGTTCTTGGTATAGTTCTTGTAGTTTCTATTGTAGCAATCATAGGTGGGGTTACGGAAAAGATTATTGACGAGTCTACAACTATAGAAGCACAATATATAGAATCTACAGTACAATATGAAGATGATGTTGCGGAAAATGATTATTCATACTATGACTGGGATACCTTATACGATGACACTACAAATTCAGATTTAGAAAATCAAATGTTGTCAGATATAGACTCTCAAGAGCAATCCTTACTTGCGGATACTTCTGGAAATGTATACTATACTGGTTATGATATAGTTTGCACTTACTATGATGCACAAACTCAAATGCAAGATGAACTTAACTGTATGCTTTTGTATCAAAAGTATGTTTCTTTTAAAGAATATCGCAACTGCAACTTTAAAGAACTATATTCTGCGGATTTAGATAGTTGGGTAATAATAAACAATTGTATGCTTAGAGAATATGACGAATCTAATGACACCATAGACTTTTCTTTCGATACTTTTTCATATGATGATTTTGATGATATATTATCCAATGATGATAACTATTCCTATGATGATTGGAATACATATCCTTTTGAGGAAGTATTTATAATCAGTAAGCAATCTAACGCCAGTGTGGCTATGGATATCTTAAACCTATGCCTTGAGGCTACCTATGAAAGAAAGTTACTTATGAATATGAGTCAATACATAGATATGTATGAAGATTATAATTCTAAGTATGAACTAGTCAAATATGATGTCGGTAATGTTGCATTTGTACCTAAGAACTTTATTATGGTAAACCTATCTGATTTAGAAGATAGCGAATAATCTTAAGGTATTTGGTTATAGTGCATAAATATTATATTAAATATTTGTGCAAATAGTAGAACTTAAATTTTTTTTTAAAATTAGTGTAACATTTTGCCGACCTAGATAGTTTTATATATATGGAAATAAATTTTTTCCTAAAGATACTCTAACCGTA
>JAJQGV010000039.1 GCA_021200215.1 Ruminococcus sp. | reverse complement strand
TCTTTAACTTATATCAAAATATTTAAATATAACTCTCTCAAGAGTTTTAGTTAATATTTACCAAAATTCTCTCAACTGTTGTTATATATATTTGACACTATATATATTATTATCAAGTGTGATACTTAAACTCTTAGAACCACTCTAATAGTATAACTCTTTAGAGTGGCAAAAAGCTACACGGAACATAATATTTTGTAGGATATTACAAAAAACGCATATAAAGTTTGTCTATAATGCACAAAAAAGATGCCTCGTAAGGCATCTTTCACATCTGTAAACTGCTACTACCATTACTTGTCTTAGAAGTACTAGGTAGATAGTAATATTAGAGTATAAAACATATCAAGCCACCACAACCCTCATTGATAACTCTTTCTAAAGTTTCTTGAATCTTAAGCCTAGCCTCTAGTGGCATCTTATAGAGTTTATTGTGTAAACCCTCATTTACAAGTTCATGTAACGACTTTCCAAATATGTTACTTTCCCAAATCTTAACGGGGTCTTCTTCGAACTCTTGTAGCATACGCATAACTAATTCTTCACTTTGTTTTTCAGTACCCACTATAGGACTTACTGTAGTAGTAATGTTAGCTTTCATTAAGTGTATCGAGGGGGCAGAAGCTCTTAAGCGAACGCCATACTTTCCACCCTGCTTAATAATCTCAGGTTCTTCAAGGGAAAGTTCTTCCATAGATGGCATAACTATACCATAGCCAGTAGTTTCAGCCTCAGCGAACGCAGATTTTATTCTATCGTACTCAAGTTTCATCTTGTTAAGTTCTGTAAGCAAAGGAAGTAAATCTGCTTCACTTTGAATATGAATACCAGTAGTTTCACCCAACACTCTATAGAACAGACTACTATCTAATATGGCAGTAATGGTAATGCTACCCTTACCCAAATCGAGAGTATTAACGTAGCAGTTACCAAGTTCCTCACACTTAGATAGTCTTTCCACCATCTTAGATGCCTCTTTCATAGTAGTAATGCCTTCTGCAGATTGTCTAACGGCATTAAAGACATTTTCTCTAAGCCAATGACCTTTTTCAAGACTAGTTATCCACCTAGCAGTAGATATATTAATCTCTTTTATAGGGAAAGAATATAACACCTCTTTAATTATGTTCTTAATATCGGTTTCAGAGAGTTCTAAGCAGTTTATAGGAATAACAGACGTATTATACTTTTCTGAAAGTTCTTCGCACATCTTTTTAACCTGTTCAGTGTTAGGATTTACACAGTTCATAACCACTGCAAAAGGTTTATTAATCTCTCTAAGTTCGTTAATGACTCTTTCTTCACACTCTTGATATTCTTCTCTAGGGATATCCGAAATAGAGCCATCAGTTGTAACTACCAATCCAATAGTAGAATGTTCTGTAATAACCTTTTGCGTACCAATTTCCGATGCCATACTAAAAGGAACTTCTTCTTCGAACCACGGAGTACGAACCATTCTAGGCATTTCATTTTCGATGTAACCTAATGAACTAGGTACTATGTAACCAACGCAATCTATCATACGGACGTTCAAAGAGGTATTATCACCTAAAGATACGTTTACTGCATCTTCTGGAATGAACTTAGGTTCAGTAGTCATGATAGTTTTTCCTGCAGAAGATTGTGGTAACTCATCTATAGCACGTTCTTTTCTGTAGTCGCTGTCTATGTTTGGAATAACTAAAGTTTCCATAAACCTCTTAATAAATGTAGATTTTCCTGTTCTAACGGGTCCTACTACCCCAATGTAGATATCACCCTCAGTACGTCTAGCAATGTCGCTGTAAATATCTTTTACCATAAGATTATCCCCCTACCCTTTAGTTAGATATCGGAATTAAAATCATTCCATCTATTTGGAGTATTCTACTTTCAAGATTATTTTCCTCAATAACGCTTTCAGCAGATGTACTATACTTCTTAGCAATATCCCAAATATCCTCATTTTTAACGCCATAGTATAACTTAATTGAGTAATCACCGTCACGTTGTTTTTTAGCATTTTCATCAATAGCTATATCGCAAAGAGCATCTACAAGCCTATTTTCGAACGTACTACCACTTAAAGAGATATCTGCTTTAACAGCAATCTCCTTGTTAGAGTTCATATTATAGGAACAAGCATTTACTACCAAAGATGGTTCAAGACAAGTATTTTCAGAAATCAAAGGCATAGGAATAGAATAATCGAAGCCACAATCTTTTTCAACTATAACTACCATATTAGAAGTATTCTCAGCCAATACACAGTATTGAATCACTCCCATTAGATTAATAGACTTACTCTCGACGTCCATACGGTAAGATACATTCTTTATGTTAGCCCAACAATCACATACTGTAGAAATTTCTCCGTCATTGTACTCAAGAGTTTCTTTTAGTTGAAACTGTTCATCAAGCTTTGTAGGTGGAAGACTAATCTTAATAGTAGAAGATTGTGTATCACAGAGGTATACGGTAGAATAAGCATCTGTAACTATACTAGTAGATATATCCTTGCTAGATACACACTTCAATCTAATGGTAACATCGCAAGTTATAGACCTCATAGCATTGCTTTCATCGGGGTTAGTAGTAATATCACAAGATACCACTTCACCCACTATATCGTTAGTATAGGAAGTATCTAGTACGTCTATATCGATAATCTGACTAAAAGGAAACGCAAATGACATAGTTTCGGGCAAAGGGTTCTCCTTATCTGGATTATATAGCAACTTAACACATACTTCACCCTTAGCGACAATCTTTTCAGCTATAGTTTTAACTTCCATAATGTTCAAAGTAGTTTCATACTTTAATACATTAGATATAGGTGGCTTAGATGTAGGTATAGAAGTATCCTCAGTGAATATGGCAGTTTTTTCTGCACAAACTTTAGATATAGTATAGCTTAAAGGAACTTTCTTAAGTTGAACGTTCATACCAAAGGCATCGCAAACTATGGACTGTTCTCTTAAAGAGTTTACTTTGACCTTAACCGATATTGCTCCACGAATATCCAACCTACGTTTATTTACCACACGGCAGTTAATGTAATCCACCTTAGGAATAATATCCACATTAGAATTATTACATGGTTTACCGAACTCAACGGTACGAGAGTAATTCATCTTTTGATGTATGCATCTAACGGCACATTCATGTTCGCTACAGTACAAGACTCTAACAGATACTACCATCTCATAAGATACTCTGTCCTCTGTCACATTTTGAGAAACTATCTTACTATCGGTAACACACTTAATCACTCTAAATATGTCAGGGCAGTAATCTGGAAGTATGCAATCTAATTCTACCGACTGCTCGTGAGTACCTTCAAACACTACCTCATTAATCGAAATCGTTTCTTTGTTTACCTTAAAATCCATATTTTACCTCCAAAAGACATATAGGTTGTTGTACACAATAATTATATTTACAATAGATTAAAAATATTACATATATTCTACTATTTAAGAACTTAAAATTAATGAGGAAAACTATTAATAAAAAAAAGAGTTTTTTAAGCAACCCTTTAGATAATTAAATATAGCAAAAACGCTTTACAGATATTTATACTAATTTTGTAATGTGAAAAGTTAAAATTACTATAGTGAAATGTTTAAAATATGGGCATAACCTATATATCGACAAGGTGTATTATATATGTTGCATAAAATAGATACTCCATTTTTGGTTATTATACACAATACATTAAGTTGGAAAGATGCAAGAAAAATTGTTAAAATTCTGTGAACATAGTAATAATTTCCTTGACTTATTGTAAAGAAAAAACTATAATATATGATGGTAGCAATATAATGAATATAATGTTCTAAATTGTTCCTAGAAAAATCAAATATTTTTAAGAGGTGTTATTTTATGGAAGATTATGAATTTCTTTTATCCATTGCGATAATACTACTTTCAACTAAGTTTTTAGGGCTAGTTTCCAAAAAAGTAAAGTTACCACAAGTAGTAGGTTCGTTAGTAGCAGGTTTGCTTATAGGTCCAGCGTTTTTAAACCTAGTACCATCTAGTGAGTTTTTAAGTAACATATCGGAGTTAGGTGTTATAGTATTAATGTTCTCAGCGGGTCTTGAAGTAGACATCAAGGAGTTAAAAAAGTGTGGTTTAGCATCTTTTATCATTGCCTTGATAGGTGTAATAGTTCCACTTATAGGTGGATATCTAACGTTTGCACCGTTCAATGAAAGTACCGCAGATTCTACTAAAATATTCTATGAAAATCTATTCATGGGTTTAATTCTAACTGCAACCTCTGTAAGTATTACTGTTGAAACTCTAAAAGAGTTAGGTAAACTATCTACTAGAGCAGGTAACGCCATATTAGGTGCAGCGTTAATAGATGATATCTTAGGCATTATTGCACTAACATTGATTACAAGCTTAGCACCATCTGATGATTCTAGCGTAGAAAAAACAGCAGTCGGAATAGTATTATTAAAGATTCTACTATTCTTTATAGTTGCTTTTGCAGCTTGTTTCATATTCCATAAACTATTCAACGATTGGACTACCAAAACGGGCAAAGATATGAGAAGGTTTATAATTACAAGTTTTGTATTCTGTTTAGCACTATCATACATTGCAGAAGTTGGTTTTGGTGTTGCAGATATAACGGGTGCATTCTTTGCAGGTGTTGCCATCTCTGGAACTACAGAGTGTAGATACGTTACCAACAGATTTGAAACACTATCATATATGTTACTATCGCCAGTATTCTTTGCTAGCATAGGCTTAAAGGTAGAACTTTCAAGCATGAGTGGAAAGATTATTCTATTTACTGTCATACTTAGCATAGTAGCAATCTTAACTAAGGTTGTAGGTTGTGGATTAGGTGCTTTAGCTTGTAAGTATAACACTAAAGAATCTATACAGATAGGTGTAGGCATGATATCTCGTGGTGAAGTTGCATTGATAATCGCAAACAAGGGTGCAGATATGGGTTTAATAGATACTGAAAAGTACTTTGGCCCAGTAGTAATTATGGTAGTAGTTACAACCATTATTACTCCTATACTACTAAAGCTAGTATTTAAAGATAAAGATGATACTAACCATAAGGACAGTGGCTTAGTAGAAAACATAAACAAACATATACAGTACGAAAAAGATATCCAAAGTATGTAATATATTTATGGTACAAAAGAACGTCTATAATGTGTATAGACGTTCTTTTCTTAATATAAAGTTATGTAGTAGAGAACGCTTATTAATTAAGCGTTCTCTATGCTATATCTAATCTAAGTTAGCTAATTTCTTTTTAAGAGCAAGTAGGTCAGCAGAGTTTATCTTTCCATCTTGATTTATATCCAAAAGTGCAGTATCCAAATCTCCATCATACGTTCCTAAAAGATACTTTTTTAACATATCAAGATTATCATCGGTCAACTGTTCATAGTCATCTACACTATCGATAAGATTAACAACGTATCCGTTGAAACCCTTATTTACTATAATGTCTGGATATTCAACGTAGCAATAGTTTTTATCTACCACTCCCGATATTCCATCTACGGTCTTGCTGTCTATCTTGTTAGTTTCTGCACCATACTGCCATATACCGTAGTCACCTGAATAGGTACACTTACTAGCCCATTGAGCGACCCATATAGTATACTTAGTCTTAATAGTATCGTTAAAGTAGTTGTTAAGATAATCTAAGTTGCCATATACACCCACAAAGTAGCCATTATTCTCCATAACTGAGCAGAACCTATCCACCCAAGAAGATATTTTAGCCTTAGTTGGAGTTATTCCTTTGTTCTTAGCATAGTTAAAGCTGTCATACTCCCAATCGTAGAATACTGGTAAATCTATGCTACCACTATACTGAGATAGAACACTAGTGAAGAATTTAGCCTCAGTTTCAGCAGTACTTTCACTGTAGGCATATCCGAACCAATACACACCCACGTGTAGACCATTCTTTATAGCATTTTGAATATTAGTATGGAAGTTCTTATCTACAGTACTCATACCATATCCAGCACGTATAATTACGCCTTGAATACCATCAGCTTTAACCTTTTTGAAGTCTATATCCCCGTTGTGATAAGATACGTCTATCAATCTATACTTTATACTCATAAAAAATATCCTTTCTGTTATATATTGTTGTATCCCTCTCATAATATAGTACGTATTCACACAGAATATGTACCATAGCGTACATATCGACTGAAATTATATTAAAAAATCACGATGTACTAAAGTAAGCACATCGTGAATATAGTTAATTAGTTAGATGTTGCTATCGATACTATAGCTTATAACCTATCTAAATAGATTAACAGCCACAACCACAGCCACCGCAACCATTGTCACAGCCACAGCCGTTGTTACCGCAGTTGCCACCCCAACCGCCACAACAACAGAACAATAGGATTAAAATAATAATCCACCAACAGCAACCTCCACCGAAACCGCAACCACAGTTCATAATCAAAGACTCCTTTAAATAATAATTTAAAACGGAAGTTACCTCTCTAAAAGGTACTTAATTAAACTATATTTTAAATCCGTTTCATAGTTACATTATATGTTATGGAAGATTTTTGGTTACAAAGTTTCAAAAAATTATTTCCGTTGCCTACACCACCAAAGCTCTTGACTTTTTAGATAAAAATACTATAATAGTTATAATAAGCAAATTAATCGAAAGGACATTACGCATACATGAATACGAACGAATATATTGATAAGTTGATATCCTATGCCATTGAGAAGAATCTAATAGACAAAGATGATGCCATATACTGTACTAACAGATTGTTAGCACTATTGCAATGTGACGAATACTCTCCTACTGAAGAAACTTTTTCTCAAGATGATTCTCTTGCCGAAGTACTAGATAATCTAATAAGGTATGCTTCAAGTAAGGGCTTAGTAGACTATGAAAGTGTAGTAAGTAGAGATATCTTTGATACTGAAGTTATGGGAACGTTCATAGATAGACCATCTAACGTTACTAAGAGGTTCTATGAACTATATGAACAATCTCCTAAGTTAGCAACGGACTACTTCTATCAACTTTCAAACGATAGCAACTACATAAGAAAGAATAGAATCGATAAGAACATTAAATGGATAACCCCATCGGAGTACGGCAACATTGAGATGACTATAAATATGTCCAAACCTGAAAAAGACCCTAAAGCGATAGCCTTAGCAGGTAAACAGAAATCTGTAGCGTATCCAAAGTGCCAACTGTGTATAGAAAACGTTGGTTATAAAGGTAGAGTCAATCACCCTGCAAGGTCGAACCATAGAATAATACCCCTTGAAATCTGTAATCAACTATGGGGATTCCAATACTCTCCATACGTATATTACAATGAACATTGCATACTATTAAATCAACAGCATACTCCCATGAAGATAGATAGAACTACGTTTGAAAAACTTCTCGACTTTATAGGAAAGTTTCCACACTATATAATAGGTTCTAATGCCGACCTACCTATAGTAGGAGGTTCTATTCTTAGCCACGAACATTTCCAAGGTGGAAATCATAAGTTTGCTATGATGTCTGCACCATCTGAGAGGTACTATAGCATTAAAGGGTTTGAAGATGTTAAAGTATCGAGAGTTAAATGGGCTATGTCTGTAATTAGATTAGAATCCTCTAATCAAGAAAGGATAGTCCAACTAGCCGATAGAATTCTAAACTCATGGAGAAACTACTCCGATGAGGAAGTGTTCATATTTGCTGAAACTGATGGAACTCCACACAACACCATTACACCTATAGCAAGCTTTAAAGATGGTAACTACGTATTAGACTTAGTATTAAGGAATAACATCACCACCGAACTGTATCCTTTAGGAGTATATCACCCACATGAAGAGTTACATCATATAAAGAAAGAAAACATTGGCTTAATAGAAGTAATGGGTTTAGCGGTACTCCCCTCTAGGTTAGATGCCGAACTAAGGTTACTATCTGAGGTACTTGCCAAAGGCGAAGATGTATCTAAATATGAAAGTCTTGAAAAACACACCGAATGGTCTAAAGAGATTTTAACAAAACATGACGAACTAGATAGTTCTAACGCATATGATATAGTTCTAAAAGAAACAGGTTTAGTATTCATAAAGGTTTTGGAACACGCTGGAGTTTTCAAGCGTGATAACCTTGGATTTTCTGCATTCGATAGGTTTATTAAAAGTATATAACTACATATGTACATAAGTGGAACACTCTTGTAAGAGGAGTGTTCCACTCTGTATAGCTAAGATTATAAACCATATGCAGTAATTAGTTCTATAATCTCTTTAAATATTGGTGCACATGAATCGTTTCCGTAATCTCCATTTTCGACCAATACCGTAACGGCATACTTAGGTTCTAAGCAAGGGAAGTATCCAGTTATCCACGCTTGACATATTTCCGAACCGTCCGAATTGTATCTACCAGTCTGTGCAGTAGATGTCTTTCCACCCGCAGTATTGTTTGATGGTCTGCCATTAGATGAACTATTGTACTGTACGGTATAGTTCATAAAGTCCTGAAGTTTCTCGGCAGTTTCCTTAGAGAATATAGTAGTATACTTAGATGTATTAACATCATATAGTGTAGAACCGTCATCGGTTTTGCCTTTTACAACGTATAATATGGGCATGACGCCATCATTAGCTATGGCACAAGTCAAAGAAGATATCTGTACGGGAGTAACAGTAAGATATCCCTGCCCAAATGAGAAGTTAGCCTTTTCAGCAGGAACATTCAATTGAGCATTAGTAGGTACATATCCAGCTTGTGATACTATGTTCTTAGCGAACACAGTCTGTCTACCGAAACCCAACCTATCGCAAACCTCAAGCAGATTTTCGTTAGGTAGATATTGAGCCAACTCTATGAAGTAGGTATTGCAAGAATTTTTCATAGCAGTTCTCATAGTTTGAACTCCATGACCACTTAAATTATGGCAGTTAAACTTTTGACTCAATACATTTACGCTACCAGTACATTCAAAGGAAAAACTCTCATCTATGCCGTATTCCAAAGCAACACCAGCAGTTACTAATTTAAATATAGAACCACAACTGTAGGAACATAGAGTTCTGTTTATAAAAGGCATACTGTCATCGTTTAGCGATACGGATAGGTTGTTTATATCAAAAGATGGCACACTAACCATAGCCTTAATCTCACCAGAAGATATATCAGTAACTATACAAGCACCCATATCCACATCACGCATAGAGTACTCACATATCGATTGAATCTTTTTATCCAAGGTGGTTACCACACCAGATGTCACCATTTCTAAGGAACTAACTATAGGTTCTACGCCCTCTAGGACGTTACCTAAGCCATCTTTAGCCAACTTAACCGAGTAAGTAGTTTCACTTTGATGTAGAAATTCATGGTAAGAAAGTTCTAAACCACTTACACCACTATTATCCACAGTATAACCAATAAGATGTTCTGCCAACTGATTGCTAGAATATCTGTTAGGCATGGTATAGGTTAAAATATCCTTAGAGTTAAAACTATCACTAGATACTTCTATAGCGAAAGGTATTCCCGTAGATACTTTACTCTCAAATTCAGAAGTATCGACAACGTAACTAGATATCTCATCTATAGCCTCATCGGTTGGATTAACTACTGCTATAGTTTTAAAGGTATCGTTTACTAATAGGTTTAGATTACAATCGTAGATGTTTCCAAACACTGTAGAGATATCCACATCATAGTAGAACTGTTCCTCACCTGCCGAAGCATACTTTTCGTTCAAACTAACAGATAGTACATAAGTATACAACACACACGATAGAACCATCATAGTGATACCACATATTAATATACGTTTAATCATAAACAGCATACACCTCCAATATGGATATAGTATTGGAAAGTAAGTATAAACTTAAACGAATAAGGCAGATATTGTGAAATATCTGCCTTAATACATTTTAGAACACTCGATTATTTATTATTAATTAACTGTTTAAATAGTTTCATAGCATCTATAGTATTCTGTCTATCGCCAAAAGATGTTAATCTAAACCAACCAGCACCATTCTTACCGAAACCTTCTCCAGGAGTTCCAACTACTCCAATCTGATTTAACATATAGTCAAAGAACTCCCAACTTCCCATACCGTTTGGACACTTAAACCAAATATAAGGTGAGTTAATTCCACCAGTGAACTTAATGCCACACTCTGTCATGGTATCGGCGATAATCTTAGCATTCTCTTGATAGTAACTTAGATTTTCTTTAATCTGTTTTAGACCTTCCTCTGAGAATACTGCTTTCAATCCGCATTGTACTGGGTAAGATACTCCATTGAACTTAGTAGATAATCTTCTGTACCATAGTTTATATAGGTTAGTATCATCAACAGTTAATTCTTTAGGAATTACCGTATAGCCACATCTAGTACCAGTAAAACCAGCAGTCTTAGATAGTGAACACATTTCAATAGCACATCTTCTAGCACCATCTATTTCAAATATACTTCTAGGATATTCTTCTTGAGTGATAAAAGCCTCATAGGCACTATCATAAATAATTACTGCATTATTACTGATAGCATAATCTACCCAAGCTTTAAGCTGTTCTCTATTTAAACAAGCACCCGTTGGATTGTTTGGTGAACATAGGTAGATAATATCGGCATGGACTTCTTTATTAGGCATAGGGCAGAAACCATTTTCCTCAGTACAATCTGCATAGATAATCTTTCTACCACCCATAATATTAGCGTCCACATATACGGGATATACTGGGTCAGTAACTAAAACAACATTATCTTGTGAAAAAATGTCACCAATATTGCTAGTATCACTTTTAGCACCATCATTGATTAATATTTCATCAGCAGAAACTTCCACGCCAAAAGACTTATAATAATTGGATACTGCTTGACGTGCGAACTCATAGCCCTCATAGTCTGGATATCCTTTAAAAGTTTCCTTTTTGCCTAGTTCATCGCAACCATGTTTCATAGCCTCTACTACTATTGGTGCTAATGGTAGAGTAACATCACCAATGCCCAACTTAATAATTCTTCTATCAGGATTTGCTTTAATAAACTCACTAGTCTTACGAGAAACGTCAGCAAATAGATAGTTTGGAACTAGATTATCAAAATTATGATTTATCTTTGCCATAAAATTTAACTCCTTCATCTTATATTGATATATATTACAATCAACAGATAATAATTATTAATTATTAACCATTAATTATTAACTATTAATTTCGCCATCAAAGACTTTGATAGCATTACCAGTCATAAAAACAGTGCCATCTTTTTGATATTTAATTGTTATATCCCCACCACGTAGATGTACTAAAACTTCCTCATTATAGTTACAATATCCATTTAGTACAGACGCAACCACAGTAGCACAAGTACCAGTACCACAAGCTAGAGTTTCACCAGTACCACGTTCCCAAACACGCATTTTGAGTGTATTGCTGTTCCAAACTTCAACAAATTCAGTGTTTACCTTATCGGGAAAGATTTCATGGTTTTCAAAATACTTGCCTATCTTTTCAAGGTCAAGAGTATCTATAGTATCTCTAGGCATAAATATTACTGCGTGAGGATTCCCCATAGATACGCAAGTCATGTTGTAGGTAATGCCGTTTACACTTACGGGTTGATTAATAAAGGTATCCAAACTAGATTTAACAGGTATCTCACTAGGTTTTAAGATAGCCTTACCCATATTCACGGTTACGGAAACCACCTTATCATTTTGATTAGTAGATAATCTTAAAGTTTTAATACCACCTAAAGTTTCAAGGGTTACAACTTTTTTATCCGTTAGATGATTATCATAGACGTACTTACCTATACATCTAGTACCATTGCCACACATTTTACCCTCTGAGCCGTCATTGTTGAACATTCTCATTTTAAAGTCAGCAACTTTAGAAGGCATGATTAATATAATACCATCGCCCCCGATACCAAAATGTCTATCACTTAGCTTAATAGACAACTCTTCGGGATTTTCAACGTTTTCTTGAAAACAGTTGATATATATATAATCATTACCTGCACCATGCATCTTAGTAAACTTCAAGAAGATTCCCCCTTTTATAACTAAAAATTCGTGATTAAGTTTCTTAATATTAGATATCCTCTAGCTATTAATTTTTAAAGATAGCCATAATTAAGGATATCATACTACCAAGATTTATTATACTACATGGCTAGGAAAAAATCAATATTTATCAAATAGATTTTTGAATATAGCTAAAAAAAACCTTGCAAAACTCTAAATATTGTAGTATAATTATCTATATTGCAGATTTTGTAGAAGAGGTTAGTTTAAGCAAACTAAAATCTGCTAACGTTTTACAGAAAAGAGGTTTTCTATTTTGGATTTAAATATGGTTCAATACCTTGCAAAACTAAGTAAGTTAAACTTTTCCGATGAGGAATTAAAATCTATGGCTAATGATATGACAAGTATCATTGAGATTATGGATACCATTAAAGAGATGGACATTAAGTATGATGCTATGAAGAATCAAAACGTATACATTAATGACCTACGTCCAGAGATTAAAGATGACTATCCATCATACCCAACCAACGTTGAAGAGGTTAAGAAAGAGTATAGAAATGCTTTTCTTAATGAACTTCGTGAAGATGTGAATAGAGAAAGTTATCCAACTGAAAAAATATTACAGAATGCAACCAATAGTAATGACTGCTTTGTCGTTCCTAAGGTCGTAGAATAGAGGTGTATGCTATGGATATTACTACATTAAAGATTAGAGATATTCGCAAGATGCTCGATAGTAAAGAAGTATCATCTGTTGAGATTACTAAGGAATATCTAAATAGAATAAAAAAAATAGATGGTCAATTGGAAAGTTATATCACCGTTACTGAAGATAAGGCTTTAGCTCAGGCTGAAGAGGCTCAAAAGGTTATAGATAGCGGTAATGCTAAAGACCTAACGGGTATACCTCTAGCCATTAAAGACAACATATGCACCGAGGGAGTAAAAACTACTTGCTCATCTAAGATGTTAGAAAACTTTGTGCCACCTTACAACGCTACCGTTATGAATAAGTTAGATAGTCAAAACATAGTAATGCTAGGTAAGGTTAGCATGGACGAGTTTGCTATGGGTGGTTCTACTCAGACTTCTGCATTTGCAAAGACTAAGAATCCATACGATTTGAATAGAGTTCCAGGTGGTTCTTCGGGAGGTTCTGCATCTAGTGTATCTGCTAGTCTATGTGCAGGTGCATTAGGCTCAGATACTGGTGGTTCTATTAGACAACCCGCATCATTTTGTGGAGTTACTGGATTAAAACCAACCTATGGTAGGGTATCAAGATATGGTTTAGTAGCATTTGCATCATCGTTAGACCAAATAGGAACTTTAGGTAAAGATGCTCATGATTGTGCAATTATGCTAAACGCTATCGCTGGTTGGGATAGTCTTGACGGTACGGTTGCTAAGAAAGACGTTCCAGACTTTACTTCTAAAATAGGACAATCCATTAAGGGCATGAAGATTGCCTTACCTAAAGAGTTCTTTGCCGAGGGTATAGACCAAGATGTAAGAGATGCAGTATTAAAGGCTAGTGAAGTATATAAATCTATGGGTGCAGAGTTAGTTGAGTGTTCCATGCCGTCTTTAAAGTATGCAGTACCATCATACTATCTAATATCATCAGCAGAAGCTACATCTAACCTTTCAAGATATGACGGTATTAAGTACGGTCATAGAAGTGAAAATGGCGATAACTTCTTCGATTTGATTGCAAACTCAAGAGGTGAAGGTTTCGGCGATGAGGTTAAAAGAAGGATACTATTAGGAAACTATGCACTATCTAGTGGATATTACGATGCTTACTATGGTAAGGCTTTAGCACTTAAAGATAAAATCTCTCAAGAGTATGCAGAAATCTTTGAAAAGTGTGACGTTATATTAACTCCAACTGCACCAACAGTAGCGTATGGTATAGATGAAAACATTTCCGACCCTGCTAAGATGTATCAAGCTGATATATGTACCGTTACAGTAAACATTGCATCATTGCCAGCCATTTCCACTACTTGTGGATATAATGTTGATGGTATGCCAATAGGTATGTCTATAATCGGTAAAAAGTTTGATGAAACATCTATAATACAGGTTGCTGACGCTTACGAAAAGCAATTTAATATAGTTGCACCTAGAATATAATTAAGGGGGTAGTTTTTAATATGTCATCATATATTCCAGTAATCGGTCTTGAAATCCATGCAGAGTTGCTAACCAACTCAAAGGTTTTCTGTACTTGTAATGCCGAATTTGGTGGTAGTCAAAATTCAAGATGTTGTCCAACGTGTACAGGTATGCCAGGAACTCTACCAGTGATAAATCAAACCGCTGTAGAGTATGCTATCAAAGCAGGTTTTGCTTTAGGCTGTAACATAAATAAGCATTCGGTGTTCGATAGAAAGAACTATTTCTATCCCGACCTACCTAAGGCTTACCAAATATCTCAATTGAATCTACCTCTATGCATTGATGGTATAGTTCCTATTGAAGTTAATGGCAAGACTAAAAACATACGTATAAACAGAATACATCTTGAAGAAGATGCGGGTAAGCTAGTCCATGACGACTTTAATGGAGTATCTTTAGCAGACTATAACAGATGTGGTGTGCCTTTAATAGAGATAGTTACCGAGCCAGACATCTCTTCAGCAGATGAGGCTAAGGCTTTAGTTGAAAAGATATCCTTATTACTACAGTATGCAGGTGTATGCGATTGTAAGATGGAACAAGGTTCTCTTAGAGCAGACGTAAATGTATCTATTATGAAACCTACCGATACAGAACTAGGTACTAGAACTGAATGTAAAAACTTAAACTCAATAAAATCTATAGGCAGAGCCATAGAGTATGAAATAAAAAGACAATCTAGGGTGTTAGATATGGGTAAGAAAGTTATCCAAGAAACTAGACGTTTCGATGATAACAAGGGTGAAACTAAATCTATGCGTAGTAAGGAAGATGCTCATGACTACAGATACTTTCCAGAACCTGACATTCTACAAGTAAACTTTACCGATGAAATGCTAGATGAGATTAAGACTAAACTTCCAGAACTACCTCATAAGCGTTTAAATAGATATATCAATGAGTATAAGCTAAACCCAGCCGATGCTAAGATTATAGTTAATCAGAAAAAGATTTCTGACCTATTCGACGATACTCTAAAGATATACAACAATCCTAAGAGCGTTGCCAACTTGATAGTAGTTGAACTTCTAAGACGTATAAATCTAGGTGAGGCATCTATAGATAACCTACCTAGTGCAGAATATATTGCAAAGTTAGTAGAACTATCAGATACAGAAAAGGTATCCAAGAACGATGCTAAACAACTGCTACGATTTATGCTAGATACTGGTAAGAATCCAGAGGATTTAGCTAAGGAACATGGTATGTTAATAGTAAACGATACTGCTAAGGCTGAAGAGATTATTACAAAGATATTAAGTGACAACTCTAAGACTGTTGAACAGTTTGTGAACGGTGAAAAGAAAGTATTTGGTTTTCTAATGGGACAGTGTACTAAGGCTCTAAAGGGAGTTTGTACTACTAAAGCCATCAAGGAGATTTTAGATAGAAAATTATCTGAAGCAGAAACTTCTGCAAAGGATTCTACGGAAAAAAAAAGTGACGTTGTAGAGGAATCAGCTTTAAATGAAAGCGTTGAGGATAGATTTACTAACTATAGTAATCCAAATAGATATATGCCTAAACCAGATGAAAACAATATTCCATTGGTAGATGGCAAAACTTTAACTAAGGTATTCAACCTTGAAGAGGCTTTAAAAAGCGTAGGCAAAGAGATTGAATTTAAAGCTTGTGTTCACAAGGTTAGACAGATGAGTGACTTTTCATTTGTAGTATTAAGGACTTCAAGATATTTAATACAATCCATATACAATCCAAACACCTGCAAGGATAGTTTAGACGGCATAAAAGAAGGCTGTTTTGTAAACGTTAAGGGAACTGTAACGGTAAATGAAAAGGCATCTTATGATATTGAGATAGAACTATCATCTATAAGTATGATATCTAAACCACACTATGAATATCCTTTGCGTGTATCCGATAAGAAGTTAGGTTGTGCATTAGATATCAACCTTGATAACCGTTCGGTATCACTAAGAAACGCTCAACAGAGAGCTATATTCAAACTTCAAGAGGGTATAGTTGGTGGTTTCCGAGAGTTCATGGTAGATAACGGATTTACTGAAATCCATACCCCTAAGATAGTTGCTCAAGGTGCTGAAGGTGGTGCGAACATATTCCATCTTGAATACTTCGACAAACCAGCATTTTTAAACCAATCACCACAATTTTATAAACAGACAGCCGTAGCATTCTTCGATAGAGTCTTTGAGATTGCTCCAGTGTACCGTGCAGAAAAACACGCAACCTCAAGGCATATCAATGAATATATCGGTTTAGACTTTGAAATGGGGTACATCGATAGTATGTACGACGTTATGGCTATGGAAACTGCTATGCTTAGGTACGTTATGGAATATCTAAACGAGCATTACAAGAATGAGATAGATATATTAGACGCTGATATTCCAGTGGTTGGAAACATTCCATCTGTAACACTATTAGAAGTTAAACAGATATTAGGCGATAAAGCATCAGGTAACAAGCTAGACCTAGAACCAGATGAAGAAGTAGCTATATGTGAATGGGCAAAAAAGACTTACAATAGCGACTTTGTATTTGTGACACACTTCCCATCATCAAAGCCACCGTTCTATGCTATGAACTCTCGTGAAGATAGTCGCTTAGCTTACAAGTTTGACCTACTCTTTAGAGGTTTAGAGATTACATCTGGTGGACAGAGAATCCATGACTACAATGAACAGGTAGAAAAGATGAAAGCTCAAGGGTTGAACCCCGATGACTTTAAGTACTATCTTGAGGCACATAAATATGGCTTACCACCACATGGTGGCTTAGGTATAGGTCTTGAAAGACTCCTCATGAAGATTTTAAGGCTATCTAACGTTCGTGAAGCTAGTATGTTCCCAAGAGATATTAATAGACTCTTACCTTAATCCCCTATTTGAAATAAAAAGTAAGATGAGCAGACTCTTAACTTAATAGTCTGCTCATTCTTAACTATAGATATGCTCTTAAATCTGTAATTAACTTTTCTTCGATATTTATTAAACGTTTAGCTATATCCTTAGCCTTTTCTTCGGCATTAGAATAATCATTTAGATACTTATACAAAGATTTAATACCCATATTGCAACCATCTACTATTAAATCTGCAATAGTGCTATCGGTATGGCTGTTAGATATCTTAAAGTTAGTTTTAATCCAAGACATAGCTTTAGCCATTGGATTAGGTTCTTTGCCATCTTCGTGGAACTCATCTAATAGTTTGTGTGTATCGTCACCTAGTATAGAATGTTTGTCCTTAGATTCGTTTAAGATTTCTAAAAGTTTAGTATCCTTAACGTAATCGAGAACCTCATCTATTGAGGAAACACCCATTTTGACACCTGCATTGCACTCGTCGAGAAGTTTGATAGTATCACTAGAATTTGACATATAAAAATCTCCTTTACTATTATAAGTTTCTAATAGTATTAGATTTTTATGCTAAAATTATTCAATGGTAATAAATCTATCGTCGAGCCAAAATTCACAGATTTCTATAGCGTTACCATCTTGTAAGATTTCAATGTTATTGCCATAAGAGTATAGTTTAATAATCTCCATATCTGAATAGTTTTCGTTAGGACGTACACCATAGAGAGTGGTCTGCCCCATATCACAAGCATTATCAAAACTGCTCCAACTGTAAGTATTTTCTATATTTTTCAAAGGTTCAATAATATTTGATACATCTTCAAACCTAGATATCTTTCCCACTTCCATGATATCCACTAAGTAAGATAAGAAGTCAATTTTTTCATTAGGGAACATATTTTCTTGTTGCTGGTAGTCGGAAAAATCGAATTCATATACATCACCGTAGATAGTCACAAAGTAACCATAGTTTTGATAATCCTCTGCCCAATTAATATATTGACTAATTAGAACTATCTCACTTCTGCGTTCACCTTTGGTAAGTTGATTATCAACATTACTTACAGCAGTTTGACTATTTTGATAGTTACTAGCCCCCAAAGATATTAGATTTTCATCTTTCATAATGGCTTCACCTATCATTGAGTAGAACATATCACTGTCACCAGTAATTTCACCATAATAGTCGCCATTGATTGAAATCACCATAGGGCCACCCTCTAATTCAGGACTTGCATACCATATAGAGAAGTATATAGTATAAATTTTACCAGTATTTTTATCAGTTAGATAGAGTTCAGCACAGTTAGAACCACCCACAGAACCACCCTCGATAGGGACACCCTCTTCATAGTTAGAAATCATCTCCCAGAGTTGCTTTTTGATATTTTCGTCTAATATTTCACCCCTATACTTATTTCTAGTAGGCTCATGGACGGTATTACTATAGTAATCGTAGAAGTACGCTGAAAAATCGAAATTGGATATACTATAATCAGATATCTTATCGCTAAACTTTAAACTAGAATCCCCAAGATTCGCTGAAGAACTCCCAACATTTAGATTTAATGAATCCTTACTAGTATCAGAAGTGGTATCAGTTTTAGCACCACAAGAGGTTAATAGTATTATACCAGATATTATTATTAATAATGTTCGTTTCATAATCTATAATAGATAGTTCCTTTCTAAAATTCTATTAT
>JAJQGV010000054.1 GCA_021200215.1 Ruminococcus sp. | reverse complement strand
TACTATATTTTCTATAACTACTGAGCAGTAGTGCCATAGATGATAGAGTCACCATCTTGATAATCATAGTTAGAATATTCACTGTAAGGCGTAGTAACTTCTTGAATATCAGACGTAGATAGGTCGGTTTCTATGAAGTTAAAGGTTTCATCAGTAGATATAGTATCTATGCCTAAAGAAGATATGTCAGTAGTAGTATCCGAAACCATAGTAGCCTCTTCTACCCTACTAGAATATTCATCATACTTGTCCTTTTCAACGAACGATGCAGAGTTAGAGTTCACAAATATTAAATATCCGCTCTTTTGTTCAAGTATATTTTGAGTTATTACTGTATTAGCATAGCGTATCTTGTACTCTAAATCGGAGTAAGAACCTAACTTAATATATATACGGTCAGAATAGTTTATAACTATATCATACTTATCTGTAATATCTATAGATACTATCTTATCTAGCATATCTAAGTCTTTTAATTCGGTATATATGGTATCTAAGATTTTAGGTTTCTGTTCATCTTCAGATTGTAGCTTAGTATCATCGTCAACAATCTTAGGTTCAAAACCTATAACGCTCAATAGATTTTCCTGTGGAGTATCACTGCTGTCAGATAGTCTTTTTAAGCCCTCACTAACCAATATATAGTCATTATCATCTTGAATGTTCATAGCTGGAACACTTGCAGTAGTCTGTATTATTAAAGTACTAGGAAACTCTTTCTTAATAGTAACATCGTCTATGTACATTAGGTTGTTTAGAATCTTCTGTTTAGCGTTTTCGGTATTTAATCTAACTAGATTGTCACCCTTATATATTCCCGATGCTTCTACTATCTGTGAAGGTTCATACTCACTATTTCCCTCAACCCTAATAGTTTTTATGTTAAATAGTACCGTCATAGATAGTGTAACTATCAAAATTAGCACTAAAACTACTACAATAAAGTAGAAGAACGGTTGTAACCTTTTTCTACGACGTTCACGCTTAACGTTAGATATCTTTTCAATAGATGTTTTTTGAATCTCTCTCAATGCCTATCCGCTCCTTTAAGATTACATTAATAACTCATAGGAACGGCAGAACACCGCTCCCATGTATAAGAACTAAACTCTTTTGATATATGCCCCAACGGACGTTAAGACCTTTTCCACCTCTTGATAGCCTCTATCGATATAATGTATGTTAGATATCTCTGTCAAACCATCGGCTTTAAGCCCTGCAACTATTAAAGATGCTCCACCACGTAGGTCGGTAGCCGATACACTAGTTCCATACAACTTAGATACTCCTCTAACTATAGCGATTCTTCCCATGACCTCTATATCTGCACCCATGCGAATAAGCTCATCGGCATGGCGATACCTATTGTCGAAGATAGTTTCTTCAAAGGTAGAAGTCTTATCACCTATGGTCATAACTGCCATCAAAGGCGATTGCATATCTGTAGGGAAAGCGGGATACGGCATAGTCTTAACGTTCTTTAAAGAATGTACTCTACCCTTAGAACATATATATATTCTATCCTCATAAGTATATAAATCGCAACCTAGTTCTTCAAACATATTTAAAACTATATCCATATGGTTAGTACAAACGTTGTTGAGAACTAACTCACCACCAGTCATAGCCACGCAACACATATATGTCACTGCCACGACTCTATCTGGAATTATTGAATGTTCACAGCCGTATAACTTCTTTACGCCCTTAATGTATATATCGCTTTCGCCATCACCTTGTATAACTGCACCACACTTACGCAGATAGTTACATAGGTCGCATATTTCAGGCTCTCTAGCAGAGTTTTTTATTAAAGTTTCTCCCTTTGCCAAAACACTTGCTAAAATTAAGTTTTCGGTAGCACCCACCGATGCGAATGGTAGAGTAATCTTAGTACCCTTTAAACCATCTTTAGCATTGCAATATATTGTGCCGTACTCTTCTTTAATATCTGCACCGAGCTTTTTTAAACCATACAAGTGAATATCTATAGGACGTGAACCTAACTGACAACCCCCAGGTAACGATATGGTACACTTGCCATACTTACCAAGTAAAGCTCCCATATAGAGTATAGATGACCTCATCTCACGCATTAAATCGTTTGGAACTATACAGTTTGGATTATTAACGCTATTGCTTATAGTTAGAACGTTGTTGTCGATAAAGTTACAAGTTAAACCAACGTTGTTGAGTATCCTACACGATGCATATACGTCGGATAACTTAGGACAGTTTAACAGAGTAGTAGTTCCATCACATAATAAAGCACCAGCCAAAATAGGTAAAGAACTATTCTTAGCACCTTGAACATCTATCTCACCATAGAGTTTTTTACCGCCCTCAATCAAGAATTTTTGCATATGGATACACCGCCTTAGTATATAGTTCTACGGTATAATATGCAAAATTATGTAATTATGTTAATTACTTAACAATCGATTGTATGACGTTCCAAACCCTCTCATTAGTATCAACAATACAACAAGATTTAGCCTTAATGCTCATCTCTTCTACCCTGTTAGGGTGTTCGTATAAGTCTTTTATGTAGTCTATAATCTTCTGTGGAGTAACGTCTTTCTGTTCTACTACAATACTCGCACCAGCCTTTCCTAGCACCATAGCGTTGTAATACTGATGATTCCCTGCAACGTTTGGAGATGGTATCAAAATAGAGGCTCTGCCAACGGCTTCAATCTCTGCAAGGGTAGATGCTCCAGAACGGCATACTATTAAGTCACAAGCCGATAGACAAGTATCCATATCGTTTATGTATTCAGTAATACGGATTCCGTTGCCAATCAGATTAATGTTAGCATCTTTCATAGCCTTAGGGAAAGAATCCTTACCCATACCGCCGTAACCATGTATGTGATTAATCTTCAAGCCTTCTTTTCTGCTCCACTTTATAACCTCTGCCATAGTATCGTTTATGCAACCCGCACCCAAACTTCCGCCAAATGATAGTATGGTAAAGTTATCATTAAAGCCGAGTTCTCTTCTTGCTTGTTTCTTAGACTTATTAACTAGTTGAGAACGTACGGGTAGACCAGTAACTACGTAGTCTATGTCCTTGTCGAAATAGTCCATAGCCTCTTTAACGGTTAGCATAACCTTATCAACTTGCTTAGATAGTATCTTATTAGTCATACCAGGGAAAGCGTTCTGTTCATGGATTGCCGTAGGTATGCCCATCTGTACAGCCTTTTGAACCACTGGTCCACAAACGTACCCACCAGTACCTATAACTATATCAGGTTTAAAGTTAGATATAATCTCCTTAGCCCTATGTCCTGCAGTGGTTAGATAAGCTAAGGTCTTAATGTTCCTACCAACATTCTTTAAAGTCAACTTTCTTTGAAAACCTGTAACTTTAATAGTTTCAAAGTCGTAATTGGCTTGAGGCACTAACTTAGCTTCCATGCCAAAAGGAGTACCTGCATATAATATCTTTGCATTACTATCATGACTCTGTACTATAGATGCTATTGCTAATGCTGGATTTATATGCCCACCAGTACCGCCACCAGTTACTAAAACTCTCATAAATAAAGACCTCCATAAAAGATATTACATACCTATGTAGAACGTTTTTGCTCAAGATAGGTATTAATTTAATGCTAACGTAAATTCAACTACTAAGATGTTGAACTCACGTTAATACTAAATAGATATATCATATGCGGAACATCTATGCAGACGTTCCGTATATGTTACATAGCATACTACTTTTCCATATTAGATTGCCGTGATATGTTTAGTATGATTCCCATTTGAGCCAACAACATGACTAATGATGTTCCTCCATAACTAAAGAACGGCAGACTAATTCCTGTGTTCGGGATAAAGTTACTAGCTACTGCTATGTTCAAAAAGGCTTGAATACCTACTTGGATAGTTAAACCTACACACATTAGCATACCAAACTTATCCTTAGCATTAGAAGCTATTAGCATACCCCTAAATACGAATAGAGCAAACAACAGTATTACTGTAACCGCTCCAACGAAACCAAGTTCTTCGCATACTATAGCAAATACAAAGTCATTTTGACTTTCTGGTAGATATAGATACTTCTGCCTAGACTCTCCTAAGCCTAAACCAAACACACCACCAGAACCTATAGCTATCAAAGATTGACAAGTCTGCCATGAAGTATCAGTAGGGTCTGCAAAAGGGTCTAACCAACCTTGAAACCTTTCTTGAAAGTAGCCGAACCCTTCTACGGCAGTCTTATAGACTACCAATCCAACGATACCTGCTACACCTATTCCTCCCAAAGCTAACAGATGCGTAAACTTAGCACCACCAACGAATATTATAACTACACCTATCATGCATATTAATAGTGTTCCAGAAAGGTGTGGTTCTAACATCATTAATGCAGATACTACACCTAATATTACTAAGTATGGAAGTACACCAGTTTTAAACTTCTTCATCTTATCGTAGTTGTTAGATATTAGATAAGAAAAAAGTACTATAACTCCAAACTTCATAATTTCAGATGGTTGAAACTGAAAACTACCAATACCAATCCATCTTTTTATACCAGTATCTGTTTCTTTACCTAGTGGAGTAAGTACTAATGCCAACAGTACTAAACAGACTCCAAATATACCAAAAGCGACCCATTTTTTTGCAAAGAAGTGATAGTCCCAATACGATAGAATGAACATAATCGTTAAACCTATCAATGCGAATATTAACTGTCTAGTAACGTAGTACGTACCCGCATAGCCTTTGCTTACGGCTATAGCGTATCCAGCGGAGAACATCATAACTATGCCTATTACCAATAGAACCATTACTATGCATAGAAAAGATATATCTAACTTACCCCATTTGCCTAATACTTTAAATGCAGTAAACTCTTTTTTATTCCCTTTGTTTTTCGAGCTATATATTTCTCTTGTCAACAAGCACCACTCCCTTAAACATATATAACCTATAACATTATAGCGATTACTCCAGCTATTAACGATACTATAGAGAAAGTAATAACTATCTTATACTCACTAAAACCACAAAGTTCAAAGTGATGATGTATAGGTGTCATCTTAAAGATTCTTCTTCCTTCACCATAGATTTTCTTAGTAATCTTGAAGTATGTAACTTGAATCACTACCGATAAAGCTTCACAAACGTAAACTAAGCCTACTAAGACTATCAATAGGTGTTGATGCGTACACATACCTATAGCTACAAAAGAACCGCCTAAGAACATTGAGCCTGTATCACCCATGAATATCTTTGCTGGGTGTAGATTCCATATTAAGAAACCTAAACAACCACCTGCAATAGCTATTGCAAATATAGATATCTCATTTAGGCTCATAAGACCACATATAGTACTTAAAGCCAACATAGTAATAACAGTAACCGAACCACATAGACCATCTACACCGTCGGTTAGGTTTACGGCATTGGATAAGAATATCATAAATAATATCATAATTGGATAGTATAGTATACCAAAATCAACCTTTGCAAAGATAAAATCTATTTCAGTAGAAGTATCACCTAAGAAGTAGAGTACCCCTAAGAATAATGCTGAAAATATGAACTGAAATAGCATCTTCTGTTTAGGTGTTAATCCAAGGTTTTGTTTTTTAACTGCCTTAGTGTAATCATCAGCAAAGCCTATTCCACAGAAACATAGAGCATATATCAAACAAGCGAACATTCTAAGTAAATCCTTAGAAGTTTCCATAGCAGTAATATCTAAAACGGATACTCTATATAGTACATAGCCTATAATAGTCATAACTATACTACTAAGTATAAACATAAAACCACCCATTATAGGAGTTCCTTGTTTCTTTTGATGACTTTCTAACTTAGAGCCTACAAACTTTTCAATAGTCTGCCCAAAACTTATCTTGTGCATGAATGGAATCAAGAACTTTCCAACTATTCCTGCAATTATAAATGATATTATTGGAATCAATAACTTTAGACACATAGGTATCATAATAACTAATCCTTTCCACCAAAAATATAGTCAATAGTTTCTTCTAACTTCATGCCTCTACTAGCCTTAAATAGAATGACATCGTTAGGTTTTAGAAAATCTTTTAAAGTTTTGTTTAGTTCAGATTTTTCAGTAAAGAATCTAACTTCTTTACCGTAGTTTAAAGCAACCTTTCCTATGTTTTGAGCCTCAACTCCGTAACAGAAGAGTATATCCGCCTTAGATTGCCCTACAAAATCACCTACCATAGAGTGTAAACTCTGTGACATCTCTCCCAACTCTAACATATCGCCCAATACAGCAATACGTCTGCCATGTTCTTTAGGTAGCATCTGCGAAAGAACCATTAAAGAGGCTTTCATAGAATCTGGACTAGCATTGTAGCAATCTATTATTACAGACTGTTCACCCTTGCGTACTATGTTCTGTCTTAAGCTATCGGACTTATACTTGCTTAGAGCGTTAGAAATCTCATCAGGAGTTAAACCTAACTTAGTACCTATAGCAAATGATACCAATGCGTTTAACACGTTGTGCTTTCCAATGGCAGGAAGTTTAATATCCTTAAAGTTTCCGTTCCAACTGACGGTAAAAGTAGTATAATCTTCAAACTGTTGTATGTTTAAACCTCTAAAGTCGCTATCCTCATTATCTATGCCGAACGTTATGGTTTCTCTGCCTAGTTGGTAAGAGGTTTGATACAACGATATATCATCTGCGTTTAAGAATATAGGTGCAGAACCGTCCATACCCTCTAAAATTTCCAACTTAGCCTTTAGAATACCTTGTTGTGAACCCAAGTTTTCTATATGTGAAAATCCGATGTTGGTTATTACAGCCATAGTAGGTAGAGCCGTTTTAGTTAGACGAGAAATCTCGCCAAAGTGTGACATACCCATCTCAATAACTGCACACTCATTAGAACTATCCAAATTTAATAAGGTCTTAGGTAGACCAATCTCATTGTTAAGATTCCCTGTAGTCTTTAAGGTATTAAACCTTTCCGATAGCACTAAAGCAATCATTTCTTTGGTAGTAGTTTTGCCAACGCTACCAGTAACCCCCACCAAATTGATGTTAAACTTGCTTCTGTAGTACCTAGCAATATCCAGTAGAGCCTTTCTAGTACTTTCTACCAATATACAGTTGCAACCATCGACATTCCTTTCCGATATTACTGCCTTAGCTCCTTTTTCAAAGGCGGTTTGAATATAGTCATGACCATCAAAGTTATTGCCTTTGATAGCTACGAATAAGCACCCCTTTGGAATAGTTCTAGTATCTGTACTAATCTCAGTAATGTTTCCATCTATTGCCACAGTAGAACCAACAGCCTTGGCAATCTCGGATAAAGTTAAAATTTCCATAGTTAAATCTTCCTCATAAAATAGTTTTGTAACTTAATTATAGTGTTTTTAAAGCGTCTGCCACAATTTCACGCTCATCGAGGTAAATATGCACGTTGTTAGCCAATATTTGATAATCTTCATGACCCTTACCAGCCAACACTATAATATCGCCAGTTTGGGCAGTTTTAATAGCATGATGTATAGCTTGAACCCTATCTACTACTACATCGTATGGTATAGAAGTTTCACCCTCTAGTGCAACTAAGATATCGTTAATAATTTCCTGTGGATTTTCATCTCTAGGGTTATCCGAAGTTATGATTAACTTATCAGCATACTTTAATGCAGATTTACACATTAAAGGACGCTTAGTCTTATCACGATTACCACCACAACCGAATAGGCATATTAATCTTCCAGTAGTATATTCTTTAACGCTCTTTAGAATGTTTTCAATAGCATCGGGAGTATGAGCATAGTCGCAGATAACTGAAAAATCTCTTCCAGTTGGAATGATTTCACATCTACCTTTAACACCGTTGCAATTTTCAACGGAAAGTTTTATGTTTTCAAAAGGAATCTCTTCTGCCAAACATACACCCATAACACCAGTAACGTTAGACACATTAAAAGAGCCTACCATCTTCATATTAATATCGTAGCTATCATTTAAGGTATTAAACCTAAAGGTAGTACCATTAGATTTTATTATTGGATTCACAGCATAAAAGTCTGCCTCTTTAGTAATACTATATGAATACTTTTCACAAGATATTTCATTAAATAGTCTAACACCGTAATCATCATCTATGCATACTATAGCCTTGTCGCATATGTCGAATAACATCTTTTTAGCTTGATAGTAATCTTCCATAGTCTTATGATAGTCTAAGTGGTCTTGAGTTAGGTTAGTAAACACAGCTATATCAAAGTGGATAGCACCTATTCTATGTTGAACTAAACCAAACGAAGATACTTCCATTACCACATAGTCGCAACCGCACCTATACATTTTATCCAATAGAGCCATTAAATCGAAGGCAAAAGGGGTAGTATTATCCGTATGGATAACCTCATCTCCTATCTCATTTTGGATAGTTCCTATTAGACCTACCTTATAGCCGTTATCGGTTAAGATGTGCTTAATAACGCTAGTCATAGTAGTCTTACCATTAGTACCAGTAACGCCTATAAACTTCATCTTTTTTTCGGGATTTCCAAACCATGAACAACATAACTCACCATAGAACTCTCTAGTATTAGGCACAATAATCTGATTGTCTAAGTTCATATTATGGTCAACTACTACTATAGCACCTAAATTTACGGCGTCCTTAGCCTTAGAGTGTCCATCGAAAGAGTCACCCTTAACGCATACAAATATACAATCCTTTTGAATCTTCCTAGAGTCATCTGTAATAGATACTATCTCTCTATTTTGGATATGTGTATCTGCAATGCCATGTATTAAATCATATAATTTCAAAGTCCAACACCTCATCTTATTGTATAGAAAAAATATATAATATCTAAGGGCGACAAGCGTCGCACCTTAGATAGTTTTAAACATTAACCCGATTGGTCTTTAACTACAAAGTTTAACTCAATAATAGTACCAACTGGAACACGCTCTCCTTCAGCATAAGATTGCGAATACACAGTAGCATCTTCACGTTCAGCCGATGCTCCAGTAACAACGTAGTTTAGCCCTAAACTAGATAGCAGTTGGTTTGCTTGAGTTAAAGAACTTCCTACTAAGTTTGGTACTTCTACAAACTCTTGTTCAGAATTAGCCTCGGTGTATAGTACTACCTTACCACCCTTAGCTATAGAGTTTCCACTAGTAGGTACTTGAGTAACTACCATATCGCCATTACCTACAACTTGATATTCTAAGCCTAACTCTTCAAGAGTACTCTCAGCGTTGTATAGAGTAGTTCCCTCAACCGATGGAACTGTAGTATCTAAGGTTTCAAGTTCATCGTCTGTATATTCAGGATAGTATCCTAAGTAAGGTAGAACCTCTTCTAAGATACTTCTAGCACATGGAACGGCTACCACACTACCATAATACTCACCTGTAGTAGGTTCATCTGCCATGATTAGCATAATAATCTCTGGGTCATCGGCAGGAGCGAAACATACATACGATGCAACGTAACGCATATCATCTTCGCCGTACTCATCAAGCTTTTGAGAAGTACCCGACTTACCACCAATCTTGTAACCCTTTATATAGGCATTAGAACCGCCATTGTTATCCACAACATACTCCAAAGATTCTCTCATAATAGCAGAAGTTTCTTCGGAAATCACTTGTCTTTTAATGGTAGGTTCGGTATTGCTAATAACGTTACCATCGGCATCTAAAACCTTTTGTACTACGTATGGTGTTAATAGATTTCCTCCATTTATAGTAGCTGCATAAGCGGTAATCATCTCTATAGGAGTCAACTTATTAGTCTGACCAAATGATGATGATGCAAGTTCTACAGCACCCAAACTACTCTCACTAGCGTATATACTAGATACTTCCGATGGTAAATCTATACCAGTCTTTTCAGTAAGACCAAATGCCTCAAAGTAGTAGAAGAATTTTTCTGCACCCAAGCGTTTGCCTATCTCTATGAAAGCAGGGTTACATGAGTTAGTTAGAGCATCTTTAAAGCTCTGCATACCATGACCTTCAAGTTTATGACACTTTATTGAAGTACCTGAAACATCTACAACGCCAGTACAATAGAAAGTATCGTTATCTAAGTCTATTAAATCTTCTTCAAAGGCAGCAGAACTAGTGATTACTTTAAATACAGAACCTGGTATGTACGTTTCAGTAATGGCTTTATTTTTCCATTGTAATTCTCTAGCGTTAGCCTCAGCTTGAGTACGTTCTTCTTCGTCTGTAATCAAATCCAATTTTTCAAGGGTTCTTTCATCGGTAATCTCCGATGGGTTGTTCAAGTCGAAACTAGGGCAAGTAGCCATAGCCAATATAGCTCCCGTATTTACGTTCATAATTATACCACAAGCACGATTATCCAACTCATACTTATTGTACATCTCTTCGAGATTTTTTTCAAGGTAGTATTGTAAAGTAGTATCTATGGTAAGTACTAAAGAGTTACCATCTTGAGCCTCGTATAATTTTTCATTACGATAAGGCATCTCATTCTGTCTACCATCTTGAGCAGATATAACCTTACCATCTACCCCAGATAGTTCATCATCATAGTAAGCTTCAATGCCATACCAACCCTCGCCGTCGTAGTTAGTAAAACCTATTACAGATGCTGCTAAGTCATTCTGTGGATAGTAACGCTTAGTATCTTCCTCAGTACTTATGGAACTAATCTCATTCTCGGTTAAGAACTCATTAATTTCGTCCACTACAGGTTTTTCGACCTTTGTCTTTAATACTTGATATTGACTATCTAAGTTACTCATCTTGTCGAGAATAGTTTTTTCGTCCAAATCGAGTGTTTCTGCTAAAAAATCTACAGTTATGTCCTTCTTATCGCTATCATTTTCGTTAAAAGATTGAGGGTCTATAAACACTTTAAATACGGTAGCACTTTGAGCTAGTATACTACCATCTGAGCTATATATAGAACCCCTATTAGCCGATATGGTTATGGAGTTAAATTGATTACTATTAGCTAACTCTTGATATTTTTCATTGTCTATAACAGATATTTTAAATATGTTACACACTAAAGCAGCAGCTAATAAAAATATCAAACCCATAATTACAAGGCTACACCGTTTCATTGATAAAGTTGGCACTATATCTCTCCTTTCAAAAGGTTACAACGTAACGGGCGGATAATACTAGTAAATATATATCCGCCCGATGTTTTAATTATAATATCTATATGGATTATCCCAATAAATATTCTATTATACTGTTAAATTTTTCTTTTATAGAAACAAAGATATTCTCTTCAGAATCTACAACTTGAACCACGTCTTCATTTTGAATCTGTATGTATACAATTTGAGATTTATCTAACTTCTTTAGACCAAGAACGTCCTCGGCATAACTTTCAACGTTCTTAAGGGACATATTACCCTCAATCTCACTTTGCATTCTTACGTTTTCGCTCTCTAAGATTTCTACTGCCTGTTTTTCTTGAGATATTTGTGTATATAAAGCACTAACTTGCACCTTGCCGTAAATCATAACAAAGAGTAGTATGGTAACTACAAGTGCACAGATGGTAATACCTAAGTTAGTATGTTTCTTACTCTTATAATTACCATTAGGTCTATTTCTATTAGAGATATTTTGATTACTACTTGCATTAATATTAGCAGGTGTAGTAGAATATTCACGTTCTTCAAGAGCGAAAGCTGTATTATCATGAACCTTCATGTAGTACCACCTAAATCCTTTCAATCACACGAAGTTTAGCACTTCGACTTCTATTATTATGTTTAACTTCCAAATCAGTAGCTTCTATAGGCTTACGATTCACCAATCTGCCTCTAGGTTTCTTACCGCAAACGCACTGAGGAAAGTCTGGGGGGCAAGTACACCCTCTGCATAGATTTGCAAAACGTTGTTTAACTAACCTATCTTCAAGTGAGTGAAAATCGATAATAGCAAGGCGTCCACCAACTTTAAGACTATCAAAAGCGTCATCTAAACCAATAGATAGATGTTCTAACTCACCATTAACTTCCATTCTAATAGCTTGGAAAGTTTTTTTACAAGGGTTTTTATCTCTGCGGAACTTAGCAGGGATACTATTTCCAACTATTTCAGCCAACTGTAGAGTAGTTGCAATAGGCTTAACCTCTCTAAACTTGACGATATTAGAGGCTATCTTGTTAGAGAACCTTTCCTCGCCGAACTCAAATAGAATCTTAGATAGCTGTTCATAGGAATATCTGTTGACGATATCGAAAGCACTAACTCCCGATTGGCTCATTCGCATATCTAAGGGGGCATCATAATGGTAAGAGAACCCACGTTCAACGGTATCAAGTTGATGTGACGAAACACCTAAATCCATTAATATTCCGTCCACGCAATCAATATTAAGAGTTTCTAAAGCGTCCTTAATTTGTGAATAGTTTTTTTGTAGGATAGTCGCATTGTAAGGTTTCAACCTTTCCGATGCCACTTGAATAGCATCGGGGTCACGGTCAAGACAGATTAATCTGCCACTACAAGAGAGTTTTTTAGCAATTTCAATAGAATGTCCTGCACCCCCAACCGTACAATCCACATATATTCCGTTAGGCTGTATGTTCAAGCCTTGTAAAGTTTCATGTAACAGTACAGGTACATGATTAAATTCCATAAAAATCACTCTTTCAAATAGTATAGCAAAGCATACTACAATCTGCTTGATTATAAAGTTGCGACTAGATAGGATAACTATCCAGTTGTATGCTTGTACTTTATTATACTACATTGATAAAAAAAAATCAAGGCTATAAACCCCTCGATTCCCAAAAAAGTAAAATTTTTTTCGTCAAATATCACAAAAATGTGGTATTAAATTCCAATAAAATATGTGATTGCTATTTATTACCACCAAAAAATGCAAAATCCGTTTGTATAAAATAACCAAAAGGATTTTGCATAGTACATTAATGTCAAGTGTTCATTTTAAATATCATGTATAGACCTTCACTAACTAAGTTTTTGTTAATTATGAAGTTTTCTTTGCAGTGAGGAACTATCAAATCCGATAGTCCACCCGTAGCTATCAAGATAGTATCTTTACCCAATACCTCTTTGTAACGTTGAGCCATTCCGTCCATAAAGCTTGCCATTCCAAAGATAACTCCAGAATGCATTGCTGATATGGTATCCTTACCAATAACTTCCGTACAATTCTCTCTTAAATCTATGTGTGGGAGCTGTGCGGTCACATTGGATAGTGTCTTTAAGGAACTGTTGACCCCTAGAAAGATTGAACCACCTAAGAAGTTAGCATCTTTATCTATAGCAGATATGGTCGTAGCAGTACCCAAATCGCATATCACTGCGGGTAAGGAGTATAGACCTTTTACCGCAACAGCATCACATATTCTATCACTTCCCAAGGATTTAGGATTAGTTAAACATATATTAAGACCTGTCTTTAACTCACTAGATACTACCATTACCGAACACTGAAAGACCCTTTCGACTGCTTTTTTCAAAGTAGACTTTAACTGCGGTACTACCGTTGAGATAATTGCACCCTCAAAGCCTTGTGAAGTACAATCGTTAAGTTTTAAAATGTTTAAGAAGTCTATAGCGTACTCATCTTCCATCTTGTTAGAAACGGTTGAAATTCTCGATGAAAACAACATAATATCGTGGTCATATACCGATAAAACTATGTTAGTATTACCAACATCTACAGTTAGAACCATAGAAACACCACCTTTAATTAATAAAAAAAGCCGTCCACAAAAGACGGCCTTTCAAAGTACCATTTAAAGATACAAACTATTCATTAATCTTAGTAACAACGCCAGAACCTACTGTTCTACCACCTTCACGAATAGCAAAACGTAGACCTTCTTCAATAGCAATAGGAGTGATTAACTCAACGTCCATAGCTACGTTATCACCAGGCATACACATTTCCTTATCAGCTGGTAACTTGATAGTACCAGTAACGTCAGTAGTTCTGAAATAGAATTGTGGTCTATAATTGTTAAAGAATGGAGTGTGACGACCGCCTTCTTCCTTCTTTAAAACGTATACTTGACCAGAGAACTTAGTATGTGGGTGGATAGAACCTGGCTTACAAAGAACTTGACCTCTTTCGATTTCACTTCTTTGAATACCACGAAGTAAAGCACCGATGTTATCACCAGCTTCAGCATAGTCAAGAATCTTTCTAAACATTTCGATACCAGTAACTACAGTCTTGCTCTTATCTTCCTTAAGACCAACGATTTCAACCTCTTCACCAGTCTTTAGTTGACCTCTTTCAACTCTACCAGTAGCAACAGTACCACGACCAGTAATAGTGAATACGTCCTCTACAGGCATTAGGAATGGAAGGTCAGCCTTTCTATCAGGAGTTGGAATATACTCATCTACAGCATCCATAAGTTCAAGAATTGGCTTGTAAGCAGGGTCATTTAAATCATCTGGAGCTTCTAAAGCTTGAAGAGCAGAACCCTTGATAATAGGAGTATTATCGCCATCGAATTCATACTTATCTAAAGTTTCACGAATATCCATTTCAACTAAGTCAAGTAGTTCTTCATCATCAACTTGGTCAGCCTTGTTCATGAATACTACAATGTAAGGTACGCCTACTTGGTGAGCAAGTAGTAAATGTTCCTTAGTTTGAGCCATAGGGCCATCAGAAGCAGCAACTACTAGAATAGCACCGTCCATTTGAGCAGCACCAGTAATCATGTTCTTAACATAGTCAGCGTGTCCTGGGCAGTCAACGTGAGCATAGTGACGCTTAGCAGTTTCGTACTCAACGTGAGCAGTATTGATAGTAATACCTCTCTCTCTCTCTTCTGGAGCAGAGTCAATATTAGCGTAGTCTTTCTTTTCTGCAAGACCTTGCATTGCAAGTGTCTTTGTAATAGCAGCTGTAAGAGTAGTCTTACCGTGGTCAACGTGACCAATAGTACCGATATTTACGTGTGGTTTAGTTCTTTCAAATTTAGCCTTTGCCATTGGAATTTCCTCCTATGATTATCAAATTTAAAATATAGCTTATCTGCAATATTGTATAAGTACATTATAACAGATAAGATTTAGAATTTCAAGCCTTTTTAGAAAAAATTTTTGAAAATCTTAGAAAAATATCTAATTAATCATACCAAGAGCATATACTCTTAGTATGATACTTTAGTAACCTTCTCAGCGATGCTCTTAGGAACTTCTAAGTAGCTATGAGGCTCCATAACGAACTGTCCACGACCTTGAGTGTTAGAACGTAGGTCACTAGTATAGCCAAACATTTCAGAAAGTGGAACTAAAGCATCTATTTGAACAGCACCAGTTCTATTTTCTTGACCTTGAATTTGACCACGCTTAGCACTTAAGCCACCAATTACTGTACCTGTATATTCATCAGGAACTATAACTGCAACCTTCATGATAGGCTCCATAAGAACAGGGTCAGCCTTTTCCATAGCCTCTTTGAAAGCCATAGAACCAGCAATTTGGAATGCCATTTCAGAAGAGTCAACCTCGTGATAAGAACCATCGTATAGTTCTACGCAAACATCAACTACTTGATAACCTGCAACTACACCAGCCTTCATTGCACCTTGGATACCCTTATCAACAGCTGGAATGTATTCCTTAGGAATAGCACCACCTACAACGCTATTCTTAAATTCGTAACCCTTACCGCTTTCGTTAGGAGTAACTCTAATCTTAACGTGACCGTATTGACCTTTACCACCAGATTGACGAGCGTACTTCTTGTCAACTTCAACGGATTTTCTAATAGTTTCCTTGTAAGAAACTTGTGGAGTACCTACGTTAGCTTCAACTTTAAATTCACGTAGTAGTCTATCAACAATGATATCAAGGTGTAACTCACCCATACCAGCAATGATAGTTTGTCCAGTTTCCTCATCAGTCCAAGTCTTGAAAGTTGGGTCTTCTTCAGCAAGTTTTGCAAGAGCTAAGCCCATCTTTTCTTGACCAGCCTTAGTCTTAGGCTCGATAGCTAATTGAATAACTGGTTCTGGGAATTCCATAGATTCCAATATAACTGGGTGTTTTTCATCACAAAGAGTATCACCAGTAGTAGTATTCTTTAAACCTACAGCAGCAGCTATATCACCTGCGTATACAGTTTCAATATCTTCTCTGTGATTAGCATGCATTTGTAGTATACGGCCTAATCTTTCCTTGTTATCCTTAGTAGCGTTAAGAACGGTAGAACCTGCATTAACAGTACCAGAATATACACGGAAGAAACATAGTTTACCTACAAATGGGTCAGTAGCAATCTTAAATGCTAATGCTGAGAATGGCTCATCATCGGAAGAGTGCTTAATAACTTCTTCACCAGAATCTGGGTTTACACCCTTAATAGCTGGTACATCTAGTGGTGATGGCATATAGTCAACAATAGCATCTAGTAACTTTTGAACACCCTTATTTCTATAAGATGTACCACAAGTTACAGGTACCATAGTGTTAGCAATAGTAGCTTTTCTAATTGCAGACTTAATTTCATCAATAGATAGTTCTTCACCTGCGAAGAACTTTTCCATTAGTTCGTCATCAGTTTCTGCAACGTGTTCGATTAAAGCATCGTGATATTCTTGAGCCTTGTCTTGCATATCTGCTGGGATATCTTCAACTCTGATATCCTTTCCAAGGTCATCATAGTAGATGTATGCTTTCATCTCTACTAAGTCGATAATGCCTCTAAACTCTTCTTCAGCACCTATAGGTAGTTGAATTGGAACGGCATTACACTTTAGTCTATCCTTCATCATGTCTACAACACGGTAGAAGTTTGCACCCATGATGTCCATCTTATTAACGTATGCCATTCTAGGAACGCCATACTCATCAGCTTGTCTCCAAACTGTTTCAGATTGTGGTTCAACACCACCCTTAGCACATAGTACTGTAACAGAACCGTCAAGTACTCTTAATGAACGTTGAACTTCAACAGTAAAGTCAACGTGTCCAGGAGTGTCGATTATATTAATTCTGTGGTTAGCCCAAAATGCAGTAGTAGCAGCAGAAGTAATAGTTATACCCCTTTCCTGCTCTTGTGCCATCCAGTCCATGGTAGCACTACCGTCATGAGTTTCACCTATCTTGTGGTTTACACCAGTATAGAATAAAATTCTTTCAGTAGTAGTAGTCTTACCTGCATCAATATGAGCCATTATACCGATATTTCTTGTCTTTTCAAGAGAACATTTTCTTGGCATAGATATAATCTCCTTATCTTAATAAAAATAGTGGACTACCATCTGTAGTGAGCAAAAGCCTTGTTAGCTTCAGCCATCTTGTGAGTGTCTTCACACTTTTTGTAAGCACCACCAGTTTTGTTAAGAGCGTCTAAAATTTCACCAGCAAGTCTTTCTTGCATACTCTTTTCGTTTCTAAGTCTGGAGTACTTAGTAATCCATCTTAGACCTAGAGTCTGTCTTCTTTCAGGACGAACTTCCATAGGAACTTGGTAAGTTGCACCACCCATTCTACGAGCCTTAACTTCTAAAACTGGCATAATATTTTCCATAGCCTCTTCAAAGACTTCTAAAGCTTCTCTACCTGTCTTTTCAGCAACGATTTCAAATGCACCGTAAACAATCTTCTGCGCAACACCCTTTTTACCGTCTAACATAACGTTATTGATTAATCTAGTAACTAGTTTAGAGTTATAAACTGGGTCTTGGAGAACATCACGCTTAGCGATATTACCTCTTCTTGGCATTTTCGCTTCCCTCCTTCATTAGTAATGATATGAATTCATAGGTACTCGCCCGTTCGGAGTGCGTTACATTCCGAACGCACGTTAAAGACCAAAGCAGAGGATTTTAAATCTATATAAAATCTTCCACTGTGTATCTTTGTGGAGATGTATCCTATTTTCAAAAATTTAATTTTTAGTAAAAAAGTTTTTTGCCTTATGGCAAATATAAGCTAATAAGTTGTTTCAATCCACGCTCGATATATTATCAGAGTGCGACGTGCGTACATTGGTACGCATGAATTAACCTCGTGTCAGTAGGGGATACCGATTTCTCTCTGCCCACTACTGCCGTTAAGTTTCCTTTTAGCAATTCATCTCGCCACTTACACTGTTGAAGTGGGGGAATTCTTGCTGGAACTAGTTAAACATAAATATTCCTTCTGTGAACCACCCATTGTCTAAAGCCAATGGGTTTCCTGCTTCATCGACCTCGTAACCTACTATCTCTACAGGCGTTAATTCGGACAGTTCCTATTCTACTTATTTCAAAGCTAAGACTTATTATATAGGTTGAATATAGGTTAATAGTTTAAAGATTACTTACCAGCCTTAGGTCTTTTAGCACCGTACTTAGAACGAGCCTGCATTCTCTTAGCAACGCCCTGAGCATCAAGAGTACCTCTAATGATGTGATAACGTACACCAGGGAGGTCTTTAACTCTTCCGCCTCTGATTAATACTACAGAGTGTTCTTGTAGGTTATGACCAATACCTGGAATGTATGCAGTAACTTCTTGACCGTTAGTTAACTTAACTCTGGCAATCTTTCTCATAGCTGAGTTAGGTTTCTTAGGTGTTGCAGTTCTTACTGCTGTACACACACCTCTCTTCTGTGGAGAGCTTTGGTCGATTTGAACCTTCTTCTTAGAGTTATAACCCTTCTGTAGTGCAGGTGCAGTTGACTTATCAACTAGTACATCTCTACCCTTACGAACTAATTGGTTAAAAGTAGGCATTATCCTTCCTCCTTCTTAAAAATATATATGTGCAGATACAAAATCACCACACAATTACATATTATATACCCTTATATTTCATTTGTCAAGATGTTTTTATAAAAAAATTTGTCTTTTAGGAAAATATTCTAG
>JAJQGV010000073.1 GCA_021200215.1 Ruminococcus sp. | reverse complement strand
AGCTATATATATTAAGTGGCAGGTATCTGAGATTGAAGTATCGTATGTTATATCTTCAACACTTAAGATAACATTCTTATCTAAAGAAGTTTTATCTTTAACCTTTTCAAGGTCAAAGTGTAGAAAGAATGAATCTATACTACTGTTTAAAATTTTTTCATCTTCATTATAAATACTGTTGTGAACCTTTAAATCCACCTTAAAAGTGTTGTTATAACATTTATTCATAAAACTTTCCATCTTTGTAGCAGATTTATAGAATGAGTTTAAACGTGGACAAGGTTTAATAGTTATATCCAAAGGCGATTCTACAAATAGAAGTTTTGGATTAGATATATTAGTCTTAACCTTGTTTCTATCGTTAGTATTATTATCTGTATTATCCGTATTTTTAACTTTAGAATGGTTTGAGTTACTAATGTTATTATTCGTATGTAGTTCTTGTTGCATCTTACTACTAAAGTTTTTATAATCGAAAGCCATATATATATCCTTCCTTTATCCTTTTAACTTAAATATAGTCTTCCAAAATTTCCAACTAGAGATGTTGTCTTTTCTTTCAAAGCTGGTTAAGAGTTCCATACTGATAGATGCATTCTTATCGATATAGAACGCTAAAACAGTATACAACAAGACTATTATTACTGCTATGATTTGAGTAATACTAGTACAATCCATTATGAAAATATGCATCTTTGGAGAGAAAGTCATAACGTTGGTAACAGAAAGTATCAACAACGTGACGATAAAGTATATTATCCAATACACTAACTTTGCTAACCAAAGGCATTTTTTATAAAATATAGCTATAAAAAAGAATACTATAGCTTGAATCTTTTCCATATTAACACTCCCAAAAATAGCTTTTAGTACTCGTTTAGATATCCATTTTCATACAGCGAGTTTACAATCGTTAAGAACTCCTTTTTTAAGGAGTAACTATTATCATCGAAGAAAGACCTTAATACTATAGAATAGGTGTTCTCACCATCAGTAACTCCGCCAACGTACCAAATAGTTTGATACTTATCAGAACTATCGGTTTGAGTAGGATAGTTAATTTTATCAGCGAATAGACCATACGTACTTTGAGTACCTTTTCCTTTATCTACACTAGAAGTTCCAGTTTTAGAATAGAATACAAAGTTACTTGGAAAGTCGAAGTATGCACCATAATCGTTAGTATGTGAGTCATATACGTATTGTAGATTATCAGAAAGAATATCTACAGTAGAACTTCTGTTAAAGTCTTCTCCAATAGTTCGAGGTTCAGTTTCATCGGCTAGTATATTAGGAACGTACATAGTTCCAGTTAGACACTTTCCCATTGCCATAGCCATGTACATAGGCGATATTCTATCATAACCTTGTCCATAAGCAGTATCGCCTATTTTTTGAGCAAGACTATATGTGCTATTAGTATACGCTTGAACTACATTACCATCATCATCTAAATCATACCAAAGAGTAGAATCGTATATTAAATCTTTGTCTTGTTCAGTAGCAGTAGTATCTACCAATATATCATCTAAACAAGATAATATCTTTGCATCTTCAACAAAAAAGTAAGCACCAATCTTAGTATTGATACAGAACTTATCCTTGTAATAGTTTAAAAGTAATGACCCTGAACTGTATAGTTCATCTTCAGAAAGAGAGATAGTATCTTCGTATGTGCAACTATAACTATTAGTAGATTTTAATATTCTATCCAAATTAATAGCTACTAAGGAAAAATATTGGTTGGAACTAGTAGATAAAGCCTCTTTTAGATTATTATGACTCTGTGTAGCGGTTTCCACAGTGGGTAATGGTGCGGGAAATTTGTTATCTACTGTGCTTTTATATTCATTACCAACGTTTACAGTAGTAATACCATCGCTGTCTATTAACATAGATTCATCTACACTATCGATTAAGAGTGCTGATAGCAAAATCTTGAAACAACTTCCTGGTGCACTAGATGATACTGCATAGTTCTGAAAAGAAAAGTTAGGGTCAAAGTTAGCATCAATGCAATCCTCATAGATAAAGTTATTGTTACCATAGCACAATTTTAGATAGTTTCCATCACTTAACTTAACAAAAGGAATATATGTTATACCATCGCCTAATGTTGAAGGTTCCCAAATGAAATCAAAACTTTCATCAGAGTTGTTTTCTTCTTGTTCTTTATAGAATTCGTACTCCAACTTAAAGATATCCTTGAAGTTAAATCCATCTATTTCGTTGTTATCTTCAAAGTTTTTATTATCGGTATCGACATTTACGGTTTGAATATACTGCTCATATAGACTCCAATATTCGTCTAATTCGGTAACATTCTCTTGAGAATACATTAAACCGTCATCTTTCCAATCCTGTTCTAAACTTGCTACATTCTCACCTTCTACCCATTTATTGATATTATCTTCGCCAATATTGTCCTGCTGATATGCAGATTTCCATAGTTTGTAATAATCCTGAACACAATCATGGGAGTTATCTGTATTTGAATAAGTATATGGAATAGTACCATTTCTAAACGAATTGTAGTCATAAGATGGCTTAGACACCATAGATATTACATTTCCATTGTTGCAATCTAATACTATGGCACTACTATAGTTACGTTCAGATAGAGCATCATACGTATCTGACTGTATAGTGTTGTCTATAGTTAGTACTATATCGGTGCTGTCATCTGAGTTTAAAGGGATATCTTGTAGAATATTAGCAAATGAACTATCTAAACCACCAGAGTATTCTGTTAATATGTTAGACCAACAGTATGAATTCTCAGAGTCTATTATACGTCTGCTATATGATACGCTGTCTAAATCTTCAACTTCTGAGATAAATCTATAACTACCGTCCTCATCGTAGATTGGTTCACCTAGTGAATCTATTACAATGTTTGCTAAAAGTGGAACATTGTTACAATCGTAAATGATTCCTTTAGAACTATTCTCATTAGTATATGGATTCGATATTGAATACAACGTCTTAGAGTTTAAACTATCGGTAGGTTCTAGTAGTGTACAAAAACTGTAATATATAGATAAGGTAAAAAATGTCAATATTAATATGCCAAAGAAAATTCGTTTAAAGGACATGAAATTAATCTCCTTTCTTAACGGTATCATTAGAATCTCCTAGAGCAATCAGCATTATTGCAACGCATATACCGTTGACAAACATTTCAAAGTTACCTTTAGCTACTAATGGCAATGATAACCCCGAAAATAACGATACTCCAAAGACTCCTAACACAATAACTATAGTTTGTATTATAAATGATACAGCATATAACAACCCTAAACTATGGATTGCATAGTGCATATAGTTAGAATAAGTATAGTTTGTTAAAGTAACGTTAGAGTTGGTAACAAATAGTAATATCATTAGGCTAAAATAAGGAATAAATATCAATAGTAGAACATTTCCTACGCCTAACTTACTTAGAGTATATAGAACGTAGTCACTACAAGCAGTAGTAGGTTCTGCTGATACGAAAATCTTTCCTTCTTGGTCTACTTGAAGTGTAACTACTTCAGTAGATTCATCGTTGTAGATAACAGTATACTCATGGTCAGTAGGAGTATTGTACACTATAATGTTAGTATCGTTACCATAGGAATCTTTTTTATATGAAAAACCATCTTTTAAAGAGCCATCTGAATTGTAATATGTAGAGTACCCTTCAGAAGATGCATCTATAAAGTAGTTACTAGTTAGATATTTTTTAGTTTGAAGTGTCGATATATAGGTTCTATAAGTTTTATCTACATTAAAACCCATATTTTCTCTTAATGCTCGTTGTATTGTAGATAATTCTGTGGTCTTTGAACTATAACATAGTCTATCAACTATCTTCATAATTCTTAAAGATATTCCTGTATAGGCTTCTGGAGTGTACAGAATGTTTGAACGATTTAGTATAGTAGTAGAAGTATTATCGATATAATCTACAATTTCATTATCATTTGTGGAATTTTTAGTCATGCTTTTAAGTTGTTCTCTAACTTCGCTAGGGACATCGTTAGGATTTTCACAGTAGTAGCCATCTTTAATTATGTAATACGACTCAGTAGCTCTAGTATCGGTAATATTAGCAGTAATTTCAAATTCGTTACTAAAGTTTCCAGCAGTCATATAGTATGCTTTTAAGATTGTAGTTCCTAAATATTTTGGAAATATAAAATTATATCCCAATACAAGACCAACTATAGTTATTAAGACTATAC
>JAJQGV010000142.1 GCA_021200215.1 Ruminococcus sp. | reverse complement strand
GTTCATTGTAATATAAATATATATTAAACATATGATATCTACTCCGTATTATTTATATTTTGGTATGTAAAGCTCAAGAAGTTTCTTGTTATAATATGTATGAGCAATATTATAGTCACGAACCTTTGATTGTTCTAGTGTACGCATCGATTGACAGTTGACAATCTTCTGTTGGTCTAAACGACCACCAGTGTTAAGACCATTCTTATCCTTAGTAAAGTTTTTGAATATCTTTGAATATGCTTGAGAACTACTAAAGTCACTACTCTTTATTCCTGCAAAGAAATAGATACCTCTATTAGCACCTTTCTCTAAGAACTCTTCAAAGAAGTTCGATGCATCATAGTTCTTAGAACCGTATAGATTAGTACAAAGTTTTTCCAAGTTATCTATTATAACAAATATCTTGTTAAACTTAGTGTTCATAAAGTCCACACATTCTATATTATCGGCATTTGGGTTTTTACTTTGATATTCTTTATATACAGGCGTACGAGCAATCATAAAATCTTTGAGCGTATACATAAATTCGATTAACTTTTCAATAGTAGTTATCCTTTCCTTTACTGACTCATTTTTTATAAATATTTCACTATCGAAGTTAATCATGTATATTTCTGCATTTAAGAATCTTCCAGCAGTAATAAGGTTGTTAATCATTAGGTTAATACCATCTAGTGAGAAATCGCTGAATGTATAGCAATACGTTCTATGTAGGTCTAAGTAGAAGTATGATATGCTTTCACTCTCATAGCCAATAGGTATGTTAAGATTATTATCTGGTTTATATGATTTCTTAAAGAACGTTGGATATAGTTCATCTTTAGGTATGAATGGTATAGGTTTAGCATATGGATTCCTACCATTCTTCTTTATTATAAACTTAGTATAGGTATCCATCTTATTTTTAATGTTTGCCATTCGCTTAGTTTCAAGTTGTTTCATAAAAGACTCATCGTCTTTATTTGCAGATAAAACTTTACTGTTAATATTTACATCTTCAAAGAGTACTGCAGCTTGAAACTCTAAAACTCTGCCCATATTTAGTAATCCTCTACCTTTGCAGTTGGTTGGCATAAAACTAGGTGATACTTTTAAGACGTCTAAATAGTTAGCTTTTTCTGTTAGTCTTAAGGTGATATTAGTACTTAAGTTCTTATCTATTTTATTTGGAATGTTGTTTCTATCGTTGTCTATTACTATACTTTTTATGCCGTATCTAATGCCTTCACGTATTATTATAGTTAGTTCGTCTATAAGGTCATTATACTCTTCTCTAAATACTGAAAAGTTATCTATTACGAATAATATTAAAGGTATCTTTTTAACCTTAATGTACTCATCGTAGTTACCTACGTTGATGCTTTTAAATAGTTCTTTCCTAATACCCATCTCATTCCTTATTAGAGTTAATAGCCTATTAATAAGTTCAACATCATCTGAGAGTACTACTCCACCGCATTGTGGCATGGTTTGAAATATATTTAAAGTAGCACTAGAAAAATCCATAATGTAGAAGTTAAAATCTAGTGATGTATAGTTTAAACATAGAGAGAATAGTATGGTTTCCAAAAGGGTAGTCTTACCGTATCCCGATATACCCGTTATGGATACGTTAGAACAAGCATAGAAATCTATAGTGGCAGGATATTGTTTCTGCCTTTCAGGGTCATCTATAAGACCATATTGTGCCAATAGTTTTCCATCACGTTTTACCTTATATTTGCTTTCCAAATATTCTAAAGATATCTTAGTAGGTAGTGGTGGCAACCAAATAGGTTTTACTGATTGAATATTATTATCCCTAGATGTTTTAGTTATATAATCTACGCATATCTTTAATTGTGATGGTGGTTTAATATCGTTAGAGTTACGTTTCTTTGAAGTTCTAATAGTAGATTTGCTACCATCTAGCTCAATCATTTGAAGTTCGTTATCTTGAGATAGTTCAAACTCATCTTTAGGAATATAGTCTGCACCTGAATATCCAGTTTGGAACATTTCAAATATTTCATCGTTGCCGACCTGTAAGTAACCTCTACCAGTAACCGTTATGCTTGAGGCTTCAGGACGTTTAAGCATACCAATACTGTCCTGTTTATCTTGAACCTTTAAACATAGTTTAAATCTTGAGTTAGTCCAAATCTCGTCATCTACTACACCCGATGGCTTTTGAGTAGCTAATATTAAATGTATACCTAAACTTCTACCAACTCTAGCCGTACTTACTAACTCTTTTATAAAGTCGGGTTGTTCTTTTTTTAGTTCTGCAAACTCATCAGATATTATAATTAAGTGTGGCATAGGTTCAATAGCTACACCATTTCTGTATAGTCGAGTATAGTTATCTATATGGTTTACTTTATAGTTATTGAATAGTGCTTGTCTACGCTTAATTTCGCTCTTTATAGATATTAAGGCACGTCTAGTTTGGTTCTCATCTAAAGATGTAGAGAAATCTTCTTCAGAGGAGGTTTCATTGCCTGTTAAGTTGGTAATCATGCCGACCAAATGAGGCATACCTTCAAATGCTTGAGCCATACCTCCGCCCTTATAGTCTATCAATATGAAAGCCACTTCATCTGGACTATAGTTCAATGCTAATGATATTATGAACGTTTGTATAGTTTCCGATTTACCAGAGCCAGTAGTACCAGCAACCAATCCATGAGGTCCATGAGCCTTTTCATGAATATCTAAATACATAGGTTTATTACTACTAGATACTCCTATCAATGAACTTATATGCTCATAGGAACGGTTCTCTTTATATCTTTTTAATAGATTCCATTGTTCTATCTTGCTAATGCCTAAGAGTTGAAAATAGTCTATAGCTGATGGAATTTCACTGTTAGTGAACTCTTTAATATAAAAGTTACTTATAGTTCTAGCGTACTGTTCAACATCATTTTTAGATACTTCATCGAATAGTATATTATTATCATGTTGAATAGTATCGTTCAATAGATACATACCTTTATAGGTATCATCGCATTGAATGATTCTTATACATTCATTGTACAATCTATCCATAGTACCATATATTAATATAAATGTAACTCCTAAATCTTCAGTAGAACGTATATACTTTTCAATGCTTTCATTTTCAAAGATATCACTAGAGGTACAAAGTACCACATAGTGTGGTAAAAACGTTATGTTTGTATTGCTTCCACCATCTGCAATGAGTTCACTTCTTGCCCTTAAGATAGATGATATTGTAAACAAAATGTTTTGATTACTATGCTTATTGTCGGCAATCATGCGAACCTTTTTTTCCTCGTCCCAAAAGTGAGGTATCCATTTAATCCAACCGTAGATTGAAAGTTCATTTTCTTTGAAGAACATAGCCATTTTAACATCTGTATATGAGTGTAATGCAGATATTTGAACTATCAAGCTGTTAGTAATCTTTTGAATCGATGTTTTATTACCTATTACACCTATTATCTTATCTTCTTTTAGATTTAGTAATATAGGGGAATTATCCATATACTCATAGCGTTCTAAGATTCTTTTCGTTCCTTGCAGTAGTGGATTATCTTCTATAGTAAACTTATCCTTAGGTATGGTTATATCGCTTTGGAACTTAATCTTGCCAAGACCTAATCTAACAGTTAAGAAGTCATCGTGATTCTTATTTCTATTCCATATTAGTGAACGATTGTTAAATGTACATTGTATCAACTGCATAGATGATAAGTACTGTTTACATAGTAGATTCTTATTATACTCATGTTTTTCAGCTATAAACCTATCATTGTTTTCTATATACCTTTTATAAGCATCAATTTGAGCAGTTTCATCGGATATATGTTTATTTTTAGTATACCTTTGATTCGCTAAAGCCCATAAACCACCTACACCACCTGCTAGTAATACCGATATTATACTTCCTAGATACGTAGTAGCAGAAGTATCTCTTATAGCAGAATTAACCATTACAGATGCTAATATCGGTAATGGCATAGTTAATGATGGACCTAACATGAACAGAACGGGTTTATCATCTATTTTCTGTTTACTAGGGGGTGCTTCTATTTCAATAGGTTCATTGTAAAGGGGTTCAATTATTCTAGGGGTTCTAAAGAATGAGCCATCATCTGTGTAAGTATTCTTAGAGAATGGAATTTTATTATAGTCAACCAATCTCAACTTTGGATTGTTTACTTTAGATGAGTATGCCTTATTAATAGCAAATATATCGTTTACAATCACTATTTTTAACCCTACTGAGTATATAACATCGAAGTTTTTTATTAGAGTCTGCTGTTTAACTCTTTCTCCGTTTATAAATATTCCGTTCTTACTTTCGGTACTTACGTATATGTCATTGCCTTTTCTTTCAAATACTGCATGCTTAGATTTTGAACTAATGAATCTATCGTTTATTGATATATCACAATCACTGTTTCTACCTATGGTTATTCTGTTAAGGTTAGATATATCATACTTTTTAAACTCCGTAATATCGGGGGATAATGACAGTACTACAATGTATATATGAGTATTGTTACTATAACTAATATTATATACTTCTCCATTGGATATAGTCTTTTTGGATATTATCTCATCGTTACACTTTATCCTAATATTATGGTCACTAGTGATAGTCCACTTACCATCGAATACTTCAAATGGAATGTATAGGTTATTGCCTATAATAGATAGGTCTATGTTTACCATTCTATCATTGGTAGCAGGTAATGGATATTCTATTACTCTATCGTTGTGGTGGATATAAAGTATATATTTAGTCATAAGTTTGAATCACTCCTATAGGTTTATTTTTTCAATCTTATTTTCAATCATGTTGTGATAGAAAATGTAGTTATTAACTATGTTAATACTATCACAGATATTATTTTTGACCATAGTATTAACGGTGTTATCTATAAGGTTATTTTTGTACATTCTAAAACCACTAGTAGCATCGGCTATTATGTACAGTATATTGTCCTTAATGTTGTAGTTCGAGATTCCAAAAGTATTGAATACTTTAATAGGAAGGTACTCTTTTGAAAGTGCGGAAAGTATATACTTTGAACCATCATAGGCTTTATAGAATAGGTTATTTTGAAAATCTGCAATCATTTCGCAAGGTCTTTCATCATGGATTTTTAAATCTTTGCCATATGTATTTACACTGGTTAGTTTAAAGTTGTTTTCCTCACTAGAAAAGAAGATTCTATCCTTAAAGGTGCAGTAAGAACTGCATCTTTGTTGTACTATTCTATTGTTAAAGGTCAATTGAACATCTGATTTATATATGGAATGGTTATCTGAAGTGTTTATATAGTACATAATGTCATCTTTAATGTGTAGATATCTGCAAGTACTATCTACTAAGCACTTTCGTTTACTTCCATCGGTTCTAATGGAGTATATCTTTCCGTCATTTTGATTAACATAGTAGATGTTATGCCCTATAACGTTTATGTATATAGGTTTATCGTCACAGATTCTAACGTTTAAGCCATTGTCTGTAGAATACTTCATCAATAGGTTATGGTTAGAATAATATATGTACTTTCCTTGTGTAGCAACAATGCCACCATTGGCAATGTTGGCAGTAGTATTTCCAATGACATTGAACTCACTTTCAGAACAATCAGGAACGAAGTTATCGGAAATAAATTCACTGTCAGATTGCACTAAAATTATCGGTTTAACTTTTTGAGTCTTAGTATCGTCTTTGTTAGGTATAAAGTTTGAAAGTATAGAATTTAATCCAAAGCCATTTTTATTAGAGTTTAAATCGTTGCGTAGGTCAGTAACTGACTGATATCTCTTAGTTGGATTTTCATTCATACACTTCTTAATGACTTTCTTTAGTGCAGGTGATTTTATCTTTGAAAGCACTAAGTTTTGACTATTAGGTGGAGTCCCTGTCAATATGAAGTATAGAGTAGCTCCAATACTGTATATGTCTGTACGTTCATCTATCATAGCCCTCATCTTAGAGTTCTTACTAGATGATGAGTTTGAATTAGTATCTACGTTGGTAAATAGTTTAATCTGTTCAGGTGCTGCGTAGTATTTAGAGCCACCTATTGCAAGAGTTCCTTTTTCATTAAAGATAGCACTAATATTAAAATCTATTAGGCATATAGTATTCTCTGGAGTGAGCATTATGTTAGCAGGTTTAATATCGCTGTGTATTATGGGGGGTTTTCTACTATGCAGATACTCTACGGCGTTACATAGTTGGTTTGCCCATTCTATAATCTGATTTTCAGAATATCTCTTACCACTGTTGATTAACTTCTTAAAGTCAGAGCCTTCAATAAAGTCCATTATGGTATATGAGTTTCCATCTATGGTTGAAAAATCATATACTATTGGAATATAACTGTTCCTTAATGACTTTAAGATATCAGCTTCGGCACGGTCTTCTATCTTACCAGATACATTGTCTTTAATTAACTTTATAGCTACAAACTTTTTTAATCTAATATGGAATCCTTTATATACTATACCGCCACCACCAGCACCTATCTGTTCTATTACACGGTAAGTATCGTTTAAGACCTGTCCTATATTAAGCATAATTCTCAATCTCCAAATTCTAAGATGTAGTTTATTGTTGTTGGCTTATACTTTTATATCCTGCCTTAGATGTTATGGCAATCGTAATGTCTGGAACTCCCATAAAGTTTATTGGTATAGTAACCTCACCCTCGACAGTGAAAACATTGTCAGAAGAGTTAAAATTACAGTTTTTTATGTCTATAGAGTAAGCTCCATTAGAGTATTTGCCTGTTGCATTAGCACTACTAGATTCTAAACCTAAGTCATTTTTAAGTGTTTCCTTTAGGTTATCTTCAAAGATTTCTAATATAGTATTTCTAGGTGCGGTACTAATATTGTTTTTTCCACCATTTCTAAGATATATATACACCTCGGAACTTTCCATAGATGCAGTTGCAGAGTTTAATACTGCTCTATCTAAGGTATCTCTAGCAGAAAATGATACTGCAATTACAACGAATATATTAAATACCATAGCAACGACAACCATTCCAATGAATAGTATAAATACCGATTTAAATCCAGCTTCACCGCTATTAGATTTTAACTTTTTAACTATTCTATTAAAGGCTATTTTTGATTTAAGTCCATCTCTTTCCAATAAGTTTCACTTCTTCCTGTGGCTTTTGCCGACAATGGGATATCTACCGAAGCAATACCACCAATATTGATATTAAATTCGTATTCTGCCGTTACTGTAAATTCAGTACCTAATTGATATTTATATCCGTTATATTGTTCTTCTGTTGGGTTTTCTGGTTTTACATTAGGCTGTATCGCTTTACCATTTACAGTAATAGTAGAACCGTCATATTCACCAACTATTGCAATATCTCTAGCTAAATCATGCACTTCAGCACTTAACATATATTGCCCGATTAATACGGGCAATATAGATAAGCCTAAAGCAATAACTATAAAGGTAATCATCATACCTATAAGGGTGTCTATGTACATTTCACCTTTAAGTTTAAATGATTTTTTAGTTTGCTTTTCCTTTTTCATAGTTTAATTACCATTAAATATTAATTTATAAGGTTACCATCAGTCGCTACTGAACATCTCTTTTATTTTTACAAAGAGAGTATCTTCTAAAAAAGGTACTATGAAACCTCTTAGTGCAGTTAATATAGCAGCACCTATAACTACTACTATTAGTATACCTATTAAGGTATCTACAAAGGCAGCACCGCTGTTATCCCTTAGTTTTTTTTCAACCCTTGACCTTGCTTTAAGGCAACCTAGGTTAGCCTTAACCACCATCTTCATTAGTTTTTCTTCCATTTTAAAATTCCTCCTCAAAATAAGTCTTTCATGGTATCTGCCATTTGAATAATGATACCATATAAAAACATTGCCATGAAACAGAACATCATTAAATAGGATATTGGTTTCATCTTGTCAGGACGTCTTAAAGCCTCTCTCTTAATGCTTTCTTTCTGTTTTGCCATAAGGTCATGGGAAAGTATTTCAAAGTATATGGTTTGGTCATCGCCCCTCATAACTGCTAGTAGACCGCTAACTATTTCAGATAGTTCTGAACTGGAAATTCTTTCATCGAAACGTTTCAAAGCATCTTCATAGCTACCAGTTTTCATATCTGCTATGGTAATATCTAGTTCCTTGCGAAAGTCGATACTGCAAACCTTTCTAAAGCTGTCTAAGATATGTAAAACATCTCTTGAGGTCGCTAAGGATTGCTTAATGGTAGTAGAAAATAGTACTAGTTCGCCTTCAATCTTTTCACGTTTCTTTTTTATAATATCATCTACTTTGTTAATTTCTTGAAAGTAGAGTAATATTCCAAATAGTATACACACCAAAGATATTATGGGTGTTATAATATAACAAGGTATGGCTAATAGCATAAAGACTAATCCAGTGGCAATAGCCTTTGCCACATAGTATTCTGGAGTGCAATGTAGTTCGGCTGAGTATAGTTTAGTCTTTAAGGTAGCCCTACGTAGTTCATCTAGTTGGATATGTTTTTCTAACCTATTGGCTAGAGGTATTATAAGTTGGTCAGCTATAGATACCTTATCTTGCACCAAAGAGTTTATTGCCTTTTTAGATTCCATAGTTGGCAAGACTATAATTCCCGTCAATATGTAATACAATCCAATAGATATTAGCATCGTAATTAATAGTTCCATCATCGATATCATATAACGTTACCTCCTATATTCTAGTGGTTTGCACAAAGATACTGCTTTACCTGCTCCAATAAATATTGATAGTACAGTAAAAGCTATGATAATCTTACCTATGGTAGTTCCTATCAATGCGGTGAACCAAGCTTTGTTTAGAAAGTACATTAATGGTATACCAGCTATAACCAATCCAGCCAACATGAAGAACTCTTGTAGAGGCAACATCATGGTGGTGTCAAGTTCTGCTTGAATATTTTTTAGTTCAGAGAACTTATTCAATATAGGAAACAGAGTAACCTTTAGACCCTTGTCCGACTGGCATTGAATTACAGCGTCGCACCATTCATCGAAGATGTTGTTGTTTATCTCGGACTTTAACTTTCTAAGACCATAGTCTATGTTAGAGTTCAATAGCTTATTTTCATTTACGAATATTATAAAGTAAGGTTGTATGGAAAAATCTATGTACTTTAGATTTTCTTCAACTGCTTGTATAAAGTTATCGTTACGCATATAAGATGTAGTAATTCCAGAAATTGCAGTTTCAAGGTGTTCAGTTAATGCTTTTTGTACCGATATCTCTCTTATCTTTATAAACCAAGTAGGAACTATAGCTAACCCAATGGACAATGGAACTAACATAAATATATTATCACATAGCATAGATATTACTATGCCTAGTACAGCTAATATAAAACTAGCAAAGTATACCATAGTCATAGTTATCTTGCTGTTGTTGTAGTCTATTATGAACTTAGCATCTAAGAAGTTTTGGACTATAAAGTTCTGTTTTTTCTTTCCTAAAGTGATATCTATATATTTTTTTAGAGAGCGTTTTTTATTATTTTGATGTTTATTGTACATCTCTGAAGAGTTCTTTTGTAACTTTTCAAAATCGGAGTATATGTTCTTTCTATTTAATCCAAGAATGAAATAGAACCCTATGAATAATAGTACCGTAATTAATAAAGATATGTATTTCATATTAAACTACTCCTTTCCAGTGAATTTATAGAATCTGTTAGCAATATTTCTAGGCATACCATTCTGCATAAGTTCATTCTTTAACTCTTCAGATATTCCGTTTACTCTTTCAAAATGACCAAATACTGTTTTCTTACCGTTCTGTATCACGTTGTCGTCTACTACGTATTTGTATAGAGTTCTGTATATAACCTTGCCATCTTTGTAGTCTTGACCTTCAATGATTTCAGTAATCTTTCTGGAAGTATCCTCTAGTTGGTGCTGATATACTATTATAGGGAAAGCTTCTATCATTAATTTCATTAATGTTTCGTCGCTGAACTCATAAGCTCTTTTAGCTAGAGTGGTCATTCTCATATATGTACCTGCTGCATTCTTAGAGTGGATAGTAGTTATTACAGTATGTCCAGTTCTAGCAGCCTCTTGGGCTGCAAAAGCCTCTTCACTACGCATTTCACCAACGCATATTACATCGGGATTAAACCTAAGAGCGAAATCCAACAATTTCTGTTGAGTAATATCGCTCTTAGGGTCATTGGAGGGCTTAGTTAGAGTATGAATAACACTATTTATAGTTTTGCCGTCTTTCTTTTTAACTAAATCGAACTCACGGCTACCTTGCTCTATGGTATATATTCTTTTGCTAGATGGTATTGTAGATAGTAACCAGTTAGCAGTAGATGTCTTACCTGAACCTGTATTACCTGCAATACATACACTTATACCATATCTTACTATGTTGTATAGAAAGTCTAACATTTCTTCGGTAGCGGTGTTCTTCGATAGTGTTTCTTTAGAGATTCTACTAGCAGATACTATTCTTATAGATGCAGCTACACCTACATCTTCATCTAATATGGGAGTCTTTAGTACTGTTATTCTTGTGTTCTTAGCTAAAGAACCTAAAGCGGTAGGATTTCCATCATCTACAACGGTATCACTCTGTTGTAACATTCTTCTAACTACGTCTATAGCGTGTTGTGGAGATAGAAACTTTTCTCTAAGTTTAGCCTTTTTACCTTTGGCGATGATTTCAATATCGTCCCATGAGTTAATATTAATCTCTTCTAACTGTAAGACATCAGCCATTTTTAGATATACAGATATGAATGAAAACTCTGCCATATCTAAATATAAACTATTCACAAGATTTTCTATCTCGTTGTCACTTGTTTTAATTATTGAACTCACCGTTGAAGGGTTAGTACACTTAATCTTGTTGTTGATTATGTACCTACGAATGATATCTTTAATGTTATCTTCATAGGTGGACTTGCTATTGGTGTTGTTACGGTCGTTTCCTATAGAGTAGCTAGTCGATATATGTTGTTTATTACCAGTTATAAAGTATTCTTTATAGTTATTAGATATAAACTCTTGAACGTTTTTAAGAATATCATAGTAACTATAAGAGTTACTCATGTTATCCCAAACGTATTGAGAGTTCTGTTCTAATCCTGAAGATTGTATCTCAAGAGAGTCTAAATAGTTATTACTATTTTGATAGAAATAGTTTTGATTTTCTTCATTCATATAGTTATCTCCCTAATATTAAGATTTTTTATCTTTAATATTGATATCATCTTCAAAGAGTCGAACTAACTTTGAAATCTCTTTTTCAAACTTTATACCTTTTCGTCTGTTCATGTTAGATATCAATTCACCTGCAATAAACTTACTTTCAACCTCTTCAGAGTACGGCAGAGTGATTATATTTTTTCCACCACCTATTGCAGATATAACCTCATTTATAGGAGAAATTTTCTTAACGTTACCAATAACTTTAATATGGTCGTCGAAACGGAACTTATCGCCCTTAAAGATGCCTTGATTGGCATTGTTATACATAACCCCTTTACTATCTGGTGTGATGGTTCTAATTACGTATTGAGCACATTCTAAACCGAATAACGTCATAAAGTCCTCAAATGGATTGCTTAAACCATCTATTATTATATAGTCGGCTAGGTTACTTATCTTATTTAAGAGCTTTATAATGCTGTTTTTAGTAAAATTGTGATATGTCATATAATTTTCATTAGGTGACATTCCTAAAAAACATATGTATTCACTCTTTGGGTGGACTATTAACTTACTAGCAAGTAGACTTTCTTTAGTATCTTCATACTCATTCAACATTAAGAATGAACCTACAGATTGCTCCGAGGTTAATGCCTTTGTTGGAACGTATATCTTTAAAGATGGTGTAAGTCTATCACCATTAAATACTATTACGTTCTTCTTCTTACTAGCTAACTTACTAGCTATAGCTAATGCACATATTGTCTTTCCACTTGCTGGACTTCCCCATATACAAACTATCTTTGCATTCATAATATTATATCCAATCCTTTCAAAATATTACTTTGCGTACCAGTTCGATAGTATGCCATTCGTTTCACTTGAAAAGTTATTTTCCTGTTCTTCTAGCAGTTTATTGGCTCTAGTGGAACTACCTTTAGCAGCTAAGCCAAAGTAAATATTAGAGTCTTTGGATAACTTAGTTACTTTCTGTGCTTGAGCGATATTTAAGTCTAGTGTAATAAAGGCTAATGGACTTTCACTATCGGTATCTATATTGTTAGTATCAGCATCTTGAACGGATAGTACTTTAACGTATACTATATCAGGGTCTATAACTCCATCTTCACCGAATATGGTAACTACATCATTAGATTCTATTCTACAGCCGACACTTTCTTGATATTGGCTTGCTTGCACTGTTAAGGCAATATGACCGCTTTCTAAATCGTCCAAATAAGAACTATCCTTGCTTGAAAAACCTTCTTCAGTGACCTTAGCATCTGTTATAACATCGTCCTTAAATATATCAGCAGATGTATATTTGCCGATTATATCTTCCTTATTTTCAGATAGTATGTAATTACTAGGTAGAGTATCAGTTTTAAGTTCTTCAACCTTTAGCATACTACTTTCAATTTTAGTACCTTTAGATACATCTTCATTCATAACTACAACTTCAGTAACGTTAGTAGCTAAATAGAATGATAGTTTTGGTACAGCATAGAATCCAATGAATATAGCAATTATAATACATATACAACCTAAAATCATTCTGTTTTTAAAAAAACCCATAAATAAACTTCCTTTCAAATTTGGCATTGTTTAGGTTAAGAATAGTTTCTTTCTAATAACGTCTTTAACACATACATAGATTTCTCTTCACTATCAAAGTTAGATAGAGAATACTCTATAATCTTGCCTAAAAGACATTGCATAGATATCTGCCTTTGAGGTAAGATTTTTTTTTGTTTTAAAAGTTCCATCTTGTAGTAGCTTTTGTTTTCAAAGTTCTCATCTTGAAACATATTCTTACCATGATTTAACATTCTATATAGTATTACTCCAATAGAGTACATAAGTCTATTCTTATTGTACGGACTTTCAAATATCTTATTGTATACAGTGTGTGGAGTTATTATAAAGTATTTAGTATATATATCATTTAAAGACTTTAGAAAGAATACCTCTCTTTTATCATTTATGAATATGTTAGTATCGTTTAAGGTATTATCCTTATTTACGGGAACGCCTAACACCATAGATGTATTTACAATATTTAGTCCAATTTGAGCGATATCTTTGGTGGAAAGTTTATTCTTAGAATAGTATTCTACCAATGGAAGAGCATCTTCTAGTAACATGAATATATGGTACGTTTCATACAGTTCGGATTTTAAATACTTAGTATCTTTTACAAGTGGTGTTATTCCCATACTATTGCATCTATTAGAGAAATCTGTTTGGGATTGCACTATATTAAGTACATAGTCTTTCAATAGTTTAGTAGTAGTTTCTTCGTTCAACGACATATTTAGATAACATAGGTCATAGAACATATCTTTAGTGATTATCATATGTGCTACCGTCATTGTTACCATTTGATTGTTTTCTAACTTAGTGGCTTTGTAATAATCCCAACCTAAAAGACTACATTCTTTATTAGTTAATCTGTAATCGAACATTATAGCACCTGAAATGTTATGTTTAGTAATGCAACTATCTGGAGAAAACTGTCCATCTTCAACGGGAGATTTTATCTTTGACATTTCATACATATCTGCCATAGTTTGTTCGTTTAATACCGTTCCGCACTTGTCACAGAACATATCCGTAGATTTAACTGTGTTTCCGCACACTTTACAATAGTACATATTCACACTTCACCTGCCTTTACTCAACGTTTCTAGTTATGTACCAGTCATCAAGGATACTGCCGTCTTTATCTACGTTAGTATATGTTACCGTTTCTATCCAATGGGTTTGTCCTATAGGTGACCAATCGTTAAAAACAATCTTTATTATTGTATACTCTGATTCATTCCACCATAATGGTATGGTATGGTAATTATTTTTGTCATATGTTGTTTCGAATGTACTATTCGGTGTAGAACTCATCTTTAATGTGTATTCTGAATTAGAACTTGCTGTTTTATCTGCTTCCAATAGATTACCAAAAGCCATATTGTAGTCATACTCTGGATATAGTACTATTACTTTTCTGTCACAAATTAATTCAGTAACTTTAACATCTGGAATATGTAAGTGTACTTTATCACCAGGTAAAAGTTTATCATCAGATGCATTAGATTCATACCGTGGTATTAGTTTATGTTCACCATCATATTTCTCAAGGGAAATTTCTCTACCTTTAACAGTCCACGTCCAATAGTTCCAATAACTACTACCATTTAGGACATTCTCGCTAAGTATAACTGTTTTATTTTTATAGCCATCACCATCATTACCATACAATACTTGACCAGTTTTTGAACTTTCAAAATTGTTTACCATACTAACTGAACCAACACCAAAATCATTAAATATTTCTTTAGTTGCATTTTCAAAGTCAAATAGTGTGCTATCTGATAGTTCCACACCACATTTTTCTTCAATGTTCTTATATTCATCAATGAAGTCTGTATCATAGATTGTTATCTCTAAAGGGTTGTCTTTATATGGATTATCAATACCACTCAAATTTCCGTCTAATTCTATAGTGACATTAACAGTCATAGAATCGTCATCAACTTCTGGAGTTACCCACCCCAATGATAGTAGTACAGTGTAAGTCCCATCATCTTCTTTAAGTACATTAGTGGTATCTTGATAGCTTGTGTAGTAGTCGTCAAAGACTTCACATTTGATACCGTTATTTTCATCAACCAATGTATTTCCATTTTCATCTTTTATGGTAAACTTTGCTGTAACATTATCACCTAATTGGTTTTCAAGCTTACTTTCATCACCAGCCTTAACGGTTAGGGCTACATAAGTATAAACCTTTGCATTTTCTACGTATATGTAATCAAAGCCACCAATAAATCCGTTAAGGTCATCATTATCTAGCTCATTCAGTTTGCTTAAATCTAAACCATTTTCTTGTTCGTCGGTTGTAACTGTATCAACAGAAGCAGTTTCAACTTTGTATTTGTGTTCTCTTACAATCCAAAATTGACCTTTAGGCGTCCACTCATTAAAAAATATTTCTTTTACTACGTAATAACCGTCCTCTGTTAAACAACTAGAATCTGTAGGTATTGTATGAGATTGCTCATTAAATTTACAGTACCTTGTATAATAGTTTGTCTTATCACTGTATTCTGGCATAGTAATAGTATCATCTTTGTTGCAAGAGTGCCAATTTCCATCTAAACGTACTAAATCACCTTCAGCATAACTGTAATTATATTCAGGATATAGTAACACTACTTTAAGGTCATAAGAAGTATTTAATGAACTATAATGTTCTCCTGCGTTGTTTTTAGTATCAAAATCATGTTGTTGGATTAATTCGGGAGTAATAATATCACCTAAACTTACTTCAGCATAATCATCAACTATAACATCATAAGTTTTTTTTCCAGGGTGATTATAAGTTGATGTAAAAGTAAAACCATCTTCATACCCCCATATACGTGAGGCATATACACCTGTGAAAAAAGTACCACTAGTATTACCTATAATATCACTATTAAAAGTTAAATCAGTATAATTTTTTACTGTAATTATGAATGTATCTAAAGTTTGTCCATTGTATTCAACTCTTATAGTATGATTTCCAACTCCAGCACCACAACGGTCTAACATCGTTCGTACAGCAACATAAAAAGTTCCATCACTTTCAAGTGTACATTTTGCTGTATGCTCTGTATCAGGGCTATACCAGTTGCAAAATCTATCCCAACATGATAAACCATCTCCTGTAATATTAGAGCCAGTTATCTCATTGCCATCAATAAAGAATGTAACTTTAAAATCTGTGCCTAGGATATTATTTAAATCAGAATCATTACTTAAAGGAGGAGCTTCAAAGCCCACAATTTTAAGTTGAGTATATATGTAACATTCTGAATCAACAAGATATTGTTCAGAACTACTATTAGTACCAGTAGATTCTATCGTTCTTCCATTAGCTACCGCACTAAATTTACTATTGTTAAAGGGGTTATCGAAGTCAAGATGGTTGTAGGAGTAAGAAGAGGCTAGAGTAAGAGTTTCATAGAAACTAGAGGCACTAGATTGTGAAACGCTAGAAGATGAACTTTGTACGGCACTTGAACGGGATATTTTAGTGTTATAAGCAGTTAGCAAGGCGTACCCTACTATAATTAGGCATATTATACCAGTAAGCATTAGTATAGCAATATTCTGTTTCGATTTTAAACTTTTCATAGAAAACTTTCACCTGCACTTAAAAATTACTTGAAATTTATGGAAGTATATGTTCTACAGAAAATATTGATATTAACTTTGAACAGTACGCTCCAATAGATATGTATAATGCAAAGGGTATTGTGTATCTTTTAGGTTTTTTTACCATAGTAACAATACCATACCCTATAATAGCCGTTATGCTAGATATAAACAGCATTAAAAGATACTCTGGAATGTTAAGAAGTGGTACAATAGCACATAGTAGTTTAATATCACCGCCACCCATATGTATTAGATTCAATGATATTAATATAAGCATAATAATACTTACAGATAGAAATCTTATTATAGAAAGTACTATATCACTTGAGCATATAGAGTATATAAAGCACAATACTAATAATATTAATATTGAAATATCATCTATCTTACGATGTTGCATATCATTATATGAACATATATATAATATTCCTAATATACTGCATAGTATTATACTATCTAAACCCATTGGTAGTAAGAGCATCATAGGAATGGTTATTGCTACCGAAAAGATTAATAGCCATACAGTTTTATCTTTCTTAGTAATGCAATATATTATGCTTATCAATAGGGTTATAATAGGATATACTATCTTTGCTATTGGCATAGATATTTCCTCCTTAAAGTTTGATATATAATGATATAATACTAACTTGTAGGACAGCCAAACTTCTACAACGGCATAATATTAAATATGCTTTTTTTTAATCTTCATAATAGAGTCCTCTTTTTTTTATCCTCTAATATATTATAGCACATTATTAAAAATAAGGTAGCAAAATGTAAAAACTTAGGACTTTTTTGTAATAATTACTGAATATTGAGTTGAACCAGTATAGTAAAAGAGGTATTATCGTAGTCTATAACAACGTTTCCGTTATAAGATAAAGCTATGTGTCTGATAATATCCAAGCCGAAGCCATGATTTTGACTATCCTTTTTAGAAGTTATAATCTTTTGGTTATGTAGTTTAACGTTATGTTCTTTAGAGTTTACTGTTTTAAGGAATATCATATCATTGTCTTTCCAAGCTGAAAAAGATATTTTTTTAGGAATCTGACTAGAACGAATATTGTTTACAGCCTCAATGGAATTTTGTAGCATATTGTTAGAGATATTACATATATCGATTTCACTTATTGGGATATCTTTTGGAATAGAACATTCAACATCTAAGGAGATACTATCTTTTAAGCAGGTATCGTAAAGCTGTTGAAGAATAACGTTTAATATAGCATTATCACAATACTTTAAAGAGTTATTCGCATTGTATTGTTCTTCCAACTGTAATACTATCTTTGAAGCGTCAGATATATTGTTATTATCCATTAAAGATTTTATAACTTGTATTGAGTTGTTAAAGTCGTGTTTTATCTTTCTAATCTCTGTCAAGTTAGATTCAATCTTACCATGATAATCCATGGTAGTCTTAGTGTAGTATTCTAAAAAAGATTTTTTCTGTTTGTCAAAACCGCTTTCAATAATATCATTAGAGATTTTAATTATCAATACGTTAGAGGCTATACATAAAACTACTATTACTAAATATATTATTATGAAATAGTTATCTTGCAAAACAATATTATATTCACCTATTATAGCACTCAATAACCATATTAAGGCTAATTGACCTACTGGATTAAGCAATAACAGTTTGGATACACTTGTAATGTTCTTTTGGTGTCTTTTTTGTAGTATAAATATTATCGAGGATAGTATTACCATAGATATTGAAAATATAGGCAATATAATAATTTCTTTGCTAAGTTGATGAAATTCGTACACGTCATGGTCGAACATACCATTAAGTGAAAGTATAAAGTACTGTGCGAAATCTACTACTATGATACATAGTAAATTAAGTATTCCCATAATAAATCTAAAAGAGGTCTTTTTTTCACTATTAGTACCAAACGTGCAATATAATATTATACTTATATAGTTTATTGCAACTGATATAGTTCTTTCTTGAGTGAAAAAAATATCCATAAAAACAAGATATACTATAATGGTATACAATATTATAGCTTTTACTTTAGGTCTTCCAATATTTAAATATGCAAAAAATATTACCACGAGTTCAAAAAAAGCAGTTTCAAGCATACCGCATAAGAAAAATTCATCATTAAATAAATCCATACTATTCACCTTTATTCCTTAAAATATCTTTTAAACGCATAATATCCTCTCTTTTTTTTGCAACCGATTTTCCATGTAGGTCACTTAATGGTATAGTATTACCATGTATAATAATACTACTTTGATGTATTGAAGATATTGCTAGAATATTGACTATAAAACTTTTATGACATTGATAGAAATTATTAGAACACTCTTGTAAATCTTTCATAATGCTAGATAGTTTATTATAACCAGTATATTCATTCTTAAGGGTATGTATAGTAACTAATCTTTTGTTACTAGATATGTATAGTATATCGTTTAGGGGTACGTATGAAACGCCATCTTTTACCACTTTAAATGCTAGAGAATCTTTTTTTTGTGGAATGGCAACATCTTTTAGTTGATTAATATACGTACTTAACTTGATAATATCTATAGGTTTTTTTAAGAACCCATAGGGATTAATCTTGTGGTTAGATATAAAAATATCTTCTATGTATTTTTCAGAGTATCCAGTAACGAATATTATTTTAATATTAGGATATTTTTTTGTTATTTCATGAGATAAAGAT
>JAJQGV010000009.1 GCA_021200215.1 Ruminococcus sp. | reverse complement strand
ATTTAATACTATCTATAGCAATGATATCTACTTGTGTGGGTTGTGCTAATAGTGAAAATAGTGAAAATGTAGTTATTATAGATTCTGAAACGGTATCTACAGTAAAAGATTCTGAAAAATTAGAAGAGGTAAAAGAAAAATATCTTGCACTATGGAATGATTACCTTTCTAGTGAAGATGATTTTGACTTTAATACATATTGTGAATTAATTCCAAGTGGTTTAAAGGACACTTTAACTGAAGAAGAACTGTATAGCTTATTCACATTCCAATTAATAAGTAGATCAGGAAGCGTTGAGTATGAAAGTACTCAAAGTAGTGAAAGTGAATCGGAAAAAAGTGTATCGGAAATATGTGAAGAAAAATCAGAAACTAAAAAAACATTCAATAGTTATGGTGTTAAATATATTAAAGATGTTGAAACAGGTTACATCATTGAATTTGAATTAACAAGTGGTATGAGTAAGCAACTCGACGTAAATTTTGTAAATATCGATAGTAATTGGTATGTTATGGACACTATGGCAATAAATTTCGCTGAAAGCTTGACTTCGTCTGACAATGAATGATTTTTATAGGGATTACAGTAGACTAGTGTAACTCTCTTAAAATGGAATGCTTAAAAATAAGCATTCCATTTCGTCTTTGTGGATTATATGGGAATATCATTATATTATAATAGCTGAAGAATCTATTTTTTGTGAAAAATATCTAAATTTTGATGAGAAAATTTTAGTAATAAATAAAATATAATAGTTGACAAATTTCTATGAATATGGTAAACTAAAAACAAGGATAATTATTATTATCACTATGAAAAGTTTGGCTTTGCACGTTTAATATTTATTATTTAAGGCTATATTAACAGTAGTATAGTCTTAACTTGCAGAGTTCACACGGTTATTAAAATATTTTTTGGAGGTAATTTACCAATGGCAAAGAAATATTGTTACCTATTTTCTGAAGGTAATGCTGACATGAGAGAACTTCTCGGTGGTAAAGGTGCTAACTTGGCTGAAATGACTAACATAGGTCTACCAGTTCCACAAGGTTTTACTATCACTACTGAGGCTTGTACTCAATACTATGAAGATGGTCGTCAAATCAATGATGAGATTCAATCTCAAATCAATGAATACATCGTTAAGATGGAAGAAATCACTGGTAAGAAGTTTGGCGATAAGGAAAATCCACTACTAGTTTCTGTTCGTTCTGGTGCTAGAGCATCTATGCCTGGTATGATGGATACTATCCTTAACCTTGGTCTAAATGAGGACGTTGTAGAAGTTATTGCTAACAAGTCTGGTAATGCTCGTTGGGCTTGGGACTGCTATAGAAGATTTATCCAAATGTATTCCGACGTAGTTATGGAAGTTGGTAAGAAGTACTTTGAAGAACTTATCGACAAGATGAAGGCTGAAAGAGGCGTAACTTATGACGTTGAACTTACTGCCGATGATTTAAAAGAACTAGCTTCTCAATTTAAGGCTGAATATAAGGAAAAGATTGGTCAAGACTTCCCAACTGACCCTAAGGAACAACTTATGGGTGCTGTTAAGGCTGTATTCCGTTCTTGGGATAACCCTAGAGCTAATGTTTATCGTCGTGATAATGATATACCTTACTCTTGGGGTACTGCTGTAAACGTTCAATCTATGGCTTTTGGTAATATGGGTGATGACTGCGGTACTGGTGTTGCATTTACTCGTGACCCTGCTACTGGTGAAAAGAAGTTAATGGGTGAGTTCCTAATTAATGCACAAGGTGAAGACGTTGTTGCTGGTGTTAGAACTCCTATGCCTATTGCTAAGATGGCTGAAGAGTTCCCAGAGGCTTTTACTCAATTCCAAGATGTTTGCAAGTTACTAGAAAATCACTACAGAGATATGCAAGATATGGAGTTTACTGTTGAAAACAAGAAACTTTATATGCTACAAACTCGTAACGGTAAGAGAACTGCTCAAGCTGCTTTAAAGATTGCTTGTGACTTAGTTGACGAGGGTATGAGAACTGAACAAGAAGCAGTAGCTATGATAGACCCTAGAAACTTAGATACTCTACTTCACCCACAGTTCGATACTAAGGAATTAAAGAAAGCTACTCCTATGGGTAAGGGCTTAGGTGCTTCTCCTGGTGCTGCTTGTGGTAAGATTGTTTTCACTGCCGATGACGCTGTTGCTTGGGCTGAAAAAGGTGAAAAGGTAGTTCTAGTTAGACTTGAAACTTCCCCTGAAGATATCACTGGTATGAAAGCTTCTCAAGGTATATTAACAGTTCGTGGTGGTATGACTTCTCACGCTGCCGTAGTTGCTCGTGGTATGGGTACTTGTTGTGTATCTGGTTGTGGTGAAATCAAGATGGACGAAGCTAACAAGAAGTTTGAACTTGCTGGCAAGACTTTCACTGAAGGTGACTACATCTCTATTGATGGTTCTACTGGTAATATCTATGATGGTATTATTCCAACCGTTGACGCTACTATAGCTGGTGAATTTGGTAGAATAATGGCTTGGGCTGACAAGTACAGAGTTCTTAAGGTTAGAACTAATGCTGATACTCCTACTGATGCTAAAAAGGCTCGTGAATTAGGTGCTGAAGGTATTGGTCTATGCCGTACTGAACATATGTTCTTTGACCCAGAAAGAATCGGTGCTTTCCGTGAAATGATTTGCTCCGATACCGTTGAGGAGAGAGAGTCTGCTCTAGCTAAGATTGAACCTATGCAACAAGCTGACTTCGAGGCTCTATATGAGGCTCTTGAAGGTTGCCCAGTAACTATCCGTTTCTTAGACCCACCTCTACACGAGTTCGTTCCTACTGAGGAAGAAGATATTAAGGCTTTAGCAGATGCTCAAGGCAAGTCTGTTGAAACTATTAAGAATATCATAGCATCTCTACACGAATTTAACCCTATGATGGGTCACCGTGGTTGTCGTCTAGCAGTAACTTATCCTGAGATTGCTGTAATGCAGACTAAGGCAGTTATCAAGGCTGCAATCAACGTAGCTAAGGCTCACCCAGATTGGACTATAGTTCCAGAAATCATGATTCCATTAGTTGGCGAAGTTAAAGAGTTAAAGTACGTTAAGGACGTTGTAGTTAAGACTGCTGACCAAGTTATCGCTGATGCTGGTGTTGAACTTAAGTATGAAGTAGGTACTATGATTGAAATTCCTCGTGCTGCTTTAACTGCTGATGATATAGCTAAGGAAGCTGAATTCTTCTGTTTTGGTACTAACGATTTAACTCAAATGACTTATGGTTTCTCTCGTGATGATGCTGGTAAGTTCCTAAATGCTTACTACGACAAAAAGATTTTCGAGAATGACCCATTTGCTAAGTTAGACCAAATTGGTGTTGGTAAGTTAATGAAGTATGCTATTGAGCAAGGTAAGTCTGTACGTCCTGATATGCACATTGGTATCTGTGGTGAACACGGTGGCGACCCAACATCTGTTGAGTTCTGCCATACTCTAGGTATGACATATGTATCATGCTCACCATTTAGAGTTCCAATCGCTCGTTTAGCTGCTGCACAAGCTGCAATTAAAGACCAAAAGTAATCTTTTATATATAAACTATAGGGACGGCTTTTTTTGAGTTGTCCCTACAGTTATATCCATATATAGATAAATCGGAACGTTATATAGCGTTCCGATTTAGTGTTTTAATCCTTATCTAAACTTATGGCACTTTTAGTATTAACTATAGCTAAATCGTTGTCTACTACATCGATATATATAGTAGTGTGTGGTGGGATATCTTTAGCTATAATCTCTTTAGCAACTAGAGTTTCAACCTTGCGTTGAATGTATCTTTTTAGAGGTCTAGCACCAAAAGATGGCTCAAAGGCATTTTCTATAATATAGTTCTTAGCTTCTTCAGATACATCTATGGTTATCTGCTTATCGTTTAGACGCTTTTGAGTATCTTCGAGCATTAGGTTTATAATGTTAATGATTTGGTCTTTCTGTAGAGGTTTATAGTATACTATCTCATCAAGACGGTTTAAGAACTCTGGTCTAAAGGATTGTTTTAAGAGTTTGTCAACATTATCTCTAGCTTCTTGAGTTATTTCTCCGTTCTCGATACCATCTAGTATATAGTGTGAACCTAGGTTAGAAGTCATAATTATGATGGTATTTTTAAAGTCAACGGTTCTGCCTTGACTATCGGTTATTCTGCCATCGTCTAAGACTTGTAATAGGATATTAAATACATCGGGGTGAGCCTTTTCAATCTCATCAAAGAGTACTACAGAATAAGGTCTGCGACGTACTGCCTCGGTGAGTTGTCCACCCTCTTCATAGCCTACATATCCAGGAGGAGCACCAATTAAACGGCTTACGGCGAACTTTTCCATATATTCAGACATATCTATACGCACTATATTCTTTTCATCATCGAATAGGCATTGAGCCAATGCTTTGGCAAGTTCAGTCTTACCTACACCAGTAGGTCCTAGGAATAAGAACGAACCTATAGGTTGATTTGGATTTTGTATACCTGCTCTTGAACGCAATATAGCTTCTGTAACCTTAGTAACAGCTTCATCTTGACCGATTACTCTTTGATGTAGAATATCTTCCATATGCAATAGTTTTTCTCTTTCGCCTTCCATTAGTTTAGTAACTGGAATACCCGTCCAACGTGCGACTATCTTGGAGATTTCCTCTTCAGTGACTTTCATTCTTAATAGTGAGCCATTAGTGTGGGACTGTCCAACAGTATTTTGATATTCTTGAATCTGTTTTTCAAGTTGAGGCATTTGACTATACATAATTTCTGATGCTTTATTGTAGTCACCATCACGTTGAGCCTTTTCCATCTCATGAGTTAGGGTGTTACGTTGTTCTTTTAGTTCATTAAGTTTATCAATGGAGTGTTTTTCATTTTCCCACTTAGCTTTCATAGTTTGGAACTGTTCTCTGTACTTAGCAATGTTAGATTGTACATCTTTTAAGCGTTCTTGAGATATCTTATCATCTTCCTTTTTAAGAGCAGTTTCTTCTATTTCAAGTTGCATAATCTTTCTTGAGATTTCGTCTATTTCGGTAGGCATAGAGTCTATTTCGGTTTTAATCATAGCACAAGCCTCATCTACGAGGTCTATAGCCTTATCGGGGAGAAATCTATCGGTGATATACCTATTAGATAGTGTAGTAGCAGAAATAATAGCGTTATCGGTAATTTGTACTCCATGGAATAGTTCATAACGTTCTTCAATACCTCTTAGTATGGATATAGTATCTTCAACGGTAGGTTCTGCGATGTATACAGGTTGGAAACGTCTTTCAAGAGCCTTATCCTTTTCGATATACTGTCTATACTCATTTAGAGTAGTAGCACCAATGCAATGGATTTCACCTCTAGCCAACATAGGCTTTAATAGATTACCAGCGTCCATAGCACCATCGGACTTACCTGCACCTACTATAGTGTGTAGTTCGTCTATGAATAGTATAATCTTGCCATCGGATTTTTTAACTTCTTGGAGTACTGCCTTAAAACGTTCTTCAAACTCACCACGATATTTTGCACCTGCAATTAGTGACCCCATATCTAGTGAGAAGATTTTTCTATCCTTAAGGGTAGCAGGGACGTCACCTTTGACTATACGTAGTGCTAAGCCCTCAGCGATAGCAGTCTTACCTACACCAGGTTCACCAATCAATACTGGATTGTTTTTAGTCTTTCTTGAGAGTATTCTAATAACGTTTCTAATCTCATTATCTCTGCCTATAACGGGGTCAAGCTTGTTATTTTGAGCAAGTTCTACCAAATCTTGACCATACTTTTTAAGGACGTCATAGGTATCTTCGGGGTTTTGATTGTCTACAGTTCGATTTCCTCTAACGGACTTTAATACCGTTAAGAAATGCATCTTATCGATTTTAAACTCTTTGAACAGTCTGTTTACGTTGCTGTTAGGCATCTCAAGGAGTGCTAAGAATATATGCTCTACCGATATGAAACTATCTTCCATACTTTTAGCTTGATTCTCTGCCTCAACGAAAGTATTCTCAACCTGTTGAGTAATATATACCTTTCCAGCCTCGTGACCACTACCGCTAATGGCAGGTAGACCATCTACTATGCGATTGAGTTCACTTAGAAAACTTTTAATATCTACGTTTAACTTTTGCAATAGTTGAGGAATTAGACCGTTCTCTTGTTGAGTCAATGCCAATAACAGATGTTCTTGTTCAATGTTCATAGAACTATGCTCTATAGCTATAGATTGTGCATTTTGAACAGCTTCTAAGGACTTTTCAGTAAACTTGTTTACGTTCATATATATAACTTCCTTTCTAAATAATAGTTATCCCATTGGATAGATATTTTTCATAGGTATCTTTAATAGAGGATATATCGTTTGGGTTGTTAAAGTACTGTTTTAGAGCGGTATCGAAAGTATGGATATATTCACTAATAGCTACTCCGATATCACTAGAGGTTGAAGTAAAGACTCTAGTAAACCGACCTACTTCTATTAGGCTAGATATTCTATCGTTGAGGTAGGTACTTTCTAAATCTGTCCAAAGGTTGAAAAAACCATCTATAAGTTTAAGCAACATTTGATTTTGTGTTCTAAAGGTAACCTTTAGTTGACCTATGCCATCACTGGAGTTTCTAAAGAGTTCAACAGAATATCTAACGGTAGGTCTGTACTTGTACTTAATAGAACTTCTAATGTACATTAAGCTATCGGACTGTCTTTCTTGTATTTGATAGCATTCTTCAAACATGAGTTTTTCAATTTGAGAGAATATGTTATCCATACGCTTTTCAGGTGTGATAAGGCTAACCTTTTCGGCTAATATTTGATTAATCAAGTTTGAGCGACTAGTTCCAAGTGAGTAAGCCATATTATCGATAGCTTCAATAACATCATCACTAAGTACTAAACTATATACACTGCGTTTCAAAGAATCTCACCACCTTTAAATAATATTATACCACAAATTAAGAATTTGTCAAGCGAATTATATAAAAATATTAACGATTTTTAAGGAACATCTTCGTGCAGATTGCACAATATAGGAAGTATGAGTTTTAAATTCCCTAAAAAATGTCATATTATTCATAACTATTAGACCTATGGTAATATTTTCATAACAAAAAATCAAAATCTATGCATTTTTTTAGATAAGTAGGTATTTACATTAATTGATTAAAATGATATAATATAAAGTGCAAATGAATGAAAGGATAGGTTTTACTTATGAATAGATTAAAAGTAGTTATCTGTGGAAAAGAATATACTCTTCAAACTAAGGAAGATGCCACCTATGTTTACAATCTAGGTAGGGCTTTAGAGAAGAAGATAAATAGTCTAGTTGAGAGCAATAACGTTTCAGCATATAATGCATCAGTTATGGTAGCATTGTCTTTGCTAGACGATTTAAAACACATCGATAAAGAGTACTCTAAGTTACAGCAATCTTGTTCTGAAATAGATAAGTTGAAAGAACAGCGTGATGTTGCTTTTAAAGAGATTAAAAGGTTGAACGCTAAGATAACTCAATTAGAGGATAGTCAAAGGTTTAAAGAGTTGGGTGGAGTTATTCCAGAATATTATACCAATCCAAACAACAACAATAATAGTAAAAATTCTAAAAAGTAAATATGGTATGTTATTATGAGTAGACCAAAGATATTAGCACCAGCAGGTAGTCCAGAAACGTTACAAGCCGTTTTGGATTGCGGTGCAGATGAAGTTTATATCGGTGGAAAGTGTTTTTCAGCACGTCAAAATGCAACCAACTTTTCACTCGATGAGATAAGGCAATCGGTAGAAAGATGCCATCTATATGGGGTAAAGCTGTACGTAGCAGTAAATACTCTACTTTTAGACTCTCAACTAGATGAGTTTATTGAGTACATAAAGGCTCTAACCGATGCTAAGGTAGACGCTTTAATAGTCCAAGACCTAGGTGCTTTAGATATTATTAAGAAAGTATCCCCTAATATGGAACTTCATGCATCTACACAGATGTCTATCCATACCGTAGAGGGTGCAATATTGATGCGTAATCTAGGGTTTAAGCGAGTGGTACTATCTAGGGAATTAAATAGGAATGCTATCTTAGAAATATCTAACCTAGATATAGATACTGAAATCTTTGTGCATGGTGCATTGTGTATGTCAGTATCGGGGCAATGTTATCTGTCTGCTATGATAGGCTCTAGGAGTGCAAACCGTGGACTATGCGGTCAACCATGCAGATTGCCTTTTTCGGCTTGTGGTAATAAGGATAGTTGTGCATTATCCTTAAAGGATATGTCATTAATGGAACACGTTCAAGATTTTATAGATATGGGTATTACATCATTGAAGATAGAGGGTAGAATGAAACGTCCTGAATATTCTGCTTGTGCAGTATCTACCTTAAGAACTGCTTTAGATGGTCATCTACCAGATATGAGTACTTTAAGGTCGGTATTCTGTAGAGGTGGCTTTACCGATGGTTATTATACGGCATCTAAGGGTAATATGTTCGGAGTTCGTTCTAAAGAAGATGTAGTATCTGCCGAGGACGTTCTTCCTAAGATTAGAGAAACGTATCGTAAAACTAGAAAGGTTTCAAAGCTTAACTTTACGCTATCGCTTGAACATGATAAACCTGCTACGTTATTCGCTACCGATGAGATGTGTTCATACTCCGTCTATGGAGATATTCCAGTAAAGGCAATTAATAAGCCTTTGGATTACTCTACGGCAGAGAGGCAACTATCTAAACTAGGTGGAACGATATACGAATTTAATGGCTTGAACTTTCAACCTAACGATACTTTAACGCTATCGGCATCATCGTTGAACGACCTACGTAGACAGTTAATATCTACCATTGATAAGGATAGAATCCACAGAAATGAACCTTTCTTACGAATTGATTCTAACTTTAGGCTAAACTTTCCAAACTCTGTAAGTTCGTCGCATAGACCTAACATTAGGTTAAGAGTAAGAAACTTTGAACAACTAGAGGGTATCAGTCTACAGAACGTTCAATATATAATAGTGCCTATGGATAGTGTTCTCATGCAGAAAGATATACCATCTAACATTGTTGAAAGGTTGATAGTACAACCTCCTAGATTCATCTACAACGAACTAAACACCATAGAAGAACTTACTAAACTATCTACAATGGGAGTTAAGCATATTATGTGCAATAACTTAGCATATATCAACATAGGTAACAGGTTAGGGTATATACTACATGGTGACTTTGGCTTAAACGTATTAAACAGTCTAACTATAGATGTCTTAAAGAGTCTTAACTGTGTAGATGCTATAGTATCCTTTGAACTAAAGCTATCTCAAATAGATTCTTTAAAGAACAGTATTCCAATAGGGGTCGAGGCTTTTGGACGTCTACCTTTGATGTTAGTTAGTAACTGCCCTATAAAGAACGAAGTAGGTTGCAAAAAATGTCAACATTATATTTCCGACAGAACTAACAGAAAGTTCCCAGTATACTGTACTAATGGGTATTCTGAAATCTTTAATGCAGAGGTTATGTCTATTGCAGATAAGGTCGATAGTATTAGTAATGCAGACTACTATATACTATCATTTTTGGACGAAACTCCTAAGGAGATTTCTAGTATATTAGAAAGTTTTGAAAATCGCAGTAAGATGGGTACTACGAAAGGTCTATATATTAGAGGCATAATTTGATACTATAACTTGGAAAGGAAAGAGTATATACTTATGAAGATTACTAAAAAAGGATTCACATTTGCAACTTTAATAATATCTGCATTGGTGATAGGTTCTGTTATAATAAACTTTTCTAACCCTAATAGCTGGATTGGAACTTGCGTGGAGTTAGGAATATCTAATGGTGAACCATTGGTTATAGACCTAATAGCTATTAAGTTGACTTTCGGTCTAACTTTAAATGTTGGAGTTGCTCATATAGTGATGCTTATAATAGCTATTATAGTCTATCCATTTATTGCGAAAAATATTGATAGTTAAACTTTTATTTGAAGGGAGACCGAGTTAATGTACAAAGATATAGGCATAGATTTAGGAACATCTAATACTTTGGTATACGTTAAAAATAAGGGTATAATCATAAGAGAACCATCTGTAGTTGCGGTAAATACCTATACTGAAAGAGCTAGTTACGTTGGTCAAGAGGCTAAAGATGTAATCGGCAGAACTCCAGGGTCTATAGTTGCAGTAAAACCTATAAAGAACGGCGTAATAGCAGATTTTGACGTAACTGCTGTAATGTTACAAGAGTTTATCCATAGAGCGTTAAAAGGTTCTATATTTTCTAAAGCTAGGGTGTGGATATCTATTCCATCGGAGATAACTCCCGTAGAACGCAAAGCCGTTAGAGAATCTACTGAGTATGCTGGTGCTAAGAAAGTAACCATAGTTGAAGAACCTATGGCGGCAAGCATTGGAGCAGGTCTACCTGTTAATGAAGCTATGGGTAACATGATTGTTGACATTGGCGGGGGTACTACAGAAGTAGCATTAGTATCTATGGGTAGTATAGTAGTATCTAGTTCTATTCGTGTAGGTGGCGATGAGTTCGATAGTGCTATTATGAACTTTATTAAGAAGAAGTATAGTCTACTTATAGGTGAACGTACCGCTGAAGAGGTAAAGAAAGCCATAGGTTCGGCATATCCACTTGATAGAGAAGAAGAGGCTGAAATTAGTGGTCGTAACTCCATAAATGGGTTGCCTGAAAACATTACTATAACTTCTGCTGAGATTAGAGATGCCTTATCTGAACCACTCTCTAAGGTTATTGAAACTATAAAGAATACCTTAGAAAAAATCCCCCCAGAGTTGAGTGCCGACATAATAGAGGAAGGCATTAGAATCACAGGTGGAGGAGCTATCTTGAGAGGTATAGATAGTTTAATCAATCGTGAAACGGGTATTCCAGTGTTTAGGGTAGAATATCCTATGGATTGCGTAGTTAAAGGGTTGGGTAGGATTATGGAAGACCCTCATAAGTACAAGTACGCTATTAGCGAAGAGCCTAGATATATTTAATCTATATCACGTTTTTGAATAGAGGTGACTTATCTTTGAAGGAATTTTTTCGTAGTATTAAGTTCAAAGTAATACTATGTATAATATTCTTGTTGGTCGGAATGGGAGTGTACACCCTAACCAATGAGGGCAGAGCATTCTTAGTATCTCAAGGGGTATACACCCTATTTGAACCTATATTGAGCGTTACATCGTCCATTTCGGATAGCATTTCGGCTAACGTAGATGCTATTTTGAACTCTAAAGAATACTATAATGAAAATCAAGAGTTAAAACAGGAAATATATGACCTTAACGAACAGTTAGCTAATTACGAAAGTGACAAGAAAGAATTAGAAGAGTTGAGAAAGTTTGTAGGTATAAAAGAAGATAACCCTAGTTATATACTTTCTGCATCTTGTAATATAATATCTAAGACGTCTAGTGACCCGTACTGTACATTTACTATAGATAAAGGTACAGAAGATGGAATATCTTTATATGACCCAGTAGTTACGGGTAGTGGTTTAGTGGGTATGATTTCTGAGGTCGCTGACAGTTACTCTGTAGTTACTACCATACTTTCTCCAGATATTTCTGTAGGAGCTATGTCAGTAAAATCTACAGATATGGGAATTATTCAAGGTACTGCGACGGAAAGTATTAACCAACTTACTAAGATGATGTACGTTGACAAGGAAAATACAATATCTGTTGGAGATACTATAGTATGCTCGGGAAACAGTGGAATCTTTCCCGAAGGATATCTAATAGGTACGGTTAAAGAGGTTGGCATAGAAGAAACTGGTCTATCGGCGTATGCTATAGTAGAACCGTTCGTAAGCATAGATAAGTTGACATCTGTTAGAGTAATCACAGACTTTGAAGGTCAAGGGATAGGTAATAACTCATGAGATTAAAGTTTAAAAAGTATAAGAATATTAAGTTCAAACCCATATACTCGGCTAAGGTTGAAAAGGGCAGATATTTTACTGTATTACAATCTATATTGATATTCATCTTAGTAGTAATATCTTTTGTGGTTTCGTGTAGTGGATTCTATATTAAGCCTATACTATTCATACCTATAGCTATAACTTTAGCCATATTCTTTGAAGATGAACTTAAATCGGCATTGGTTGGTGGTGTATGTGGATTGCTCTTAGATATATCTAGTCATAGGCTATTTGGATTCAATGGTGTGCTATTGCTGATATCATGTGTTGTAACTACGTTATTGTTTAAGAACTATCTTAAACCTATGTTCTTTAATGCTATAGTGTTTGTAGGTTTAACGACGTTCATTCAAGGCTTTTTAGATTATTTTTTCTATTACAAGCTATGGTATTCCAACGTATCAGATGTAATATACTTTAACTACACATTGCCATCTAACATTATGACTTTAGTATGTGTGCTGTTCGTATATCCTCTAATTAAGAAGATAAGAACTAGCTTAGTAGCAAAGTAGTATAGAACTACAGAATGAAAGGATTGATGTTTTCACAATGAACTTAGGAAAGATATCCAACGGTATTAGACTTACAATAACCATCTTGTTAGTAGTAACATCTTTAGTGTTTGCGGGAATAAAGCTTATGAAAATTCAAATAGTGGATAGTGAAGATTATTTAGAAACCTATGAAAACTATCAAACGGTAGAACAACCTATAACTGCCTTTAGAGGTGAAATTGTAGATGTTAATGGTAAGAATATAGTATCTAATAAGTTGGGTTTCGATGTCATTGTGGATAAGTCTATGTTCCCATCAGACCTACAGGAAAGTAATAGTATTCTAATACAGACCGTTGAATTGGTACAAGAGTACGGCTCTACTTGGGAAGATACTCTACCAATAACTATGTCAGAACCTTATGAGTTTACTACCGAAGATGAGGACGAACTTAGCAGTCTAAGAAAAAGGTTAGGAGTTAATGTATATGCATCTGCAGAAGATTGTATGTATAAACTAGTTCAGGATTATGAAATATCTTCGGACTATACCGCTACTCAACAGAGGATTATATCTGGTATTAGGTACGAAATGGAACTTAGAGGATTCTCTATAAAGAACAGATTTACTATGTTTCAAGATGTGGACAGAGAAGCAGTTACTTACATAAAAGAGTTATCTTTACAGTTGAAAGGCGTAGATATCGTTGAAGAGGCTATTAGAGAGTACTCTCAAGTAGATGTTCTGCCCCATGAGATAGGTTTCGTAGGCCCTATATATGCCGAAGAAACCGACTACTACGAAGAACTTGGTTACGATTTAACCGAAACCGTCGGAAAGACTGGTATTGAAAGTGGTATGGAAAGTGAACTGAAAGGTCAAGAGGGTACTAGAAAGGTTACTCTTATAGATGGAGTGGTAGTTTCTTCAGAGGTTACTCAAGAGGCTGTATCGGGAAATACCGTAAAGTTGACCATAGATAGTGAGTTTCAAAAAGAAGTGCAAGGAGTCTTAGAGGACTTTTTAATCTACCTCGATTCCGTAGCAGATGGTAAGTATTCAAGTGCCAATGCAGGAGCTATCGCTGTATTAGACGCTAAAACAGGTGCTGTATTAGCTTTAGCTACTGCTCCAACGTATACGCTAGATGAGTACGAAACAAACTATAGTGAACTCATGGAAGATGAATCTTTGCCATTGCTAGATAGAGCTACCGACGGTCTATATAGACCTGGTTCATGCTTTAAAACGGTAACGGCTACGGCAGGTCTAAATGAAGGCTTAGTTACAGGCTATACTACATTCTACTGTGGAACGAACTACTACTATCATGGATTAACAGTCCACTGTACTGGATTCCATGAGAATATCTCAGTTACTAGAGCGTTACAAGTATCGTGTAACATATACTTCTATAACTTGGTACAACTAGTCGGTGTAGATACTCTAACTAAGTATGCCAATATGTACGGCTTGGGTACAAGCTTAGGTTTAGAAAGTGGAGATACTCAAGGGTATTTAGCAAACCCTGAAACCTTTGAAAATTTAGGAATGTTATGGACATCTGGACAGTTGTTACAAGCTGGAATAGGACAATCCGAAATTGCAGTTACTCCACTACAGATGGCAGTAACTGCTATGACTATAGCTAACGAAGGTGTTAGATACAAGCCATACTTAGTAGATAGCGTTTGGGACTATTCTATGACAGAATGTATATCTAAGACTGAACCTACCGTAGTTGAAACCATAGACCTAAACTACGATGATGTATATACTTACATTGAGAACGGTATGATAAAAGCTAGTCAAAATACCCCCGATGGTGAGTATTCTTTAAATGGTTTAGGATATGATGTTGCTATTAAGACTGGTACTCCACAATCTGCAAGAGGTACAGATAGTTCTTTCATAGGCTATGCTCCTGCCGATGACCCTCAAATCGCTTTTGCAGGTATCATAGAGGGTGGTGAGTACTCTAAGTATATGATTAGAAAGATTTTAGACCTCTATGATGAGTACTATGGCATAGATTAGAAGCATGACATAGTGATATGTTAGAATATTTTTAGTAATATTGCATAAATATCTAGTAGAAACTAGTTGCAAAGTTCCGATTTTTCCACAAAAACTTGACTTTACTTAAAAGATTGTGTTAAAATAGAATTGAACCGATATTAACATATGTGTAATTAGTATTTGAAATAATTAGTAAAAGTTTCTCCACCCTTGTAGGTGGTGAGAGTAGGTTACTAACCGACTCACATTTTATGATATGAAAGGAGTATGTTTTTGTATGCCTAAAGTAATTGCAGTTACATCTGGTAAAGGGGGTACTGGAAAATCTTCTATATGTTCTGGTTTGGGATACGCTTTAGCCAAACAGGGTAATAGAACCTTAATTATTGAGTTAGATTTTGGTCTTAGATGTATGGATATAATCTTCGGTATGAGAGACGTTGAGTATGATATATCTAGTGTATTAGACGGTAAGTGTGATATTCACACAGCTATAAGACAGACATCGTTGGCTAGTAATCTGTACTTATTGTGTGCACCTAAAGACCCATTCTATACGGTTACAGCTGAGCAGATTACTCAAATATGTCAAGATGTTAAGAAGTACTATGACTATATAATTATAGATACTGGTGCAGGTATTAACTCACACGTATTTGATATTGTGGCTCAAAGTAATTTAATATTGGTAGTTACTACACCAGACCCTATATGTGTACGTGATGCTCGTATGATGTCTGATGCTTTCTATGCTAGAGGTAATCAAAGCCAAAGGTTGATTATAAACAAGGTTACCAAAAATGCTTTGGGTTATTCATTAGTTCGTGATTTAGATGAAATCATAGATGCTATTGGAGTTCAACTTATTGGTGTTATTCCAGAAGATTATCAAATAGTAGCCTCTACTGGAACGGGGCAACCTATTCCTAGTGGAAGTCCTAGTTTAGTGGCACTAGAGGCCATCTCTAAACGTATTCAAGATGAATATATCCCTTTAACTATTAAAGTTGGATAGTTGTATAAATTTTATTTTTTGGTAAATTATGTTTTTTGGAAAGGAAAATTATTATGAATATTGCACTTATAGCTCATGATGCTAAAAAAGAACTCATGGCTCAATTTTGTACTGCTTACTGTGGAATCTTATCACGTTATAGCCTATGTGCTACTGGTACTACTGGAAAGATAGTTAGTGAGGCTACTGGACTATCGATTAAACGATATCTTAGTGGTAAACAAGGCGGTGGTGAACAGATATGTTCTCGCATCTCTTGTAATGAGATAGATGTTCTTCTATTCTTTAGAGACCCTATCAATCCAAAGGCATCTGAACCTAATGATATGAACCTATTACGTCTTTGTGATGTACATAACATTCCAGTGGCTACCAATATAGCTACTGCTGAGGCTCTTATATTAGCCTTAGATAGGGGTGACCTAGATTGGCGTAAGGTTGGGACTCCTAACCTAGCTTAATAGAACTATAATCTTAAATTTTTTATATGTGAGGTGTTATTATGAAGATTTTAGTCTTAGATAGTATTCCATTCATGTATCCTCAAGGAGTAAGCTCACTAGATGAGTTTATGGACTTTGCTAATAAAAACTTCTATATGTTTATTCCTATGAGTGAACTTAGTATGAAAAACTGCGTATATCCTTATTTTGTTGAAGATGATATCTTCGTTAGGTATGTCAATCTATCTCTAGTGAAGTCATTCTTTGAAGACGATGTTGAGATAATATCAAGGCTTGAGTATGATGAACGCTTAGAAGATTTACAAGAGGAAATATGTATAAACTGCAAACATTACTTCGAAAACTTCGACGGCGATAACTTAGAAGGTCATAGAGATGAGATGCGTTTAGATGGCTACTGTCCTAACTTTACTCCCTTAGATTCAGATGGCGATGACTTCGACTATGATGAAGATGAAGAGTTTTAAAAAAAGTATATTTTTGTAGGAGGTTTTATTATGGCTCTTTCAATTAAAAGGCCATTGGGTACTGAGGATATTACTCCTCAAAATGTTAATAAATGGCATACAGTTGAAACTATAGTTAAGGATACCGCTAAAACTTTCGGCTTTAAGGAGATTAGAATCCCTACCTTTGAAAGTACTGAACTCTTTGAACGCTCTGTAGGTGATACTACCGATGTGGTTCAAAAAGAGATGTATTCAGTAATAGCAAAGGAAAGTAAGTTTACATTACGTCCAGAGGGTACTGCTGGAACTATTCGTGCTATGGTGCAGAATGGTCTTCTTAACGATGCTCTACCACAGAAGGTTTTCTATATACTATCATGTTTTAGGCACGAACGCCCACAAGCTGGTCGCTTAAGAGAGTTTCATCAGTTTGGTTTAGAGATGGCTGGAAGTCAATCACCATATGCCGACGCTGAAGTAATATCCTTAGCTAAATCTATTATCGATAGAACTGGCTTGAAAAACATAGCCTTAAATATTAATTCTATAGGCTGTCCTACCTGTAGAGCAAACTATCACAAGGCATTAAAAGAGTTCTTCGCTCCTAAGGTGGATTGCCTTTGCGATACTTGTAAATCCCGTTTGGATAGGAATCCTATGCGTATTTTGGATTGTAAGAGTCCAATATGTTCCGATATAGCTAAAGATGCTCCTTTAATTCTTGACTATCTCTGTGAAGATTGTAGCACTCACTTTGAAAAGTTAAAGAGTATATTAACTAATATGGGCATAGAATATTCTGTAAATCCAAAGATTGTTAGAGGTCTTGATTACTATACTAAAACCGTTTTTGAGTTTATAACTACTGATATTGGTGCTCAAGGTACTGTCTGTGGTGGTGGTCGTTATGATGGCTTAATTGAACAGTTAAGTGGAAAACACGTCCCAGCTTTAGGATTCGCTATGGGTTTAGAAAGATTAATCTTAACTATGGAGAGTCAAGGCTGTGAGTTTATGGAGAATCAAAGCTGTGAGTTGTACATTGCCCCTATGGGAGATATCGCTAAGGATAAAGCCGTTGAACTTGCTAAGAATCTGCGTGATGAGGGTTTCTTAGTAGAGTATGATATCATGGATAGGGGAATTAAATCTCAAATGAAGTATGCCAATAAGATTAAAGCTAAGTTCGTCTTAGTGGTTGGCGACAATGAGATTCAAAGTAACTCTGCTAAGGTTAAGAATATGGATACTGGTGAGGAATCTCCTATCTCATTAGATAAAAACTTCTATGATAGTTTTTCTTCTCTATATATGGCTAATATGCTAGTTAGTGAGGATTGATTATTATGTATACTATAAGTATGTCAGTTATGATAGCATGTTTAATATGTACTATCATAACTACTTTATTACCCATAATAATATCGGTGGTGCTGTTGGTTCGTAAGAAGTTAAACGTTATGCCTTACTTCATTGGAGTATTAGCGTTCTTTATATCGCAGATATGTCTAAGAATGCCTATCATGAGTATACTATCTGCAACTTCAAAGGAGTATGTAGAGTTTACCTCTACTATGCTTGGAGCTATCTTAGTAGGAGGTCTAACGGCTGGACTCTTTGAGGAAACCGCTAGATTAATTAGTGCTAAGATACTTCTAAAAAAAGATAGACTATCCTTTAAAGATGGTGTATCATTTGGAGTAGGTCATGCTCTATGTGAGGTTATCATATTGGTAGGCATATCTATGATATTTAACTTAATGGTGCTTATTATGATTAATACCGATACATTCTATGACCTAATGCTTGCAACTGGTATTAAAGATGAACAGTATAATCAATACCTAAATATATATACATCTACACAAGTTATAGATTTTATATACGCTTTAATGGAAAGATGCAGTGCTATAATGTTCCATATTTTCAACACCTTAATAGTATTCTATGGGGTGAAATTAAAAAAGTATGGATACTATATCTTAGCTATACTGTTACATACTGCATTTAATGGATTATCTTTAGTACTATCTACATATTGTGGTGTGTTGGTCACTGAAATAATCTTATTGATACTCTCCCTAGGTGGTTTGATTTTTACTATAACAAGAGTAAAATCTAATTTGAAGTAGGGGTTAATATATGTCTAAAAATAGAAAGAAAAAGCAATTTAAAAAGAATGGTGTAGTAACCATATCGCCAATAGCTTTGATAGTAGGTATATTATGTAGTATATTATTCTTGATACTTACAATTGGAGTATATATTGGTTTTGGCATCTTTGAATTGTTAGGAATATCTTTAATAGTGGCATACTTCAACTGTAAGATATACTATGAACCTAATCAATTTACGCATAAGAACTTCTTTGGAGTGAAACATACTTACAAGTATAGTGAAATCACGAAGATAAAGTACGGTACTAGTGATACTATTATCTACATTGGTAAGAAAAAAATCTCCGTGGATAGCATGGCAGATAGCAAAGATTTCCTTAGATTAGTAAACTCTAAAACTAATCAATCAGTTAAGAGCGTTAAGGAAAAACTTTTTAATGATAACGTATATAATGCAGGTGAGTTTATATTCGCCTATGGAATAGTACTTGTATATATAATAGGCTGTATGATATTTATAAATATCTTAGGTAAACCGTTAAAGTTAGATGATTTAATCTGTTTAGACACTAAAATAACATCTTATGAAGAAGTTATCGATGATACTGGCGATACTAACCTAAATCTAACCCTAGAGGGATACTCTGCTAACTTTGTGATATACTCTTATCAAGATGTTATGGAAAATTTTTCTCAGTTCGAAAGTGCGATATCCAATGGGGTAGAGTTCAACGTATATTTCGATAGTGCCGTAGAAGATTTTGAAAGTACTGGCTCGGGTATAGATATGCTAACCGATACAGATGGTAATACCTATGTA
>JAJQGV010000108.1 GCA_021200215.1 Ruminococcus sp. | reverse complement strand
ATGGTTGCGGGAGCTGGATTTGAACCAACGACCTTCGGGTTATGAGCCCGACGAGCTACCTAGCTGCTCCATCCCGCGATATAAACTACTCTCAACCGAGTACTTTATAAGTATATCATAGATATAACTAAAAGTCAATAGGCAAAAGTATTTTTGTAACAATTCATATATAAATGCGTAAAAATTAGATATAATATATGCAACATTCACAATAATCAAAGCAGTAGATACTTTAAAAATATACGATTATATATGAATAAAGCCTTACATATAGGGCATAATTCTAATGGAGGTGAAGAACATGGAAAATAAATCAAAAGATGGCACTAAAACCAATAGAATGTTTTTCGTAGCAGTAAGTATAAGTCTATTAATGATATTAATAGCTTGTATAGTAGTATATCCTCAAGTGATACCACAAGATATTGAAAATCAACTTGCTGAGATTCAAGAAGATACTACAGTGTTAGAAGAAACTACTACTATTGAATACAACCAAGTGGACAATAAAGCACTAGATATTCCAAAAGAAACAGAAGCAACAACTGAACAATCGGTAGTAACAGAAGATACAATTGAAACTACAGAAACTAGTGTCGAAACCGTAGTTAAGAATACCCAAAGTACATCAGCGATAATGCCTATAGTAGATGGAGAAGTAATCAACGAGTTTAGCAATGGAGAACTTGTAAAGTCGGCAACTAGCGGAATATGGCAAACTCACAACGGCATGGATATAGGTGCAGAGGTAAACACTCCCGTACAAGCCATAGACGATGGCACTATAACCAAAGTATATGAAGATGCTTTACTAGGAATATGTGTAACTATAGACCATCAAGACTATACAGCAAACTATTGCAATCTTGATAAGGGTGTATTAGTAACTGAAGGAGATGTAATAACTAAGGGAACTATAATAGGAACTGTAGGTAATACGTCGGTAAGTGAAAGTGCTTTAGAAAGTCATCTACATTTTGAAGTATTGAAAGGTGGAAAGTATATTAATCCACTAGATGTACTACAATAAAGTAATATAAAGGAACGGGTGAAAGAGTAGACCGTTCCTTTATAATATATATGGCTAAAATAGGCTTATCTAAAAAGATAAGCCTATAACTTTATATAGAACAATAGAACAACTAAACATTATACTAATTGAATGATTGCCATCTCTGCGGCATCGCCACGACGTGGGCCAATCTTAATAATTCTAGTATAACCGCCATTTCTGTCAGCGTACTTTGGTGAGATTTCATCAAAGAGTTTCTTAGCTACGTCTTCCTTAGTAACGTAAGCAAAAACTTGACGCTTAGAGTGTAGGTCATCGTTCTTACCGATAGTAATCATTTTTTCAGCAACAGAACGTACTTCCTTAGCACGAGTAACGGTAGTTTCTATTTGACCGTTCTCTAGTAGATAAGTTACCATAGCTCTAAGCATAGCTTTTCTATGGTCAGAAGTTCTGCCTAATTTTCTAGTACCAGCCATTGAAATTCACTCCTTTTCATAGTGTACCACACGGAGAGAACTCCGTGGGCGTATATTAAAAAATCTAATCGCTATAATAAAAATGCCTTAATTAGTCCTCTTCGGAATTCAATTGAAAACCAAGGGAAGTAAGCTTATCTCTAACCTCTTCAAAGGATTTTCTACCGAGATTTCTAACCTTCATCATCTCTTCTTCGGACTTGTTAATTAAGTCATCAACTGTATTAATGCCTGCACGTTTCAAGCAGTTAAATGAACGAACTGATAAGTCAAGTTCCTCAATGGTCATCTCAAGGATTTTACCCTTATCCTTATCTTCATTAACAGAAAATTGTGTATCTTCATATTGGTCTTCTGAGAGGTCAACAAACAATTTTAGATGCTCGTTGAGGAGATTGGCTGCCTGTGATACGGCTTCCTTAGCAGAGATAGTACCGTCTGTCCAAACTTCAAGAGTAAGTTTATCATAGTCAGTAATTTGACCAAGACGTGTATCTTCAACGTGGAAGTTTACTTTTAATACAGGTGTATATATACTATCTACAGCTATAACATCGATAGGTAGTTGAATAAGTTGCTTGTTTCTTTCAGCAGAAACATAGCCTCTGCCCTTATCGATAGTTATTTCCATGTATAGTTTAGCATCTTTACCCAAGGTAGCTATATGCATACCAGGGTCAAGAATGTCTACTTCTGAATCTGCCTTAATGTCACCTGCGGTTACTTCGCCCTCACCTTCAGCCTCAATGTAGACTGTTTTAGGGCTTTCACCGTGTAGTTTAGCCGTTAAACCTTTAATAGCTAAAATAATCTCAGTTACGTCTTCCTTAACTCCAGGAATAGTGGAAAGCTCGTGATGTACTCCGTCAATCTTAACAGAATTAACTGCAACACCTGGCAGAGAGGAGAGAAGTACTCGTCTAAGGGCGTTACCTAAAGTAATGCCGTATCCTCTTTCTAAAGGAGAAAGTACAAACTTAGCATACTTGCCGTCACTTTTCTGTTCAACGATATCTATTGTTGGCTTTTCAAACTTCTCAAGCATTAAAACTCCTCCTGTTTCGTAATGGTTCAATCTTTGCTCGAATTTTCGTCATAATGTTTCGAGCCATCGAAAAAAATAGTGTCTTGCAATCGTAAAAAGACTTATTATTTGGAGTACAATTCGACGATGAGGTGTGAAGCAACTTCATAGTCGATATCAGTAGCAGAAGGCATACGAACTACAGTAGCGGAAAAATCTTCCTTCTTAGGTTCTAGCCATACTGGTACTACTCTACCGTTAGTAGCTTCAACTGTAGATTTAAACTTCTCAGAAGTTCTATCCTTTTCAGCAAGAGCGATAACGTCACCAACCTTAACTCTGTAAGATGGAATGTTTACCTTTTTACCATTTACAGTGTAATGATTGTGTACTACTAACTGTCTAGCCTCACGTCTAGTTAAAGCTAAACCCATTCTAAATACTACGCTATCTAATCTACTTTCTAAGCAAGTAATTAGGTTGTCACCAGCCTTACCTTCCATCTTAGAAGCTATTTCAAAGTAATGATAGAACTGTTTTTCTAACACACCATAGATAAACTTTAGTTTCTGTTTTTCTTTTAATTGCATACCATACTCAGAAACTTTCTTTCTGTTATTAGCATTTTTAAATCTAATAGATTCTTTCTTAGAAACACCCATAACTGCTGGGCTGATACCTAAGTATCTACATCTCTTAAGAATAGGGTCTTTATTTACTGCCATTTTAGAATACACCTCCTATAAATTAGACACGTCTTCTCTTAGGTGGACGACAACCATTATGTGGTATTGGAGTAACGTCCTTAATCATCTTAACTTCAAGACCTACAGTCTGTAAAGCTCTAATAGCAGCCTCACGACCTGAACCAGGTCCTTTAACGAAAACTTCAACGGTCTTTAAACCGTGTTCCATAGCTGCCTTAGCTGCAGTTTCAGCAGCAGTTTGTGCTGCAAATGGAGTAGACTTTCTAGAACCTCTAAAGCCAAGACCACCAGCACTAGCCCATGAAATAGCATTACCTTGAGTGTCAGTAATAGTAACAATAGTATTGTTAAAAGTGGACTGAATATGAACAGCACCGCTTTCAATGTTTTTACGTTCTCTACGTCTTCTAACAGTAGCAACTTTCTTCTGTGCCATATTTCATACCCTCCTTACTTCTTCTTGTTAGCGATAGTCTTAACAGGACCCTTACGAGTTCTAGCGTTAGTCTTAGTTCTTTGACCTCTTACAGGTAAGCCCTTACGGTGACGAACGCCTCTGTAACAACCAATTTCAACAAGTCTTTTAATGTTTAGGGAAACTTCTCTCTTTAGGTCACCCTCAACGTTACAGTTCTTATCAATATACTCACGAAGCTTAGCAGTATCGTCTTCTGTTAAGTCCTTTACTCTAGTATCTGGATTAACACCAGTTTCCTTTAGGATTTTATCAGCAGTAGCACGACCTATACCGTAAATATAAGTAAGACCAATTTCGACTCTCTTATTTTTAGGTAAATCAACACCAGCAATTCTTGCCATTAAAATTTGCACCTCCGTTATTAGATAAAAGTTCAAAAGACTTAAAGTAACACATCAAAACAGCAAAGCCTTTTGAACATAAAATTAATTGCGAACCTAACTATTAACCTTGACGTTGTTTATGCTTAGGATTTTCACAAATAACCATAATTTTGCCTTTACGCTTGATAACCTTGCACTTTTCGCACATAGGCTTTACTGAAGGTCTAACTTTCATTTTAAATACCTCCTTGATTAGTTAAAAATTACTTAGCTCTCCAAGTTATTCTGCCCTTAGTTAGGTCATAAGGTGACATTTCAACAGTAACCTTATCACCTGGAACTATTCTAATAAAGTTCATTCTAAGCTTACCAGAAACATGAGCCAAAATAATATGCTTGTTTTGAAGCTCTACTTTAAATACGGTATTAGGGAGAGCTTCTACCACTGTGCCTTCTAACTCAATAACATCTTCTTTAGACATTAGTGTAACCTCCACTCTATATATTGTTTAGACTTTCATACTCCCTAAGAAACTTTCTCAACTTTCTATCGGTAATATCGTCCAAATCTATCACAGTCTTAGTAAACTGTAAATGTTTAACGTTCTTCTTTTTAGGCTTATTAAGTTTTCTGTCCTTACCATTAGCGATATAGAAGAAACCCAAAGAGTCACAAGCAATGACTACAAAGTAGTCACCACTATCACGACCTGCACACGACCTTACAATCGTGCCGTTAATCTTATTCACAGCATTCCCTCCGTTAAGCCTCAGTCAAGATAACTGGGCCATTTGGAGTAACTGCGATAGTATGTTCAAAATGAGCGGAAAGTGAGCCACTGTTAGTGACAACAGTCCAACCGTTAGCGAGGGTTTTAACGCCATCACCTCTAACGTTTATCATAGGTTCAATAGCGAAGGTCATACCTGCAACCAACTTAATACCTCTACCCGCCGTACCATAATTAGGAACTTCTGGAGCTTCGTGAAGTTTTCTGCCCACACCATGACCAGTATAGTTTCTAACTATTCCATAGCCTAAAGGAGTACAATATTCTTCGACCGCATGAGATACATCTCCGAGCCTATTACCTATGACCGCCTTTTCAATAGCTTTATATAGACTAGCCTTAGTATCCTCAAGTAACTTAGTAGCCTCTTGAGAAACCTTACCAACTGCAAATGTAGCACAAGTATCGCCATGAAAACCATCTATACAAGCACCAACGTCTACACTAACGATGTCACCGTTCTTAATGATTCTCTTCTTATTAGGTATTCCATGAATAACTTCCTCGTTAATAGAGATACAAGCACTACCTGGGAAACCACCATAGCCTAAGAAAGATGGTACTGCACCACAACTCACGATATAGTCATGAATAATCTTATCCAATTCTAAAGTAGACATACCAGCACGGAGTGACTTTCCAGCCAACTCTCTAGCCTGACCTGCTATTTTACCTGCTTTACGCATTTTTTCTAAATCGGATTTAGACTTAACGTTCACCATAATATATTAATTTACTCCTACTGCTTTGAGTGTAAGTTTAGAAGTTTCAGCAACCTCTTCTTGACCTACAATCGTTTCAAGTTTGTTCTGTTTGCTGTAATAATCTTTTAAAGGTGCTGTCTTTTCATGGTAAGTATTAAGACGGTCAATCACCGTTTCAGGCATATCGTCCTTACGAATAACAGTCTTAGCACCACACTTATCACAGATACCTTCAACCTTAGATGGTTTAAAATTGATGTGGTAAGTAGCTCCACAGTCCAAACAAACTCTTCTTCCAGATACTCTCTGCTTAATAGTTTCATCGGGAACGTAGATTTCCAAAACCTTATCAATCTTTACACCCATACTATCTAAAGCTTCAGCCTGAGGAACGGTTCTTGGAAAACCATCAAGAATGAAACCATTCTTAGCATCATCTTGAGCTATTCTATCCTTTAAGATGCCTATAACTATCTCATCTGAAACTAAAGCACCACTGTCCATAGCTTCCTTAGCCTTAAGACCATACTCTGTGCCGTTCTTAACAGCCTCACGTAGCATATTTCCTGTTGAAATCTGTGGAATATTAAGAGCATTTGAAATAACTTCTGCTTGAGTGCCTTTACCAGCACCAGGAGCACCTAATAAAATTAAGTTCATAAAACAATCCTCCATTATTCTAAGAATCCCTTATGATTTCTCATCATCATTTGAGATTCAAGTGTTCTAACGGTTTCAAGAGCAACGTTCACCACGATTAGTATAGATGTACCACCCATAGCTAAACCACTCAAGTCTGGCACTGCCATACTAAAGAATATAGGGAATATAGCGATTATGCCCAAGAAAAACGCACCTACAATAGTTATCTTAGAAAGTACCCTTTGAATGTAATCCGAAGTTGGCTTACCTGGTCTAATACCTGGGATACCTCCATTGTTTTGGCGTAGGTTGTTAGCAATCTCAACTGGATTATACTGCATAGATACATAGAAATAGTTAAACGCAATGATTAATATAAAATATAATATTGCATACCACGGACTATTATAACTAAAGAAATTTAAGAATCCTGCATAGAACTTTTCACCGAACGTTTCGGGATTTTCTGCTGGTTCTATAAACATTCCTATAGTACTAGGCAATGACATAAATGCCATAGCAAAGATTATTGGCATAACTCCCGACATACAAACCTTAACTGGAATGTGTGTATTCTGTCCGCCATACTGTTTTCTACCAACGACTCTTTTAGCATACTGTATAGGTATTCTTCTTTCAGATTCGTTCATAAATACTATGAAAGTAATCATTGCAACATAAATGATTAAAACTATAGGAACTATAAATACATATGGATTTGGTTCATCCTTAGCTAAAGTCAACATATCTATAACGTCTACGGGCATTCTAGCAATAATACCTGCAAAAAGTATAATAGAGATACCATTTCCTATACCCTTTTCGTTGACTCTGTTACCCAACCAAACTATTAACATAGCACCTGCAATAAACACTAACATTATAGTTATCATGCAAAATACTCCGTCAAAACCAGTAGTATACTTTACTGCTCCAGCACTCTTCATAGTTAAATAGTAAGCTAAAGACATAATCACGGCTAAGAACAATGCCACATATGCTGATATTTTGTTTAAAACCTTTCGTCCTTCCGTACCCTCTTTAGAAAGCCTTTCAAGTGGGGGGAGTGCGTAGGTCAACAGTTGAACTATGATTGATGCATTGATAAACGGTGTAATTGAAAGAGAGAATATTGTTGCCTTAGACAAAGCACCACCTGTCAAAGTATCAAGATAGTTCAAAAAGTTTCCGTCTGAAGCGTTAGCTCCCATCCATTCTGAAACCACAGTAGTATCTAAGAATGGAGCAGGAATAACACTTCCTATTCTGAATATAACTATAATGAGTAATGTGTATAGCAATTTTTTCCTAAGTTCTGGAATTTTCCATGCACTTTTGATGGTTTCTAACACACTACATCACCTCTACTTTTCCGCCAGCCTTTTCGATTTTTTCAGCAGCAGTCTTAGAAAACTTAACTGCCTTAACTGTTAGATTTTTGGAAGTAAGTTCGCCTTCACCAAGAACCTTAACACCGTCACAAACCTTCTTTACAAGACCAGAAGCCTTTAATAGTTCTGTATCGACCACTGTACCATCTACGAATTTATTTAAGTCTGATACGTTAATTATAGCATACTCCTTAGCAAAGATGTTGTTAAAACCTCTCTTAGGAATACGTCTAGTTAAAGGCATTTGACCACCTTCAAAACCTAGTCTTACGCCACCGCCTGAACGAGCATTTTGACCCTTGTGACCCTTACCAGCAGTCTTACCATTACCTGAACCGTGACCTCTACCAACACGTTTTACTTCTTTAGTGGAACCAACAGCTGGTGATAATTCGTGTAACTTCATAATCCAAGCACCTCCTTATTATTGCGATTATTCTGCGTCTGTTACCTCAATTAGATGAACAATCTTATTAATTTTACCTTGAGTTTGAGCGTTATCAGGTTGAACTGTAACATCGCCAATCTTTCTAAGTCCTAAAGAGTTAGCAGTAGCAATTTGGTCTTTCTTAACAGCGATAAGACTTTTAACGAGTGTAATCTTCTTTGCCATCTTCAATCTCTCCTTAACCTAAAATTTCCTTAACACTCTTGCCTCTCTTTTGAGCTACTTCCTTTAAAGAAGTACATTCAGCAAGACCTTGAATAGTTGCTCTTACAACGTTGCATGGGTTGTTAGAACGTAAAGACTTAGTTCTAATGTCCTTAATACCTGCCATTTCAATAACGGCACGAACAGGACCACCAGCAATAACACCAGTACCAGGTGCAGCAGGTTTCATAAGAACTTCACCCGCACCAAACTTACCAACGATTTCGTGAGGGATAGTAGTACCCTTTAGAGAAATCTTAACAAGGTTCTTCTTAGCATCTTCTATACCCTTACGAATAGCATCAGGTACTTCACCAGACTTACCAAGACCAAAACCAACGATACCGTTACCATCGCCTACTACTACTAGAGCAGAAAACTTCATGATACGTCCGCCCTTAACAGTTTTAGATACTCTATTAATTGCAACGACTCTTTCAGAAAGCTCCAACTTTGAAGCGTCTATAATGTTAGCCACTTGCGTTTACCTCCTTTGTTTCAATAGACGTACCAAAAGGCACGTTTTATAAAAATAATTAGAATTTTAATCCGCCTTCACGTGCACCTTCAGCCAACTCTTTAATACGACCGTGATATAGGTATCCGCCTCTATCGAAAACTACCTCAGTAATACCCTTTTCGATTGCGTATTTAGCGACAAGTTCGCCAACCTTCTTAGCACCTTCAACGTTTCCGCCGTCACCTTCAAAGTCTTTTGAAAGGCTAGATGCTGCAGCAAGTGTTACTCCATTTACATCATCGATAACTTGAGCATAGATGTGTTTAGTGGAGCGGAACACATTAAGACGTGGACGTTGAGGAGTTCCTGAAATCTTAGCACGAACTCTCTTATGTCTTGCAGTTCTTGCTTTGTTACTATCCTGCTTTTTAACCATCGTGAATCACTCCTTAAATTACTTTTTACCCTTACCTGCTTTACCTTCCTTACGGATAATACGTTCACCTGCGTACCTAATGCCTTTGCCCTTGTAAGGTTCAGGTAGACGTTTTTCACGTACTTCAGCAGCAAACTGACCTACAGCCTGTTTATCTAAACCACTGATTACAATCTTTGTTTGAGATGGAACATCAATAGTAACGCCATACTTAGGTTCCATAATAACTTGGTGTGAATAACCAATGTTCATAACTAAGTTGTTACCTTGCTTAGCAGCTCTGTAACCTACACCTTCAATTTCAAGTTCCTTAGTAAAACCAGTAGTAACACCAGTAACCATATTATTGATAAGCGTTCTAGTTAAACCATGAAGAGACTTAGCTTCCTTAGTATCGTTAGGTCTGCTAACTATGATTTCGCTATCAGTCTTTTCAATAGTTAAAATATTAGAAAATTTCTTTGTAAGTTCGCCCTTTGCACCCTTAATAGTAACTACGTTACCGTCAGCAATAGAAACAGTAACACCAGCAGGCACACTAATTGGCAATCTACCTATTCTTGACATAGTGTTTAACCTCCTTAATAATTACCATACGAATGCGAGGACTTCTCCACCAACGTTAAGTTCACGAGCCTTTTTATCGGTCATAATTCCCTTAGAAGTAGAAACTATAGCGATACCTAGACCCTTTCTAACCTTTGGCATATCCTCACAACTTGAATATATACGAAGACCTGGCTTTGAAACTCTGCGAAGTCCTGTAATAACTGGTGTCTTATTGTCACCATACTTTAAAGTTATTCTAATGATACCTTGCTTGCCATCTTCAATAACTTGAAAACTCTTTACATAACCCTCATCTACAAGGATTTGAGTAATAGCTTTCTTAACGTTAGAAGCTGGAACATCAACAGTAGCGTGTTTTGCTGAATTAGCATTACGTATTCTAGTTAGAATATCTGCAATTGTATCAGTAATCTGCATTTGCTAATGACCTCCTTAATTAGTTTAAAAAACTCCAAAATTTTTAAATTACCAGCTTGCCTTTTTAACACCTGGAATTTGACCATCGTGAGCAAGTTCTCTAAAACAGATACGGCAGATACCGAACTTTCTTAGATAAGCGTGTGGTCTACCACAGATTTTACATCTATTGTAAGCTCTAGTGGAATACTTGGGAGTCTTTTGTTGCTTTAAAATCATTGCCTTTTTAGCCATAATAATACATCCTCCCTAAATTACTTTGCAAATGGTGCACCTAGAAGAGTAAGAAGTTCCTTAGCCTCTTCGTCGGTTTGTGCAGTGGTGATAAAGTTAATGTCCATACCTCTAACCTTATCAATCTTATCATATTCGATTTCAGGGAAGATTAACTGCTCTTTAATACCAGTAGAGTAGTTACCCTTACCATCGAAAGAGTTACCATTGATACCTCTAAAGTCACGAACTCTAGGGAATGCTACGTTGAATAGCTTATCAACGAACTCATACATATTTTCACTTCTAAGAGTTACCTTAACACCGATAGGCATACCCTCACGAATTTTAAAGTTTGCTACAGACTTCTTAGCTCTACAAATAACAGGCTTTTGACCAGTAATAGTAGCTAGGTCATTCATAATAGCATCAATAACCTTAGCATTTTCCTTAGCCTCACCAGCACCTACGTTGATTACAACCTTGTCTAGCTTTGGAATTTGCATAACACTTTTGTAACCAAACTTTTTCATCATAGCAGGAGCTACGACTGTGTTATAATGTTCTTTTAATCTAGCCATTGTAGTTTTCTCCTCCTATTAGAATTTTTCTCCGCACTTTTTGCAGACTCTTAAAACGTTCTTACCATCTTTTTCGTGACCTACTCTAGTTGGTTTATTGCACTTAGGGCAAACTAATTGAACCTTACAAGCGTATATAGGAGCTTCAGCCTTAACTATACCACCTTGTTCGCCCATTCTAGTAGGTTTAATGTGCTTAGTAACGTAGTTAAAACCTTCAACTATTACTTTGCCTTCCTTAGGGGAAACTTCAACAACCTTACCAGTTTTTCTTTCCTTACCGTCATACTTGTACTCTTTTTTACCTGTCAAGAGAACTACAGTATCGCCAGTCTTAACGTGAACTTTAGCCATTTCTCGACACCTCCAATTAAAGTACTTCAGGAGCAAGACTTAGAATCTTAGTGAATTCCTTATCACGAAGTTCTCTTGCTACTGGTCCAAAAATACGAGTTCCTTTTGGATTCTTATCTTCTCTAACTATTACGGCAGCGTTTTCATCAAATCTGATATAAGTACCATCTTCTCTTCTTAAACCTTTTGCCGAACGAACGATAACTGCTTTAACTACGTCGCCTTTCTTTACAACGCCACCTGGTGTTGCTTTCTTAACAGAAGCTACAACAACGTCGCCGATATTTGCATATCTTCTTCTAGTACCTCCAAGAACTCTAATACACATAAGTTCCTTAGCACCAGTGTTGTCAGCAACCTTAAGGGAAGTTTGCATCTGTATCACAGTCGTTCTCCTCCTTTCAGAAATAACGTTGCCAGAAAGCAAGAGAAATCAATCTCTGCTCTGACAAAACAATGTTAATAAATTTTAATAAATGTGACCTACTCTGCCACCCATGTTAAACATAAAGGCAGGAAACAATTAGCAATTAATAATTAATAATTAATAATTAATCTCTATATCAATGTTAGTTTTACTACATTGATATGTGAAAGTTACTATAACATTTAACCATAATCTAATCGTTATGATAATTATATTACAAACTTTCAACTTTGTCAATAGTAGGGACGCAATTCATCTCCCACTTAAGAGGTGGGAGTCCTCTTGCTGAAATTAGATAAATTTATATTACTTAGCTCTTTCGATGATTTCAGTAACTCTCCATCTCTTATCCTTAGATAGTGGACGAGTTTCCATAACTTGAACTCTATCACCGATTCTGCACTCATTCTTTTCATCATGAGCCTTTAGCTTAACAGTACGCTTGATAATCTTATTATAGAGTGGGTGCTTAACGTTGTCAACGATAGCAACTACAACGGTCTTATCCATCTTATCGCTAACTACCTTACCTACTCTAGTCTTTCTAAGGTTTCTTTCTGACATGGTCAATCTCCCTTCGCTTACTTAGTAGCAAGTACAGTCTTAATTCTAGCGATGTCTTTCTTAACTTCGCCGATACGAGCTGTATTTTCTAGCTGATTTACAGCAAGTTGGAAACGAAGATTGAAAAGCTCTACTTTGAGGTCATCGAGCTTCTTGTTGAGTTCTTCAACGGTCATTTCTCTAACTTCTTTAGCTTTCATTATTCTTCGCCTCCTTCTTCCTTAACTACAAACTTACATTTAATAGGTAACTTATGAGATGCAAGACGCATAGCCTCTCTAGCGGTATCCTCTGGAACACCAGCAATCTCGAACATTACTCTACCTGGTTTAACTACTGCTACCCAATATTCAGGAGCACCTTTACCAGAACCCATTCTTGTACCAGCTGGTTTTTTAGAAACTGGCTTGTCTGGGAATATTTTAATCCAAACCTGACCGCCTCTCTTGATGTATCTAGTCATAGCAATACGGGCAGCTTCAATCTGATTAGAAGTTATCCAAGCTGGTTCAAGAGCTTGTAAACCATATTGACCGTTAAAAACCTTGTTACCAGTATAAGCCTTACCAGTTAAACGGCCTCTGTGTACTCTGCGGTACTTAACTCTCTTAGGAAGTAACATTATTGGTTTCCTCCTTCTCTTCTTTGTCTGTTGTTTCTATTATCACGACGTCTATTCTCACGTCTTCTAGGCTTTTCTTCTTCAACAGGCTTAGCAGTACCCTTTAGGACTTCACCCTTGTATATCCAAACCTTAACACCTAGCTTACCGTAGGTAGTATCAGCCTCAGCGAAACCGTAGTCTATATCAGCACGGATAGTCTGTAGTGGGATAGTACCCTCATGGTAACTTTCAGCTCTAGCAATCTCAGCACCGCCTAAACGACCAGATACTCTAGTCTTTATACCACTAGCACCGAGGTGCATAGTTCTGCTAATAGATTGTTTCATAGTACGTCTGAAAGAGATTCTGTTTTCAAGGTCAAGAGCAATCTTTTCGGCTACTAATTGAGCACACATATCAGGTTGCTTAACCTCTACTATATTTATATTAACCTTCTTGCCTATCATCTTTTCAACTTCGGCACGAAGTTCATCTATCTTTTTACCACCTTGACCAATTGCAAGACCAGGCTTAGCACAGTGAATGTGGATTTTTACGTTTTCTGCGAAACGTTCAATTTCAATCTTTGGTACGCCTGCGGAATATAGGTTTTTCTTGATAAAGTTACGAACATTGTAATCTTCAACGAGCATATCGCCATAAGTTGACTTGTTCGCATACCAACGAGAATCCCAATCCTTAATGACGCCAACACGAAGACCGTGTGGATTAACCTTTTGACCCATTATTTAAACCTCCTTGGGATTATTCAGCAACTTCGGCTTCTTCTCTTTCCTTTACTACTAAAGTAATGTGAGAAGTTCTCTTTAAAATTCTATATGCTCTACCCTGTGCTCTTGGCATAATTCTCTTCATGATAGGGCCAGGGCAAACGAAGCATTCAGAAACGTAAAGTTTATTAGTATCTAAACCGAAATTATTTTCTGCGTTTGCTATAGCGGACTTTAGAAGTTTCTGCAAATCTTCACAAGCAGCCTTTGGTGTGTGTTTTAGAGTAGCCATAGCTACGTTTACGTCTTTACCTCTAATAAGGTCTAAAACTATTTGCACTTTTCTAGGTGCAATTCTAGCATTTCTTAAATGTGCTTTTGCTTCCATGTGATTAATTGCCTCCTTCCACTACTTCTTGCCGTTATTAGAAGTCTTAGAACCTGCATGACCTTTGTAAGTTCTAGTAGGTGCAAATTCACCGAGTTTGTGACCTACCATATCTTCTGTAACGTATACTGGCACGTGTTTACGACCATCATGAACTGCAAATGTATGACCAACGAATTCAGGGAATATTGTTGAAGAACGACTCCAAGTCTTAAGAGTCTTTTTTTCACCAGTTTCGTTCATCTGTTCAACTCTTTTAAAAAGCACCTCTTGAACGTAAGGGCCTTTTTTGATACTTCTACTCATTATAAGCTCCTCCTTTCAAGATTACTTTCCGTTTCTACGTTTAACAATCATCTTATCAGATGCCTTGTGTTTCTTACGAGTCTTATAACCAAGTGCTGGTTTACCCCATGGAGTAACAGGTCCTGGACGTCCAACAGGTGACTTACCTTCACCACCACCGTGTGGGTGGTCACAAGGGTTCATTACAGAACCACGAACGGTTGGTCTCCAACCCATATTTCTAACTCTACCAGCCTTACCATAGTTTACATTCTCGTGGTCTATGTTACTAACTTGACCTACAGTAGCCTTACAACCCTCAGGAAGCCTTCTCATCTCACCAGATGGTAGTCTAACTAGAGCATAACCATTTTCCTTAGCCATTAACTGTGCAACGTTACCAGCGGAACGTACTAACTGTGCACCCTTACCAGGATACATCTCGATAGCATGAATTAAAGTACCTTGTGGGATTGCTGACATTGGAAGAGCATTGCCCTCTTTAATATCTGCATCTACACCACTTCTAATAGTATCTCCAACCTTTAAACCATTAGGTGCTATGATGTATCTCTTTTCGCCATCTTCATATTGAACTAAAGCAATATGAGCAGAACGGTTTGGGTCATATTCTAAAGTAAGAACTTGTGCATTCATACCGTCCTTATCTCTTTTAAAATCGATAACACGGTACTTTCTTCTATTACCGCCACCTCTGTGACGAACAGTAATTCTGCCATTATTATTTCTACCTGAATTCTTCTTTAAAGGTTCAAGTAAACTCTTTTCTGGCTCAACCTTAGACAAACCTGAATAGTCAGTACAAGTCATCTGACGTCTTGAAGGTGTCGTAGGCTTATAAGTTTTAATTGCCATTTGTGTTTTTCACTCCTATTATAAAATGCGTTTTTGCGGGGGCATTGCTCCCATACGTTGTAGTTCAAACTAGGAATCAACCTAAATTAGAACATACCATCGAAGAATTCAATAGTCTTAGAATCTTCAGTAAGTGTAACGATAGCCTTTTTCCAATCAGCAGTCTTACCAACGTATCTGCCAACTCTTCTAGTTCTGCCATTACAGTTCATAGTACAAACTTTAGCAACTTGAACATTGAATAGCTTTTCAACAGCGTCAGCGATTTCAATCTTGTTAGCGTCTTTAGCTACCTTAAAGGTGTACTTTCCAACTTGTAGACCGTCCATACTTTTTTCAGTAATTATAGGCTTAATAATGATATCTTGTGGTGCTTTCATTATGCGTACACCTCCTCAATCTTAGTTACGGCGTCCTTAACTACAATAAACTTATCATAGTTTAGAATATCGTAAACGTTAAGAGTATTGACTAGAGTAGTCTTAACACCAGGAATGTTGTTAGCACTCTTAACTACCATCTTATTAACCTCTGGCATAACGATAAGAGCCTTACTATCAACGTTAAGAGCCTTAAGCATCTCAACGATAGTCTTAGTCTTAAACTCTTGCATATTTATAGCATCGAGAACGATTAGGTTCTCTGTCATTAACTTAGTAGAAAGTGCAGACTTCATAGCAAGCCTTTTAACTTTCTTATTTACAGTAAATCTGTAACTTCTTGGCTTAGGTCCAAGAGCAACACCACCGTGTGTCCATTGAGGAGCACGGATAGAACCTTGTCTTGCATGACCTGTACCCTTTTGTCTCCAAGGCTTTCTACCACCACCTCTTACTTCTGTTCTAGTTAGAGTTGATTGTGTACCTTGTCTTTGATTAGCTAGGTAGTTGACAACCATAGTGTGCATAACAGCCTCATTTGGAGTAATTCCGAAGATTGCATCGGAAAGTTCAGTCTTGGCAACTTCAACACCAGACATATTTAATACTGGAACTTGTGACATTTATGCTTCCTCCTTCCTTACGCCTTTTTAATACTATCGTTAATGAAAACTACTCCACCCTTAGGGCCTGGGATAGCACCCTTAATAGCGATTAAGTTGTTTTCAACGTCTACCTTAACTACTTCTAGGTTTTGAACAGTAACGTTCTCAGCACCCATATGACCTGGAAGTGCCTTACCCTTAAATATTCTAGAAGGGGAAGAACAAGCACCCATAGAACCTGCGTGTCTGTGTACTGGGCCTGTACCATGAGTTTCTTTTAATCTAGCATTATTGTTTCTCTTAATAGTACCTTGGAAACCCTTACCCTTGCTAGTACCATGAGCGTCCACAACGTCACCTACAGTAAAAGTATCAGCTTTAATTACAGTACCAACTTCAACGTTAGCATAGTCATCTAGCTTAAACTCTTTTAATACTCTTTTACAAGCAACGTCAGCCTTGTTAAAGTGACCTTGCATTGGCTTGTTTACGTTCTTTAGCTTAATATCGCCAAAGCCAACTTGAACAGCCTCGTATCCATCGATTTCAGTAGTTTTCTTTTGAACTACTACGCATGGACCTGCTTCAACTACAGTAACTGGGATAACCTTTCCCAATTCATCGAAGATTTGAGTCATACCAATCTTCTTACCGATTATACATTTCTGCATATTAACAATTCCTTCCATAAAGTTATTGGTTGATTTATTAGTATCAACTTGACCTAGGGTAGTAACCGCTTAGGATTAAACCTCCATTGCGATGTCAACACCTGCAGGAATTTCAAGACTTTGAATACTTTCAAGAGTCTTATCTGTTGGTCTAATGATATCAATTAATCTTTTGTGAGTTCTTAATTCAAACTGCTCTCTGCTATCTTTGTATTTGTGAACTGCACGAAGAATAGTAACTACTTCCTTGTCAGTTGGTAGTGGAATAGGACCTGAAACTCTAGCACCGCTTCTCTTAGCAGCTTCTACGACCTTAGCAGCAGCAAGGTCAACTACTGAATGTTCATATCCTTTAATCTTAATTCTAATTCTTTCGCTTTTTGCCATCTTTAGTTTCGCCTCCTTGGGTTAATGTTATGGGGGCAAGATTTCTGTATATCAATATAGTAACGATACAAAAAATCCCGAAATACACACGGATATTTTCGGGCAATAGTATCTTTTCAACACATAAAAGGTGTATACCGAGCTTAGCATACGCAAATGTTACTCTCAGCATAAAACAAACCACAAACAGTGTTCAATATTACAGACGCCCAGATTATTCGGACATACTCCATGAAAATTACCTAACACACCGTTAGCAACTTTTCACTTCCCCGCCTATATACACAGCACATACTTTCAGACTGCCTTTAAAGTATATCACACGTTTTTTTTAAAGTCAATGTTTTAGATAAGTAAAATTGTAAATTTTTTGTGAACATTTTTAACTTTGTATGCTATAGATATAATATTTTAACTATTATAGATATTTTTGTTGAAAATTACCCCTCTAGTGATAGAGGGGATTTAATCTATTCAGATGTAGCATATACTATATAATCTTGTGGATTTTGGCATACGTTGTTATACCGCACTTCAAAGTGCAGATGATTTCCACTAGAATCTCCCGTAGAACCTACCAAACCTATAATGTCACCAGTATTTACCCGCTGTCCCGCCACCGCAATTACCTTACTCATGTGACCGTATAGCGTAGCATATCCGTTACCGTGGTCTAACATAACGAAGTATCCGTATCCACCAGCATTCCAACCTGCCGATACTACTGTACCACTAGCACCTGCATATATACTAGTTCCACTAGGAGCAGCAATATCTAAGCCCTTATGATTCCTATCACTAATGAACGGGTCACTAATATAACCACCATCTACTGGCCAAATGAACTGACCAACACCTAATATAGGAATATCATTATAGCCGTTATAGGTCGCCATAGATATATCATCTTCTTGAACGTTTAGTCCTGTACCTACAGCTATAACTTGTGTAATAGGTTCTTTGGTTAGTTCAGTATCTAAGTTAGTAACCGAAATTTCTTCATCATTTAGATACTTAATTTCAGTAATGTCGGTCTGTATACCCATCTCACCTTCTGTGATAACTTCAGTTTTGCCTAAAGGTAATGTGTCATCATCTTGAGTAATGCTTTCGTAAGGAATCTCTGTCTTAGTAACTATAGATTTAGTATACTCCACCTGTAAGAAAGGTTCAGACTTCTGTATTAAAAGTTCATCACCTGCACGGCATACGTTTGGATTAGTTATCTGTGGATTAAGTTCAAGAAGTTCATCTATAGAAAGTCCAGTAATCTCGGATATCAAAGTAAAGGTATCACCATCTTCTATGGTATAGAATATATCTTCCTTAGCATTTCCAGTGATGGTTTCACACATAGCCTCTGGGCTAACCATATATTCAGTTAAGTATAACCCTTGATTGTATACAATCTTCTTAGTAAAGTGTGCTTCAGTAACGTTGTCCATCTCAAGATATTCATTTAGTATATTATTAAGAGTTTCCTCAACCTTAGATTTATCTAGCACCGCACCTAAAAATTCATCTTCTAAGAATATTCCAAAACCCTCGCTCATACCCTCTTGTTCGTTCTTGTTAGACTGCTCTTCCTCCTTAATATTATTAATAATATCGCCCAAAGTTTCCTCGCTATCTTCAATGGATTTGAATGAAAACTTTGGAAACACTGTTACTTCTTTATTCTTCTCTAGTGAGCCTATACTATCAATCTCTTCATTCTGTAGTTGTGTAACGCTTGACATTTCTTCACTAGAGTACGTTGCATCGATTCCATACTCCAGTGATGCAGTATACCGTATAGAAGCTATCAAGAATCCTGCAGATAGTATTGGTACACAGTAATGTACCGTTGATAATAATACATGGTTAGTCATGCATTTAACGTTATCAGTAACGGCTTTAATGGTTTCTTTCTTTCCTAATGCCTTTGCCTTGATGTATTTCTTTTTGCATAACTTAATACGTTCACTACCCTCTACAAATGGATTAGTTATGAACTTCACTATACGTTTTAGAGTTTTAATCAAACTAAGCAATACACTTTTGGCACTACTGCCTACTCTCAAACAGAGTCTTTTCATCTTGTTTATTAAAACCATTATGTATAATGAAACCTTTGTTCTAATGTTAGCGTCATCTTTAGGAATGTCTAAAGTTTTATTCTGCTTTGTGGAGATGTCTTTTTTTGAAGTCTTTTTCACCGTTTTGTTGACAGAATCTTTTTTAGTCATTTAAAAATTACTCTCCTTTCAGATGTTACTAAATTGTAACCTCTGTAATAATTATAT
>JAJQGV010000092.1 GCA_021200215.1 Ruminococcus sp. | reverse complement strand
TAGACAACTATATAATGACGGACACCTTAAAAAGATTACTACTACACAGTTCTTCGATGAAAAGGCTGGAGTATTCTTAAACGGTAGACAGGTTATAGGTAAATGTCCAATAGAGAACTGCCAATCGGAAAAAGGTTACGCTGACGAATGTGACTTAGGACATCAATATATGCCCGAACAGTTACTTGAACCTAAAAGTACTCTAACTGGAGAAAAACCCATCATGAAAGACGTTGTAAACTGGTACTTTGACCTACCTAAGTACAATAACCTATTAAAAGAATATACCTCTAGGATAAAACGTCAGAAGAATGTTAGACCTTTAGTATCTAAAACTATAGACGAGTTTCTAAAGAAACCCGAAATATACATTAAGAAAGAGTTTAAAGAGGTCTATGAAAGTGTTAAAGACCAACTTGCTCCACACGAACTCATTCCAGAGGGTAAAAAGCCATCATTTACCATAGTATTTGACAGACTAGAAGATAGTGATAAGGCTACAGAGATACTATCGGCTAATGGTGTAAGGTATCGTACTGGTAAGACGTTAGTTCCATTCCGACTAACTGGTAACATTGAATGGGGCGTACCTGCTCCAAGCTTAGAGGGAGAAGAGAATCTAACCGTTTGGGTGTGGCCTGAAAGTCTATGGGCACCAATATCGTTTACTATAGCATATCTTGAAAGCATCGGCAAGGATACCAACGAATGGAAAGACTATTGGTGTTCTAAAGATTCTCAAGTGTATCAGTTCATAGGTCAAGACAACATATACTTCTATGGTGTTGCCGAGATGGGTCTATTTATGGCTTTACAAGGTAAAGATGGCATAACATCTGACCCTAAAGATGGTGACCTACAGTTGCCTATATTGATGGCAAACAACCATATACTATTCCTAGATAAAAAAGCTAGTTCTAGTAGTAACATTAAGCCTCCAATGGCGAGTGAACTATTAAACTACTACACCGCTGAACAGCTAAGAATGCACTATTTAGGCTTAGGTTTAGGTCAAAAGAGCGTAAGTTTCCAACCAAAGCCATTAAATCCTAATGCTAACCCTAAAGATAGTGACCCCGTAGTTAAAGACGGTTTCTTGTTATCCAACGTGTTTAACAGAATCATTAGAACTTGTATATATAAGGTTCAAGAATGTTACGATGGCTATATGCCTCTAGGTGAAGTATCGGAAGATATCCTTGAGATGTCAAGAAAAGCAATCTTAGACTTTGAAAGGTTTATGTACCGTTTTGAATTCCATCAAACCACATACGTACTAGATACCTATATTCGTAAGTCAAGTAAGTATATGGTTAAAAATCTAAACGACGCCGATAAGCAGAACGATGACCAACTTAGAAAGCAGATTCTAATAAATATGTTCCATATTATTAAGACGGCTAGTATACTGTTACACTCTATGACTCCTAACGGCACTGAAAAGGTTCTTGAATATTTAAACCTATCTGAAGATGCTAATAAAAAATTTTGGTGTTGGGACTACATATTCGATACTCTACAGACTCTATGCCCTAACGAAGATACTCACAAATTAAAGTTCTTGCCTCCTAGAACAGACTTCTTTACTCGTCACCCATCGCAGTTTGAAAACAACGATACAGAGTAATTTTGGATATTTTTTGTATGGTTACACAATTTTAGATATTTAATATTATTTTTTTCTACAAATTAGTATAGTCTATATTGACTTATCTTCCAATTTGATATATAGATATATAATAATAGTATAGTTTGAAATAAGTTTTATTAATTCGACCATTAATATAAAAAGAATCTTCATGATTACCATAGGCTCGGAAAGTTTTGGGGAAACTTTCCGAGTTTCTATATATATATATCTAACGTTTGTATATATCTTCTAACCATTCAACGCACTTGAACTTAAGTTCATATCTCTCATGGTTTTCTAAAATATCCACAGTATCATCATCGAAGTAATCTTCTACTACGTCTTGAGTATCACCACTAACTGCCGAAACACACATAGCTGGATACATCACACACCACCAATTATGACCTTCAGCACTTCCAATAGTCACTCTAATGGCATCATAATAGCCACTAGGCATAATAATACTATCGTAAGTGCGGTCATCGAACTGCATATTAGTTAGTTCAGCTTGTACAGTATAGTCATAACCATTTTCTATAACCACATCTTGAGCTATCTGTTGAATCAAGTCTAACTTCTGTGATACTTGTGCCTCTGCGTCATCTATGTTAGAGCAATCCCCAAATATTTCCTCAGAACTTTCCAATAAAGCATCACGTACTTTCAGCTTTAACTCTTGGTCTTCTTGACTATCAGAGTTTGCCAATATGTGCATACGAAGAACGTTTTCTTGTAAACTATCGTAGGTAGATTTAAACTCTACTAAACACGATACCATAACCGTAAGTACTATTCCAATCGCCATAGATATTTCTATTAACTTTACTTTCATGACCAATCACCTCGATGTTAATTATTGGATATTAATTCTAAGATATACAGTAGAGAAGATTTTTTTTCTAAAGATATAAATATGTAAAAAATCCCATAGGTTTTATAACCTATGGGATTAAATATGTTTAAGATATGTTGTTATGGCAATTGAATCTCTTGTAAGTCCTTAGGTGGTAGAGGTTTAGTACTATCCTTAACGAACTTCTTAACCTCTTGAGTAGCCTTAGCTATAGGAATGTTAGTACCTGCACCAGCAACACAACCCCCAGGACAAGCCATACCCTCGATTAAATAGCCATCTTTCTTACCTGCTTTAGCGAGTAGTAACATAGTCTGACAGTTAGAAAGACCTTCAGCGTGTTCAATATATACTTCTGTATTAGGGTAATACTCATCGATACACTTTTCTATCGCACTAGCAACACCCGTAGCGACAGCATAGCCTCTACCAGCACCTGTAGCATCGTGGATAGGTTCTTCCTTGTCATAAGAAGAGATATCTATTCCCTTAGCATCGAACATAGCACCCAACTCTTCAAATGTGATAACGAAATCTACGTCACTACGTACACTAGTACGCATAGCCTCTAACTTCTTAGATGCACATGGACCTATGAATACTACTCTAGCGTTAGGGTGTTTCTGTTTAATAGTTCTAGCCGTAGCCACCATAGGAGTTAATGCGGTAGATACAGTTTCTACTAGGTTTGGAAGTGTTCTCTTAGCCAACATAGACCAAGATGGACAACATGATGTTAATAGAAAAGGCAGTTTACCCGTTTTAACCTCATTTACGTAGTGATGTGCTTCAGTAACTGCACCTATATCTGCACCAAGAGCAACTTCAAAGACGTCACTAAAGCCTAGTTCCATCAATGCAGACTTTATATTCCAAAGGGATTTATTTCCAAACTGACCTATTATAGCTGGAGCAACCTCTGCTATAAGTTCGTCGCCTTTCTTCATGGATTGTATTAGTTGGAATATCTGTGATTTATCTGCAATAGCTCCAAATGGACAGCTTACCATACATTGTCCACACGATACGCACTTATCGACATTGATTTTAGCTCTACCATGCTCATCACTCTCTATAGCCTTAACACCGCATACTACGGTACAAGGTCTAACCTTTTTAGCTATAGCATCGTATGGGCAGATTGCCTTACACTTTCCACACTTTATACACTTATCTTGGTCTATATACGATTTGCCATTCTTAATGGAGATAGCTCCCTTAGGACAGACCTCAACGCATGGGTGTGCAATACAACCATGACATTGGTCAGATACTACATACTTATTCTGTTCACACATATCACAAGCCGATGGTATTACTTGCATTAGTGGTGGTTCATAATACTTATCAGATACATTACTTTCAGTTAGACCACTAGTAACGTGTACTGGTTGGTCTTCTGGACGTAATGACATACCCATCGCTAAACGAACCCTCTCCGATGCTATAGCCCTCTCTCTATAGATGCTTTCACGATATAACGGAACGTCCCCAGGAGTAATCTTATAAGGTATAGCCTCAATATCATCGTTAATATTATTCGAGTAGAACGCTACCTTCGCTACCTCCGTAAAGACTTTCCTTCTAATCTCACGTATTGGAGTTTCAATACCTCTCATACTCATAAAGTTTCAAATCCTTTCTAATTTAGTTGATGCCTTTATTATAGCATATATTTTTTTAAATGTCATCAGTTTTGAATATCATTTTAGATATATTACACAGTAATTTTTAGCCATATATATATTAATATGCTCATATATATACGTATATATTAGATATTTCAACATATACGCAAATTTTCTTAACCTAATGCATTTCACTCCAAAATATCTACCGTTCGTCAGTTTTAGAACATTTTTCTCAAATATATGATATACTTAAGTTATAATATCAGTTGCGTTGTATTCTATATTTTGAAAGGAGTCTTTATTTTGAACTTTAAGAAGATT
>JAJQGV010000040.1 GCA_021200215.1 Ruminococcus sp. | reverse complement strand
TTAATATTATAAAAATACTGTCATTTGATGATATTTTGTAATATTTGGATATTTTTAGTGCTGTAAATCTTCTAAAGATAGTGTGGCAATACCATTTAAACTTTCATCTGCAGTAATGCCTTCCATGTAGTTAAAGTATCCTTGACAAGCTATCATAGCACCGTTATCGCCACACCATTTTAAATCGGGCATATAAAACTCAAAATTATTATCATCACAAGCTTTTTTTAGATGTTCTCTAACTCCGCTATTTGCAGATACTCCACCAGCTACAGCAACTTTAGTATATCCTAAATTTTTACTAGCTAGGATAGTCTTTTGGGTAACTATCTCAGAGATAGTCTTTTGTAAACTTGCAGATAGGTTATTAAAGTCAGTATCTATTCCCTTTTGATTGTTGTTATGTATCAAGTTGATTACTGCAGTTTTCAATCCCGAAAATGAAAAATCGTAGATACTTCCAGTAACTTTTGGTTTTGGCAAGGCATATGCACTAGGATTTCCTAATTTAGATGCCCTATCCACTTGAACTCCCCCAGGATAACAAAATCCCATAGCTCTAGCACACTTATCAAAGCATTCACCAACAGCGTCATCTTTAGTGCGTCCAATAACCCTAAATTTAGTGTACGATAGCACTTCTACTATGTGAGAATGTCCTCCACTTACTACTAAACATAGGTATGGTGGTTTTAAATTTGGAGTAGTTATATAATTTGTGGCAATATGTCCTGCTATGTGATGTACTGGTATCAAAGGTTTATCTGTAGCCATAGCTAATCCTTTAGCGAAGCTTATTCCCACGAGTAACGCTCCAATCAAACCGGGGGCGTATGTGACGGCTATTCCATCGATATCATTTAAAGTTAAGTTTGCATCATTTAGAGCTTTTTCAGTAACTCCTAATATGTTCTCACAGTGTCGCCTAGAGGCTATCTCTGGGACTACTCCGCCATACTGTTTATGTTCTTCAATCTGTGTAGATACTACTGAAGATAGTATCTTAGTGCCGTTCTCTGATATTGCTACAGCAGTTTCATCACAAGAACTTTCTATTCCTAATATTAACATTTTAAATTTCTCCTTTTAATATCTTTTTAAGCTGTTTACATAATTCCAGCAAATAGACATACTACAAAACCAATCACAATTAAAAGTATCACCGATAGAACTGCAACTATATTCCATTTTTTATATTTAATACTGTGAATAAAGTATAAGAAATATATTAAAATTAATATTTCATATAATATCTTCATATATTTATTACTCCTTTTTAGTTTAAATAAGATTTTCTTCCCAAAATAGATGGGTTATATCTATATATTGATTATTTATCTTTTTAACATATAGATTTCACCATTAAGATAGCATCTTCTCGTGGGTAGTCATAATAGTTTTTACGTTCACCCACTATTTGAAAATTTATTTTGTGGTATAGGTTCAATGCAGATATGTTACTCTTTCTAACTTCAAGATAGATATTACTAGCAATCCCATAGACTTCATATTCTAACTGTTTAAAGAGTGTTTCGGCTATACGTTTTCTTCTAAAAGGGATATCTACTGCAACGTTATGAACTTCGCAATCGTCGGCAACTACCGTTGCTATGATGTATCCCATAGTTTGGGTATATTCACTAACAGCTTTTAAGAAGATATATCTATAAGATATATCTTGCATATGATTAACTGCATATTCAAACGATTTTTCATTCCAATAGTCATAAGGAAAGCAACGTTTTTCAATATCTGCAATGGTTGGAATATCTTCAATGGATACACTTTCAATATTAATGAGCATCGAACCAACTACCCCCAATATTTACTTCTACAGTTAGTGGAACAGATAGTTCTATAACGTTTTCCATTTCATCTTTTACTATCTTTGCGACGGTTTCGGCACAAGATTTATCACTTTCTATTAAAAGTTCATCATGAACTTGTAGTATTAACTTAGCGTTTAGATTTTCTTGTTTTAATCTGTTATAGACGTTTACCATAGCAAGTTTTATAATATCTGCAGATGAGCCTTGTATTGGAGTATTCATAGCGATTCTTTTACCATTAGCTTGAATTTTTTTATTATCTGAAGTAATTTCTGGAATATATCTAATTCTATTTAAAATAGTTGTAACGTATCCATCTTTCTGACAATCTTCTATAGTTTTATCCATAAAGGTTTTAATGTTTGGATACATATCGAAATAGTTCTTAATATATCTTTCTGCATCACTTCTAGTGATATTTATCTCCCTAGATAACTTATTAGCTCCCATACCGTAGATTAATCCAAAGTTTATAGACTTTGCCACACCTCTCATCTGCGATGTAACTTCAGATTTGTTACAGTTAAAAATTTTCATAGCAGTGGCAGTGTGGATATCTTCACCACTTAAGAAGTTATTAATCATGTTGGTATCATTCGACATTACAGCCGTTAGTCGTAACTCAATTTGATTGTAGTCAACATCTATTAGAACTTTACCCTCATCGGCAATGAAAAACTTTCTTATGTTCTTAGCGAAATCGTTTCTTATTGGAATGTTTTGTAAGTTAGGTTCTGCCGAAGATAGTCTGCCCGTACGAGTTTCAGTCTGTCTAAATATGGTGTGTATTCTGCCATCTAAAGCGACGGTTTTCAATAGTCCATCTAAGTATGTGGATTTCAACTTATGGTAGAATCTATATTCTCTTATCAATGGAACTATTGGGTGAGAATCTTTTAACTTTTCGAGTACGTCATCGTTGGTAGAGTATCCTCTTTGATTCTTTCTGCTTGGTGGTAACTTTAAATCTTCAAATAATATTTCTCCCAACTGTTTTGGCGATAAGATTTTAAATTCTCTACCAGCTTGTTGATATATCTTTTTTTCTAAATTAGATAGAATGTCTTGTAGTTCTGATTGATATTTCTTAATGGTTTGAACGTCTGTTTTCACGCCTATTTTTTCCATATCGGCTAAAATTTGTGATAGTTTTAGTTCTAAATCTAAAAGGGTATTCATTTTTAAATCGTACACTTTTTTAGATAGTAATATATTTAATTTAGGAAGTGAATATATATCTGCTATTTCGTTGAGTTCCTCAAAATATTCAACGTTGTAAGTTTCGCACAGAGATTTTACTGTATACTCTTTAGAAGATGTATCAAGTAGATATCCACAAAGTTCTGCATCTGTTAAGATGTTTTTAATGTTATCAGTAAATGTATAATCATCTTTAACGGATATAGTATCTTTATACATTTCGCTTTCAAGATATTCTACTATAATATTCTTATCATCGGTTTTATAGATAGTTCCCTCATCATTGATGTATAAGATATCATCTTTAATAATATAGTTTGTTAAAGAAGATTTAGTAGTAAAGTTGTTTTGTAGAGTAATGATTTTAGGCTGTGGAGTATCATTTTCTACTTCAATAGATGAAAATAAGTCTAACTGTTTTTCATACCTTTTTAGATTTAATTTCTTAATGAAAGTATTCATTTCAAGATATTCTAAGATATCTAATAATCTTTGTTTATCTTTAATGCCCTTGTATTCATACGTTTTTATATCTGTATCTATAGGAGCATATCTGTTGATGGTAGCTAACTTCTTACAGAATGTAGCATCATCTTGACCGTTTCTAAGTTTATCTAGTGCAGATTTTTTAAGTTGTAGATTATCTATGTTAGCATAGATGTTTTCTATAGTTCCATAAGTTTGTATTAAGGGAGTTATAGTCTTTTCGCCAAGACCTTTTATACCTATATAGTTATCAGAACTATCACCAGTTATAGCCTTAAAGTCTATAATGTTTATTGGATTGTATCCATACTCATTAATGAACGTTTCTTTTTTATAAAGTATCTGTTTTCTGTTTTTTAACATTATAACATCTGTAGTATCATCTATAAGTTGGAAGATATCTTTATCGCCAGATACTATATTGCAAGGTATACCTTTTTCACTACATACTCTCGATATAGTTCCTAGAATATCATCAGCTTCATAGTGAGGACAGTCCACTATTTTAGCTCCATAATCTATTAAAATATTCTTTAAGAATGGTAGCTGTTCAGCGAAATCATATGGCATTGATTCTCTTTTTCCCTTGTAGTCGCTAAAGATTTCATGTCTAAAAGTAGGCTCTGAACGGTCAAAAGCTACGGCAATATGTGTTGGATTATACTTATTCTGTAGACTAAAGAATATATTTAAAAATCCAAAGATGGCTTGAGTATGCACACCATCTTTATTAGTAAGTTCTCTAACTCCGTGGTAACAACGATGGAATAGACTATTTCCATCTATGAGTAAAAAATTCATAGTTAAAAAATCTCCTTGTAGTTTGTATATAACTATTATAACACATTTTTTTGTGTAATACTATCCATTTCTTTAAATTTATCCTTTTCCAGCAAGAAGCCCCACTTCTAAAGTGGGAGGATGAATTGCGTTCCAACTATTGACAAACTAAAAATAATAATTTATAATATAATCAACATAAAGAATATGATGAGAGTATCATAT
>JAJQGV010000157.1 GCA_021200215.1 Ruminococcus sp. | reverse complement strand
AGTATGTATTGCTGATTACATTACTTAAGATATTTTTCTGATTATGAAAGTTTCGAGATTATAATATATTAGGAGGATTTTTTAATGTCTAGCTTTGTTTTTGAAAGTAATGATAACTTCGACCCTGAAGTTAAGATTAAAGTTATCGGTGTTGGTGGTGGTGGCGGTAACGCCCTAAACTGCATGGTAGGTACTGATGTGGAAGATATTGAATACATATCAGTAAATACCGACGCTAGAGCTTTAAGAAACTCTAAGGCTACTAATAGAATTCAAATTGGTGCTAAGTTGACAAAAGGTAGAGGTGCTGGTAACAAACCTGCAGTTGGTAAAGAGTCTGCTGAAGAGAATCGTGACGAAATAGCAGACGCTATTAAAGATGCTGATATGATTTTTATCACTGCTGGTATGGGTGGCGGTACTGGTACGGGTGCTGCTCCAGTTGTGGCACAAGTTGCTCAAGAGTTGGGCATACTTACAGTTGCCGTAGTTACTAAGCCTTTTAACTTTGAACGTGAAGCTAAGATGGCTCAAGCTGAAGCTGGTATTAGCGAACTTAAAAAGTATGTTGATTCTCTTATAGTTATTCCTAATGAAAAGTTATTAGTGGGTCTTGAAAAACCTTTAACTATGAAAGAGTCTTTTGCGTTGGCTGATGATATCCTTAAGGTTGGTGTTAAGAGTATCTCCGATTTAATCGTAGACGATGGATTCATTAACTTAGACTTCGCAGACGTTTCTACTATTATGAAGGGTGCAGGTTACGCACATATGGCTATAGGACATGGTTCTGGTAAGGATAAGGCTACAGAGGCTGCTAAGGCTGTAATATCTAGTCCACTACTTGAAACCTCTATTGCTGGTGCTAAGAGATTGTTAATTAACATAGTTATGTCTGAAGATGTTATGGCATCTGACGTTGATACCGCTACTAAGATGATTACTGACTCCGCTGCCGATGATGTAGAATGTATCTTTGGTACTGCATTCAAAGAAGATATGAACGATGAAATGACTATTACAGTTATTGCTGCTGGTTTTGAAAGTATTGGCAGTGACTTCTCTAATAATAGTATTGGTGGAGTATCTACAGTTCAAACTTCTGCATCTGTACAGCCTGAAACTACTATAGACAGTAAATCACCTGTAGTTGAAAACGCTCAACCAGTACAGAACGTTATTCCAGAAACTCCTAAAGCTCCTAAGGTTGCTCAAGAAAAACCACCTATAAATGATGATAGCGACTTAGAAGATATCTACAAGCTATTAGATAACTATTAATAGTTTCGGATATTATTAAGTATCCACATAGAGAATATTATATAAAGGCTAAAGTTAATAATCAACTTTAGCCTTTTGGTGTTCTATAAACTTTTTTCTATAAGGTTAGGAAATCTTTTTAACTTTGGTATATTTGGTCATTATGGTTTTAATGCCTACCTTAGCAAAGTCTACCTTTAGCATATAGTCGCCACCAGTATAGGTAGCGTTTAGTACTGTACCAGTTCCAAATATTGCATGGAGTATAGTATTACCCTCTTCAAAAGATATGTTCTGTGGAGTAGGGTCTATTCTTTCTTGAGCCTTGTTCTTAGCAATCTGTTGTTGTAATGTGAACGATTGCAATGCTGTAGGAGTCTTATTAACCCTACGTTTTGAACTTTTATTCTCATTAAACTTTCTATTTAGTAGTTCCATTCCAATTTCATTTATGAACCTTGATTGATAGTTACTATTGGTTAAGCCATATAACATTCTTTGAGCTGTTGCAGAAAGATATAATCTTTTTTTAGCTCTGGTCATACCCACATAAGCTATGCGTCTTTCTTCTTCGAGTTCTTCTTCATTTTCTATGTTTCTACTGCTAGGAAAAATGTTTTCTTCCATGCCTATTATAAACACGTTTTCAAACTCTAAGCCTTTAGAATTATGGATAGTCATTATGTTTACGCAATCGTCATCGTTCATCTTATCTATATCTGTATACAAAGATATTTCTTCTAAGAATCCATTGAGAGTAGGATTCTCTGAACCTTTGATGTATTGTACTATTGTAGACTTTAGTTCCATAATATTATCTAACCTAGTTTGACCCTCATCTCCAAGGTTAATTAGGTACTGTTGATATCCAGTCTTGTCAATGAGTAGGTCGATAAACTCATCTAACATCATAGATTTAGATTTTGCTGTTAGGTAGTCGAACATCTTAGCTATGTTCTTTAGGCTAGTAGATTTCTTAGATAGTAATGCATACTCTGTAGCGTTACGCATAACTTCAATAGGTGATATCTCTAAATCTCTTACAATCTCTTCAAGGACTTCTAAAGTTGCATCACCTATGCCACGTTTAGGCTCATTTATTATTCTTTTTAGCCTAAGCATATCGAACTCGTTGTTTATAACGCTTAGATATGCTATAATATCCTTAATCTCTTTACGTTCATAGAACTTAGTTCCACCAAACACTCTATAAGGGATACTCTCTTTAATCATAGCCTTTTCTACAGCATTAGATAAAGCATTTACTCTGTAAAGTACGGCACAATCTTTGTACGAGCATTTATAGTCCTTAACTAATACCTTTACTACTTTGGCGATGTAATTAGCTTCGTCAGTTTCGTCATTAGCCTTGTAGAACGTTACTAAGTCACCTTTAGATGCAGAAGTCCATAGTTTCTTATTAGTTCTGCCCATGTTGTTAGAAATCAAGTTATTAGATGCATTTAATATGTTCTGTGTAGAACGATAGTTCTGTTCTAGTTTAACTATCTTGGTTTGAGGAAAGTACTCATTAAAGTTAAGTATGTTGGTAATATCTGCACCACGAAAAGCATATATGCTTTGGTCATCATCGCCCACTACACATAGGTTACCATGCTTTTGCGATAATAATGTAAGCAGTTGAAACTGTGCGTAATTAGTATCTTGATATTCATCTACCATTATATACCTAAATCTATTATTGCATCTTTCTAATACATCTGGATATCTTTTTAAAATGTCTATAGTAAGGTTTATAATATCATCGAAGTCCACTGCATTGGAGTTCTTTAACCTCTTTTGATACGTGTCATATATCTTAGCTATAGTTTTGGTTCTAAAGTCAGTACTGTTCTGTAATAGAACATCTTCGGGGGACATTAGTTTATTCTTAGCAGAAGATATTATTGACAATACTCCTCGTGGGGGAAACTTTTTTTCTGAGATATCTAATTCAAGCATACAGCTTTTAATTAACCTTTGACTATCATCGGCATCGTATATGGTAAATTTAGTATTATATCCTAACAGATGTATATTTTTTCTTAGAATCTTTAAACATAGTGCATGGAATGTAGATGCATTTATAGTATAGGCACTTTCGCCTAAAGCACCAACTAACCTAGATTTTAACTCTTTAGCAGATTTATTTGTAAATGTTATGGCTACTATGTTCCAAGGTCTTATTGGAGATACAGCAATAGCTCTACGTAATGGTTCGGTATCTTCACAAGAGCCATCTAAAAAGTTTTCAATGGACTTTATATCTTCGGTGCTACCTTGAACGTTTTGGTCGTAGAAAGCGTTGCCAAATATAGTCATGTTAATGATTCTATTGACTATTACCGACGTTTTACCACTACCAGCACCAGCTAATACTAGTTCTGACCCGTCGATATTAAATACCGCCTCTTGTTGCTGAGGATTTAGAAAGTTAAAGTATTTTTTTAAAGCCTTTCTTTTTAGTTCGATATAATTCTGCGATGACATTAAATATTCTCTCCATTTCAAAAATATCTGTTTTATAATAGATTTATTATAACATATTTCTCTATTTAAGAAAAGAGTTATTTTAGTGTTTAGCAAAATTTTTTTGCAAGTTTAATAGTTTTAACTATGGTTGTTATTATAATTTTGCTATATGTACAAACAGATAATCTGTATGTGTGGAAAACACTAAAAATATATGCTAGTGGGTAAAAGATTTTTTTGTAAATAGGGGGTTGTATCCATCTTAAAATGGTGTTATAATATTCTGTATAGATATTTATTTTTAATGCTGTTTGAGGTTTGTTTTTATGAAAATTAAGTTTGAAGAAAAGTATAATACTATTGCATTCTACGTGATAGTGGTATTTACCATATGCTTAGTGATTAGAACATTTATTACTGAAATTCCCGACATATTTGCATATATAGGTGAGGTTCTTTCTGCAATGTCGCCTATAATATCGGGCATTATAATAGCGTACTTAATTAGTCCATTGACTAACTTAATTGAAAGACATTTGAAACCCATATTTTTTAAGTCGAATGATAATGAGATAGTAATTGAAGTTTCACAACTAACCGATTTACAAAAGTATGAACATAGAAAAAAGTCCAGATTGCTTAGAATTACATCTGTTGGTATATCTATACTTATAACCATATTGGCAGTAATAGCTGTAGTGGCAATGGTTCTACCAGAGTTGATTAACAGTATTAGTGGTCTGTTCGATAATCTACCTTACTATATGAATAATCTATACTTAGAGATTAGTAAGTTCTTAAATGATAAT
>JAJQGV010000002.1 GCA_021200215.1 Ruminococcus sp. | reverse complement strand
TAGTATTTGGAGTAGTCTGTACACTCTCTAATGGAGTAAATTTCTGCTGTGGTGGTGGAGTAACATTATTGATAGGCTGTTTCTGTACTGGTTTAGTATTTGGAGTAGTCTGTATACTCTCTAGTGGAGTAAATTTCTGTTGTGGTGGTGGAGTAACATTATTGATAGGTTGCTTAATAGGTTCAGATTTAGGGGCATCGTTAATAAAGTCATCTATATCTTGACTAGGAGTCATGGAAACCTTTGGAATTTTAGTATCGTTTACTTTAGTAACGGTGTCAATGTCTGTTATAGATTCTTTAGAAGTATCTTTTTTAGACCAAGGTATCATACCAGTTACCATATCCGCACCGCAGACACCACAATAACTAAAACCCTTAGGCATCTTTTCTCCACAATTTTTACACTTTGGCATAATATATAAATCCTCGCTTCTCCGCAAAAAGATATTGAAACTATGAACATCTCTACCGATTTGCGGTTCAGCAAAGATATTGTGATGGAACTTATGCGTATTTCAACTCACGTATTCGTTCAGGACGTGATACTAACATTTCCACGGTCATTTCAAATATATTTTAATTATAACATAGTTTAGATTTATTTTCAATATATTTTCATGATTTTTTTAAATCTTTTTGTATATGTTCTATAAGATGTATCTACCATAGAACATTTTTTAACTATTTCTGCTTAGTTGCAACGATATTATACCTATTATACATACTATGCCCCCAATGATTCCTTTATATGACGTCTTTTCATGTTTTACTATATTAATTATAAACATTAGTATTAATATTAGAGGTTGTATCAATGAGTAGCTTATTACACTCATTTGAGCTACATAGTTTTCTATTAAAGAGCCTATAGTATTTACTATTCTTACTGCCGATAGTTTTGCTATATCCTTAGGTTGCCTCTTAAATTCTGCTATTGGATTGTAGAACGTCAACATACCTAGACATATCAAAAAGAATGCAATGCACATAGCTAGAGTGCTACTGCAAGTATCTTTTAGGCGATGTATTACTATACCATATCCAGACTTTGCGAACACTACTCCAACCAATCCTAAAGATATCTTTTTGTAGTTAATCTTCTTAGAGCCATCTATGGTTATTAAGAATAGTCCAATAACGGTCATAGCTATGAACGTAACAGATATCATGCTGAATGATACTCCATTGAACATTACATCATAGAAGTATGATATAAATACACCTAATCCTAACCATGCTTTCAGTTCAAACGCTGAAAGTTCTGTTAAGGTGTATGCCGTAAGTTTAAACTCTAAGATTTTGCATAGAGTAAACAATCCAAGTAGTACTATAGTTTCTACCGTAGGATAGATATAGAAGTCTAATGGCAAATACATTCCCATAAATATCAGCATGGACAACGATAGAAAGAACGTAAACGTGTTACTAGACATCTTAGCTTTGGATATGAAATACTTATCACTGTATGAACAGAACGTATAACTGACTACTACGCACAACATGGATAACATATATATTCCACTTCCTTTCACGAAGTTATATTATATCACATTAAGGAAAACTTTTCAAGATAAAGTTTTTTAGATTAATAGTCTTAAGTTTGATGGTTGCAAATATCTAAAAAAAGATATATAATATTATCTATACTAAAATTTCTTAGGAGATGATTCTATTTGGTTATTGGTAATATAAAGAAACCATCATACGTTAAAGAAACTCTTAAAGGTTGGGCTAACTTGATATTTGCTTGTATATTATCGTTGTTGGTTAGTCTGTTTACGTCCATGCTTATGTCTAGTAATATTTGGAAGGGTATTATAGGTCTTTTTACTATGGCTATACTGTTATGTATAGTTGGAAACTACTCATATAACTGTGCTAAGAGTCACAAGGCATATGAAAGAACATATAAAGCTAATCACAACAGTTTTAGACATATAGTGTTAGGTATAACTATCTCTTTGCCATTGATACTACAGTGGATTGTCTTAATGGTTCTAAAGTATGCTAAAGTATCCATAGGGGATAGTATCTTCTCGATATATCGCTTAATAAATGCATACTATCTACCTTGGATAAACGTTATATGTCCTAATCACACACTAGAGGAACTATCTATTATGGGAGTACTTACCATGTTGGCTTTTATCATAATGCCCACAATAACTTTCATAGTAGTATATAATATAGTATATCACAATATAGACATAGAAAAGATTATAGTCTACAACAAAGAATAGAAGAGAGTCGCATCTTTCGGTGCGACTCAATGTTATATCTATGCGTGTGTGTGTGCTGAAGATATCAAGTTAAAGTGTTCCATAGCCTTGCTAAGACCGTCATTATAGAGGGTATCTGTTACGTAGGAAACGTACCGATATATTGCAGAATTTCCTTTAATAGCTATGCTATTCTTAACTGCTTTTAACATGGGTATATCGTTTTCACCATCACCGATAGCATAAAGGTCATTACTACTTATATTGAATCTTTTAGCAACTATATCTATTGCGGTAGCCTTAGAAAATCCTTTAGGGACTACCTCAAAGAACTCTCTCGTACTTTCACAACGTAAGATGGGTTCAAAGTCATGTTTAAGAAAGTCTACTAGTTCTTGACGGTTATCGTTTGGATTCAACCATACTATAAACTTATCGAATATAAAGTCCCTATGTGTAATATCTCTAGTAACGTCCTTGTGTTCATATTCAAAGAACTTTTTCCAACGAAGCGAACGAGTTTCTGTAGCAGTAGAAAAGTCAAAAAATACACCATCTTTGTGTTCATACAATACTTCAAATCCAAGGTTGTGTAATAGTTTTGCAATCTCAATGCAACGAGTTCTATTAGGCTCTTTATAGAAGATATCTTCACCGTTTAGAACTATGTTAGTTCCGCAACCACATAGATATCCATCAAAACCGAGTTCTTTAATCATAGGGTTGATGTTACAGTATACTCTACCAGTATTGATAAAGGTTAGATTTCCATTTTCTTTAAGTTTTTTAATACTATCCTTTGTAGATTGCGGTATGTACCTCTTACCATCATCAGAGATAATAGTACCGTCGATATCGAAGAATATAGCTTTCATCTAAAAAGTATCACTCCCTTTAGAGTTATTAATTGTTTATAGTTGTTTCATTAGATTAATCATCTCAAGTACAGACATAGCACAGTCTGTACCTTTGTTACCTGCTTTAGTTCCTGCACGTTCTATAGCCTGTTCAATGGTATCGGTAGTAAGGATACCAAACATTACAGGTATACCACTCTGTAAAGATACTGTAGCTATTCCCTTAGATACTTCTGCACATACGTAATCATAGTGACTAGTAGCCCCACGGATTACTGCTCCTAAACAGATTATACCATCATAGCTTCCACTTTGAGCCATCTTTTGGGCTACTACTGGGATTTCAAAAGCTCCTGGTGTCCAAGCTAAATCTATATTTTCAGATTTAACATCGTGGCGAAGTAAACAATCTTCTGCACCACCGATTAGCTTAGTTACTATAAATTCATTAAATCTTGAGGCAACTATTCCTATTTTTAAATCGCTACCTAAATATTTTCCTTCAATTATGTTCATAAAAAAAAACTCCTTTTCATGTATAATATAATATAAACAATCATTGCTATAGATTGCCTATTTATCAAATATTACTTATTATTGTCATAATCCACTAGATGTCCCATTCTGTGTTGTTTAGTCTTTAGATAGAAACTATCGAAACGGTTTGATTTAATTTGGATTGGAACTCTTTCAACTATTTCAATGCCATATTCAGATAGGTCAGAAATCTTTAATGGATTATTAGTCAACAATCTCAATTTGGATATTCCTAACTTTAAAAGCATTTGTGAACCACAAGAGTAGTCACGCAAATCTGGAGCAAAACCTAATTTGATATTAGCATCAACAGTATCTAAACCTTGTTCTTGAAGTTCATAAGCTTTTAGTTTATTAATCAAGCCTATACCTCTTCCCTCTTGACGTAGATATAATAAAGCACCTCTGCCCTCGTTAGAAATCTGTTTTAAGGCACTGTCTAACTGTTCACCACAATCACAACGGCAAGAACCGAAAACATCACCAGTAAGGCATTCAGAGTGTACTCTACAGAGTACAGGTTCACCATTAGATACTTCTCCCATAGTTAATGCTATGTGATGTTCTTTAGTAATGTTGTTGTAAAATCCATGAATTATAAACTCACCATACTTAGTAGGCAGTTTTGCAGTGGATACCTCTTCCATAAAGAAATCATACCTTTTACGATACGCTTGTAACTCCTTGATGGTTATAAACGTTAGATTATTATCTTGTGCAAACTTTATTAAGCCATCTTTACGCATCATAGTGCCGTCATCAGCCATTATTTCACAGCATAGTCCTACTTGTTTTAAACCAGCAAGTCGGAGTAAGTCTACAGTAGCTTCTGTATGACCGTTTCTTTCGAGAACTCCACCCATTTTAGCCTCTAGGGGGAACATATGCCCAGGTCGACGGAAATCACTAGGTATAGCGTTGTCATCAACGCACTTCATAGCCGTAATAGAACGTTCTTGTGCAGATATTCCAGTGGTAGTAGATACATGGTCTATACTCTCAGTGAAAGCCGTTTCGTGATTATCTGTATTATGTGCAACCATAGGGTGTAATCCCAACTTTTGGATATACTCACTGCTCATAGGCATACATATTAATCCTTTAGCCTTAGAAGCCATAAAGTTCACATTTTCAAGGGTAGCACTTTCAGCCGAACAGATTAAATCTCCTTCATTTTCTCTGTCCTCGTTATCTGTAACTAATATAACTTTACCATCTCTTAAATCTTTAAGAGCTTGTTCTATTGTGTTGTATTCAAACATAAAAAACCTCCTATTTGTTTTCTGCCATAACGCCTACTAACTTATGTGGGACGTAGGTTTCTTCAAGATATTTAATCTCATCATTTGTAAGAGTGATATCCAAAGCTTTAACGGTACTTTCAAGGTGATGTATCTTAGTAGCACCACACACTGGTGATGTAACCTTGCTTAATATCCAAGCCAAAGATACTTCTGTCATAGATATACCTCTATCATCTGCAACTTTGGAAACCCTATCTATTATGATGCTATCTTGTTCTTGAGTATTATCATACTTAGACTTTGCATAGGTATCTTGTTGTAAGCGTTTAGAGGTTTCTCCTCTGCGTTTAGATAATCTTCCACCAGCCAAAGCACTATACGGAGTTAATGCAATGTTTTCTTCTTTGCAGTATGGAAACATCTCTCTTTCTTCTTCTCTGAATATTAGATTATAATGCCCTTGTACCGATACAAACTTAGCAAATCCGAACCTTTCTGCCATAGCGTTAGCCTTAGCCAGTTGCCAAGCATAGCAGTTAGATATTCCAATGGCACGAACCTTTCCCGATTTAACTATAGCATTCAAACCGTCCATAATCTCAAATAGAGGAGTATTATAATCCCACATATGATAGATGTATAGGTCTATGTAATCCATACCTAGATTTTTTAAACTCTTATCGACCATACTTTGAATGTGTTGCTGTCCACTAATACTATTATCGATTTCATACTGTGTACGAGGTAAAAATTTAGTAGCTACTATAACGTCTTGACGTTTAGAGAGTTCTTTTAGAGCTTTACCTACATACTGTTCGCTAGTACCTCCTTGATATGCTATAGCAGTATCAAAGAAGTTTATGCCATAGTCTAAACCTTTCTTAATAATCTCTTTAGATTGAGTTTCGTCTAAAGTCCAAGAGTGTTGACCATTTTGAGCATCTCCAAAGCCCATACAACCCATACATATCCTAGATACTTTAATATCCGAATTACCTAAATTTACATATTTCATACTCACTACTCCCTTTTCATAAATTATTAATTAATAATTATTAATTATTAATTTAAATATATCCGTTGTTTGCGAGGAAGTTTAAATCCAAGGTACTGTTATTAGATGTATTTTCTTTAGTATTTAGGAACTTTTCAACATACTTGCCTATAACGTCGCATTCTATGTTAATATTGTCGCCGATGAATTTAGTTAATAGTGTAGTTTCACTAGCAGTATGTGGAATTATAGAAACCTTAAAAGATGTATCACTTACACTAGCAACGGTCAAACTGATACCATCAAGAGCGACTGAACCTTTTTCAACTATGTATTTTAGAGCCTTACCATCTGTTGATATAGTAATCCAAACGGCATTCTCTTCACGTTTAAAGTTAATAATCTTGCCAGTAGCGTCAACGTGTCCAGATACTATATGTCCACCAAATCGACCGTTACAGAGCATGGCACGTTCCATATTTACTTTACTACCTACTTTCAAATCACCTAGAGAACTTCTGCGAAGTGTTTCAGCCATAATATCGGCAGTAAAGGAATTATCAGTAAGGATATCGGCAGTAAGGCAAACCCCATTTATAGCTATACTATCGCCTAAATGGATATCATTAAATATTTTTCTTCCCCCGAAAGTTATCTTACTAGATACATTCCCTTTCTTGATACTTAATACTGTTCCAACTTCTTCTATGATACCTGTAAACATTAAAAATCACTTCCTTAAAATTTTTAAAAAGATGTTCTATATTCCTGTAGCACTATTAAGATTAAGTAAATCATCTACTTTAATATGACTATTCTTATAGCGTCTTTTACCTTGAGTAAATTTTTTATAGTCGATAGCATTTTTAGGGCATATATGAATACAACCTAAACAGTGTTCACAATCACCCTTAAAAGATACTGTATCTTTAGTAACTATAATGTTATCTCTAGGACATACTTTAGAACACAATCCACAGTGTATACATTCATTCGATATTATAAAGTTTTTATCGCAGTTTGGATTTTTTGCTGGAAACATACTCCTAGCGATACTATTCATGAAGGTAGAGTATCCAATATTATTCTTATTTTTAAGTTGAATATCTTTTATTATAGTGTCTATCTTATCATCAATAGATTGCCAATTAAAAGAGGTATCATTAACTTTGAAAGCAGGTAGATAATTTTCAACACATCTAATCTTTTGATAGTAGGAAAGTTTTAATCCTTTGGATTTTAATTTATTATTAACTATTCCATCTGCACCGATAAATATACTGCCAAAAGTTAAGATTAAGAATATGTATGCTGAACTATTAGTTATGTTTAGAGTATCTATGAAGTTGTCTACGGTTATTGGCAATCCCCAAAAGTATACAGGACAGACTATTCCAATAACATCATCATTACAAGATACGTTTTTTTTAGTCATAGATATAACACTTGCGTTTATCTGTTTAGCAATTCTGTTAGCTACATAAAGACTATTTCCAGTAGATGAAAAACAGTAAATTCTTGACATAAAAGTACTACCTCCGTTATTATAAATATTTACCTTTTATACTCCAAGAATAAATCCGAGCCTATGGTTGTGTTCTTAACTAATTTGAACCTTTTAGCTAAGTCTGGATTTTCAAAGCCAAGACCACCTACAGGAGTTTTAGCATCTTTACCACCTAAAATCATAGGAGATAGGTATATTTGAACGCAATCTACTATATTACTTTCAAGTGCTGAGAAGTTTAATTCTGCACCACCCTCGATAAGTAGACTATCTATTTTTAGACTGCCTAATATGTTCATTAATTCGTTTAAATTAACTTTGCCATCTTTAGAAGATGTTTTTAAAACTCTAACGCCTAAATCTTCCAATTCAGATATTCTTTTAACATCATTTGAGATAGTAGCTACATAGGTAGGAATATCTATAGCAGTAGTTACAAGCTTACACCCTAGAGGTATATTTAAATTACTATCGCAGACTATTCTAATAGGGTGTGATGGATTTTCAACTCTACAGTTTAACATAGGATTATCTGCTAATACCGTACCTAACCCGACCATAATAGCAGATACTCTTTTTCTAGTAAGGTGTGTATGCTCCCTAGATTTTTCACAAGATATCCATTGAGATTTTCCACTATATGATGCTATTTTGCCATCTAAAGTCATAGCAGTTTTTAAGATTACATAAGGCTTATTAGTAGTTATATAGTGAAAAAAGATATCGTTTAATTTGTCGCACTCATCACGCATATAGTCGGTAATGACTTCAACCCCATGATTTCTTAGATATTCTACTCCTTTACCACTAACTAAAGGGTTAGGGTCACGAGAGCCAATTACAACCTTAGATATCCCATGTTCAACGATGGCTTCAGTACAAGGTGGTTGTTTTCCATGATGGCAACAAGGCTCAAGAGTTACATACATAGTGGCACTAGTACAATCTATATTATTTTCATCACAGAATTTAAAAGCATTTCGTTCAGCGTGTAAATCGCCATACTTAGCATGATATCCCTCACCTATAATATTGCCATCTTTAACTATTACTGCACCAACTAAGGGATTTGGATTTACAAATCCAATGCCATTTTTAGCTAACTCTATAGCACGTTGCATATGTTGTGTATTAATACCATTATCTTTAAAATTGACCATAATAAATTCCTCCAAAAGGCAGAAAAAATCCCAAAGCAGATAACACTTCAGGACTCAAATATAATCAAAATGTTTAAAATTACTAATTATTAACTGTTAATTATTAATTAAAAGCATATCTTCTTCTATCCCGACTTTACGGTTGGTTTTGGAATCACACCAAATCATGCTAAAGTTTAAGCTCGTGGACTATACCACCAATTGCGAATTTCACGCTACCCCGAAGATTTAATCTATATATTACAATAATAATTATATCACTAATTTTTAGAATGTCAATAGATATTAATAATTTTCTTTTCTAACCTCGAAGTAACTTTGTGGGTGATTACATACAGGGCATACATCGGGAGCTTTCTTACCTATTACAAGATGTCCACAGTTGCGACATTCCCACATAGTTTCCTCAGATTTTTCAAATACTTGTTGCATCTGTACATTATTTAGTAAAGCAAGATACCTTTGTTCATGAGCCTTTTCTATCTCACCAACCATACGGAACTTTTCAGCTAACTCAGTAAAACCTTCTTCTTCCGCTTCACGAGCGAATTGAGCATACATATCAGTCCATTCATAATTTTCGCCTTCAGCGGCGTGTTTCAAGTTTTCAGTAGTATTTCCGATTCCTTCAAGAGCCTTAAACCACATCTTAGCGTGTTCTTTTTCGTTATCGGCAGTCTGTTGGAATATAGCAGATATCTGTTCGAAACCTTCCTTTTTAGCTACACTTGCGAAGTATGTATACTTATTTCTAGCTTGACTCTCACCAGAAAATGCAGTCATTAGATTTTTTTCAGTCTTAGTACCCTTTAGATTCATATCGATATTACTCCTCTCATAGTTAATCTTTTCAAAATCGGAAGCCCCATGCTTGCAGATAGGACACACGAAGTCATCTGGTAGTGTATCGCCATCGTAGATATATCCACAGATGGTACAACGGTAGCCTTTTATGGCATCTTTAGTAGGTTGTGGTTTAGGTTTAATGTTCTTATGATAGTAGTCATAGGTTACAGAAGAAGTATCGCTTAGTACTTTGCAGTCGGTAACGTCAGCGATAAACATGGTATGAGTACCTAAGTCCAGCGAGTTCACAACCTTTCCAGATATGTAAGCGTTGGTATACTCTGTAAGGTAGTACACTCCGTTATCAGATGTAGCTATAGAGTTAAAGCCATCGAACTTATTGACGTCTTTTCCGCTATGAAATCCAAACCTTTCAAAGATACTAAACGGGACTTCTGTAGTTAAAATAGATACATTAAACGTACCTTTTTCTAGTAAGATATCGTGAGTATAGTTCTGCTTATTTACCGTAACCGATACTCTATTGGGTGTAGTAGTAACTTGCGATACCGTATTGATAATACAACCATTACTTTCTACCGTTAGAACGTATAAACCGTAACCAATTTTAAACATAGCCTTACTGTCCATTATATAACTCCTTTCTCATATGCATTGTTACCATTCATTATGGTCTTATGATTATAACATTATTTCACAAAAAAGTCAAGGGTTGTCAACAAACTTTTGTGAAAATCCATAGGCATATTTAGATGGATAGTAAGATGTTATATCAAATATTGAGTTTTACCGTTTTTGCAATCAACTTTTACAAACATTTTACTAAACCTAGGTTGAGGCTTTACAGACATTATAGTATAATAGTTATTGTAAAAGATATAAATAATTAACTTAAAGAAGAAAGGGTTTTTATATTTATGAGTATTAAGAAGATATCAGCAACGATATTTGCCATTGTATGTATGGCTAACGTTATGGGTGGTTGTGCAAGAGTATCTAGTAATGAAATTGCAGTAATATCTAGGGAAGATGGTTCTGGCACTAGAGGTGCTTTTATAGAGTTGACTGGAGTTGAACAGAAAGATGCTGACGGTAATAAGTCGGATATGACTACAGTAGACGCTATAATAGCTAAAAGTACTGATGTGGTTATTACACAAGTTTCTGGTAACGTTAATGCTATTGGATATATCTCTTCGGGGGCTATTAATGATACCGTTAAGGCTATTACTGTAGATGGCGTAGAACCTACTTCAGAAAATGTAAAGAATGGAACGTATCCAATAGCTAGACCGTTCAACATAGCTACTAGTGATGATGTTTCTGATTGTACTCAAGACTTCATCAACTACATCTTAAGTGCAGAGGGTCAAGCGATAGTTGAAAATGACTACACTCCAGTAGTAGATGATGCTGAAAGCTTTACATCTAATGGTGCTACTGGTAAAATAGTAATTGCAGGTTCTACTTCGGTATCGCCAGTAATAGAGAAACTTTCTGAGGAATATCAAACCATAAATACGGGTGTAACCATAGAAATACAAACTTCCGATAGTACATCGGGAATGAAAGCAGTACTAGACGGTACTTGTGATATAGGTATGGCATCTAGGGAACTCAAAGACGATGAAACCGTATTGAACGATATAGCCATTGCCTTGGACGGCATTGCTATTATAGTAAATAGTGAGAGTACTATAGACAATCTAACTACCCAACAGATTTGTGACATCTATACGGGTACTATAACATCTTGGGACGAAATACAATAATAATCTTTTAAGAGGTGTTTTTAACGATGAAACTTATGGAAAGAAAGTTGCTTAGCGATGCAGATACTAGTTCCACTGGAGTTATTAAGTATACTAAGCAGAGATATCTTGAAAAGGGTATGCAGTTCCTATTCTTGTTATGTGCTTGTGTATCCATATTGGCAATAGTTTTAATATGTTGGTTTATGTTTAAAAATGGTCTACCAGCCATAGCAGAGATTGGTTTAGGTGACTTTTTAGGCAATGAAAATTGGAAACCCCTTGATGATAATGCACAGTATGGTATACTATCCATGATATTAGGTAGCTTATACGTTACCGCAGGAGCTGTCATAGTAGGAGTTCCAATAGGTCTACTTACGGCTATATTTATGGCTAAATTCTGTCCAGCTGGGCTATATAAAATCTTAAAGCCACCTATAAACCTCTTAGCAGGTATACCATCTATAGTGTATGGATTCTTTGGAATGTGTGTAATAGTTCCATTCGTTAGAGATTACATCGGAGGTGATGGTAATAGTATCTTAACGGCATCTATACTGTTGGGCATGATGATATTACCTACCGTTGAAAGCCTATCAGAAACCTCAATAAAGGCAGTATCGCAAAGTTACTATGAGGGTGCTTTAGCTTTAGGAGCTACTCACGAAAGAGCAGTATCTACAGTAATAGTACCAGCAGCAAAGTCGGGAATACTATCAAGTATAATATTGGGCATAGGCAGAGCCATTGGAGAAACTATGGCAGTAATCATGGTAGCAGGAAACCAACCAAGAATACCAGATAACATCTTAAAAGGTGTTAGAACTCTAACCGCTAACATAGTAACCGAAATGAGTTACGCTACTGGACTTCATTACGATGCCTTAATAGCTACAGGAGTGGTTCTCTTTGTATTCATTCTACTGTTGAACCTATCGCTAAATTTGATTACCAACAAGAAAGAGGTGTAACATATGAATACTATGGAAAGCATTAAGTCTGAAAGTAATATAGTCCAAAAGGATTGCAAAAACATTCCTAAGGATAAAACCTTTAAAGAGGTTTGGTCGGAAAGATGGAAAACTTATAAAGCACACCCCGTATCATTAGGATTCTTTATATTAGTAAGTCTATGTGCATTGATTACTGCGTTCGTATTCCTATTCTTAGTCGGATACGTTGTGGTTAAAGGAGTGCCTTACTTAAAACCTAGTCTATTTTCACCAACGTATACTAGTGAAAATGTATCTATGCTACCTAGTATAGTAACTACCCTTGAGATGGTAGGATTATCATTGCTAATATCTGTACCGTTTGGAGTAGGTTGTGCTATCTACTTAGTTGAGTACGCTAAAAAGGGTAACAAGGTGGTAAAGATTATTAGATTAACCACTCAAACACTATCAGGAATACCCTCAATAGTGTATGGTCTGTTTGGTATGTTGTTCTTTGTAACATCTTTGCATTGGGGATATTCACTCCTTGCAGGTTCGTTTACCATAGCTATAATGATATTACCAATAATAATTACTAGTACAGAAGAAGCTTTAATGACCGTCGATGACAGTTACAGAGAGGGAAGTTTTGGTCTAGGTGCAGGTAAGTTAAGAACTATATTTGTAATAGTGTTGCCATCTGCAATGAATGGTATCTTAGCAGGAATAATCTTAGCTATAGGTAGAATTATAGGTGAAACAGCCGCTTTGATATATACTGCTGGTACTATGGCACAGATTCCAAGTAACGTATTCAGTTCGGGCAGAACCTTAGCAACGCATATGTATCTACTATCTGGTGAGGGCTTACACATGAATGAGGCTAGTGCCGTTGCAGTAGTAATATTAATAACGGTGTTAGCTTTAAATGGAGTAGCATCTTTAATAGCTAAAAAATTAACGAAAGGAAAGTAATATATATGAGCAAAAGTACAACTAAGTTTAGTGTATCTAACATGAATCTATACTATGGCGATTTTCATGCCTTAAAAAACGTTAATCTAAATATGAATAATAACGAGATAACGGCATTCATTGGCCCATCGGGTTGTGGAAAGTCCACTCTTTTGAAATCACTAAATAGAATGAACGATTTAGTTGAGGGCTGTAAAATCACTGGTGATATTAGACTCGATGGTGTGGATATCTACAAGGATATAGAACTTACTAGGTTAAGAAAAGATGTTGGTATGGTATTTCAAAAGCCAAATCCATTTCCAATGAGTATCTATGATAACATAGCGTATGGTCCAAGAACTCATGGAATAAAAAAGAAAGCAGAATTAGACGAGATAGTGGAAACGAGTTTAAAACAAGCATCTATATGGAATGAAGTTAAAGATAGGTTGAAAAAGTCTGCATTAGGAATGTCGGGTGGTCAACAACAAAGATTATGCATAGCTAGAGCTTTAGCAGTTAAACCACAAGTTATACTTATGGACGAACCAACATCGGCACTAGACCCTATATCTACTATGAAGATAGAAGAACTCTGTGAAGAGCTAAAGTCTGACTATACTATAATTATGGTTACTCACAATATGCAACAAGCTACTAGAATCTCTGATAAGACCGCATTCTTCCTACATGGTGAGGTCGTAGAGTACGGTAACACTCAAGAATTATTCTCTATGCCTAAGGATAAACGTACTGAAGATTATATTACTGGTAGGTTTGGTTAGATTGTTCAACATATTTTTTTATAATATTTTTGGAGGTTTATTTTATGAGTACTAGTGTTAGAAAACACTTCGACAGTCAACTCAGAGAGTTAAATGAACGTATGCTGAAGATGGCTAGTGAAACAGAAAATTCTATTAAGGTTACTATTAAAGCCTTGACTAACAAAGATACCTCTCAATTGGATAGTGTAGTTCAAAGCGATGCCTTAATAGATAAGTTAGAACGTCAGATTGAAGGAAAATGTCTAAAGTTACTATTACAACAACAGCCAGTGGCTAAAGATTTAAGAACTATATCATCGGCATTGAAGATTATCACCGACCTTGAAAGGATTGCAGACCAGTCTGTGGATATAGGTGAGATTATATTAAAACTTCCATTCGACGAGGAGTTTAATTCCGACATTAAATTAAATGAGATTGTATATACTATTCAATTGATGGCTAACTCGGCTGTTAGAATGGTAGAGGAAAGCATAGTCGCTTACACTGAAAATGATGTAGAAAAGGCTGATATGATTATAGATGCCGATGATTGCATTGATGACTACTTCGTACAGATTCGTGATGAGATTATTAAGTATATAGTTACTAACAATAAGCAATCTTTAAGTGAACTATGTGTAGATTTATTAACTATAACTAAGTATCTTGAAAAGATTGGCGACCATGCTGTAAACATTGCTGAGTGGGTTAAGTTCGACGTTACGGGAATCCATAAGAATGAAAAGATTATATAATTTTTAAAAGTGTGTATCAATCCAATAATATTATATTTTTTCCTTTAGTAGTTAGAGTATCCTACGGATACTCTAACTTTTAGTTTTAATGTGTTAATGAATGAGCACAAGTTAGTTAAAACTGTTAAATGCTAAAGATATTTTACCTAGATTTCACGAAAAAATCTAATAGATTTAATATTTGTGATATATAATAGTTCCGTAGGGGAAAATATAATATTTTGGAGGATTTTTTATGGACATCTTTGCGGTTATATCGCTAATTGGTGGTTTAGCAATGTTCCTGTATGGAATGAATGTCATGGGAGAAAGTTTAGAAAAACTCGCTGGTGGTAAACTTGAAAAAATCTTTGAAAAGTTGACTTCTAACAGACTTAAAGGTTTGTTATTAGGAATGACCGTAACTGCCGTAGTACAATCATCATCTACTACTACAGTAATGCTTGTAGGTTTTGTAAACTCTGGAATTATGAAACTTTCGCAAGCAATATCCATAATAATGGGTGCTAACATAGGTACTACTATTACATCATGGATATTAAGTCTTTCTGGTTTGGAAAGCGATAATTTCTTTATAAAGATGTTAAAACCATCATCATTTGCACCAATAATAGCTTTGATAGGTATTATACTAGTAATGTCTAAGAAAAATGATAAGACTAAAGTAATAGGCAATGCTCTTTTAGGTTTTGCAATATTAATGACTGGTATGAGTACTATGAGTTCTTCCGTTGAACCTTTAGCTGAAATTCCCGAATTTAAAGAACTTTTAGCTAAGTTTAGTAATCCAGTGTTAGGTGTTCTAGTTGGAGCAATATTAACTGCTGTTATACAATCTTCTGCTGCATCTGTTGGAATGTTGCAATCGCTATCGAATAATGGTTTGATTACGTTTGGTTCAGCGATTCCAATAATATTAGGTCAAAATATAGGTACGTGTGCCACTGCATTACTATCATGTATTGGAGCTAACAAGAATGCTAAAAGGGTTGCTGTAGTGCATCTGTATTTTAACGTTATAGGAACGGTAGTATTTTTAATAGGTTTCTATGCTTTAAACAGTCTATTAGAATTCGCTTTCTTAAACGATGCAATTACATCATTTAACGTTGCAATAGTACATACCATATTTAATTTGGTTACTACTATAATAATGTTTCCAATGATAAATATCCTTGAAAAGTTAGCGTATTTAACCGTTAAGGATACTGAGGAAAAAGAAGAGATTCAAATGCTAGATGAAAGACTTTTAAATACTCCTACAGTTGCACTTGAACAGGCTAGAAACGTTACCATTAAGATGGCTGAAAAGACTATTAAATCCATTACATTGGCTTTAGACGTATTTAAGAACTATGACTCTAAAAAGGCTGATAAGGTAGTAGTATATGAAAATATGGTAGATGCCTATGAGGATAGAATAGGTTCTTACCTATTAAAGTTGAGTTCCAGAAATTTAACCGAAACTGATAGTAAATCTACTTCCGAATTGCTACACGTCATTGGCGACTTTGAAAGAATATCTGACCACGCCATGAACATAATAGAGATTTCTGAAGAGTTACACTCTAAAAAGAATGAGTTCTCAAACGATGCATATGAGGAACTTATGGTATTAATGCACGCTATCACCGATGTTTTAGATATGACCGCTAAGTCTTTTGCCAACAATGATATTAATCTGGCACATCAAGTAGAACCCCTTGAAGAGGTTATAGACCGCCTTAGGTTAGAAATGCGTAATCGACACATACAAAGACTAAAAGATGGTAAGTGTACTATGGAGTTGGGTTTTATATTTACTGACCTTTTAACTGAACTTGAACGGGTTTCTGACCATTGCTCTAATATTGCAGTCTGTATGATTCAGATTGAAGAAAACAACGCTGTAGAAGTCCATGAGTATTTAAACGTTCTATCTAAAGATAGTGAGTTTGAAAAGCAATGTCAAAATTTTGCTACCAACTATAAACTTCCAAAACAAGCATAATAATTTTATCGGTTAATATAACTTTAAAATCACCTAAGAGTATTCTTTTAGGTGATTTTTTATATGATTAATATATTAACACATTGTGCATATTAACAAAATGTATCTAAAAATTTCACCAATATTTAGAATATATTTAGAAATATCAAATTCCTATTGACAAATAGGAAAACTATGATATAATTAAATCATACTAATCTACTAGGTTAAATCATAAAAGATTTTAATCTAAAAAATATATCCATTGGAGGAATTAAATATGGCAAATAATAATTGGAAGTTTGAAACTCAACAACTTCATGTAGGTCAAGAAAATGCAGACCCTGTAACAGATTCTAGGGCAGTACCTATATATCAAACTACATCATATGTATTCCATAACTCAGAACACGCACAAGCAAGGTTTAACCTATCCGATGCGGGAAACATCTATGGTAGGTTGACTAATCCAACACAAGACATATTAGAACAGAGAGTAACTGCTCTTGAGGGTGGCATAGCTACTCTAGCAGTGGCAAGTGGTTCAGCAGCAATAGATTACACCTTTAGAACACTTGCACAGAATGGTGACCACATAGTATCATCTAAGACTATATACGGCGGTACGTATAACCTATTAGCACATACTCTACCAGCATATGGAATCAATACGACTTTCGTTGACCCAGACGTTGAAGATTCTTTTGAGAAAGCTATCCAAGATAATACTAAGGCGATATTTGTAGAAACCTTAGGAAATCCTAACTCAAACCCTGCCGATATTCGTAAACTAGCAGATATAGCACACGCTCACAAGATTCCTTTAGTAGTAGATAATACCTTTGGAACTCCTTACTTAATTAGACCTATAGAGCATGGTGCAGATATTGTAGTAGAGTCTGCTACTAAGTTCTTAGGAGGTCATGGAACTACTCTAGGTGGAACTATTACAGATAGTGGAAACTTCGATTGGGAGGCTAGTGGAAAGTTTGCATCTATTACAGAGCCTAATCCAAGCTATCATGGTATTAGCTTTACTAAGGCTGTTGGAAAAGTTGCTTTTGTAACTAAGATTAGAGCTATACTACTTCGTGATACTGGTGCTACACTATCACCTTTGAGTGCTTTCTTACTACTACAAGGTATAGAAACACTATCCTTAAGGGTAGAACGTCACGTTGAAAATACTAAGAAGATAATTGAGTATTTACTTAACAATCCAAAGGTTGAAAAGGTAAATCACCCATCAGTTGAGTATAATGGCTATAAAGAACTCTATGATAGATACTTTCCAAACGGTGGTGGTTCAATATTTACCATAGAGATTAAGGGCGGTGAAGCTGAAGCTAAAAAGTTTATCGACAGCCTAAAGATATTCTCACTACTCGCTAACGTTGGTGATATGAAGTCTTTAGTAATCCACCCAGCGTCTACAACACACTCACAGTTGAGTGAAGAGGAATTAGTTGAACAAGGAATTAAGCCTAATACTATCAGACTATCTATAGGTACTGAACACATAGACGATTTAATCTCTGATTTACAACAGGCTTTCGATGTGATATAATATATTAAAGGGTACAGTTAAAGTATTGTATCCAATCTAAAAATTTAACGTTTTGGAGGTTTTACTATGTCTAAAATTTTGAAACAAGTTACCGACTTAATAGGTGGTACTCCTATTATGGAACTTTCTAATATTGAAAAAAATCTATCACTAGAAGCTACCATACTAGCTAAGTTAGAGTTTTTTAATCCAGCAGGTAGCGTAAAGGATAGAGTTGCTAAGTACATGATAGAAGATGCCGAAAATAGAGGAGTCTTAAAGAAAGGTTCAACTATAATTGAACCTACTAGTGGCAATACTGGAATAGGTATATCATCGGTTGCGGTATCTAAGGGGTACAGAGCAATATTAACTATGCCCGAAAGTATGAGCATTGAAAGGCGTAACCTATTAAAAGCATATGGTGCAGAAATAGTACTAACTGAGGCATCTAAGGGAATGGCAGGTGCTGTAGAAAAAGCAAAACAACTAAACCAAGAGATTCCAAACTCGATTATATTAGGTCAGTTCGATAACCCATCTAACGTTAAGGCTCATATGGAAACTACAGGCCCAGAAGTTTGGAACGATACCGATGGTCAAGTGGATATATTCGTAGCTGGTGTGGGTACTGGAGGTACTCTAACGGGAGTGGGTACTTACTTAAAGGCTAAGAATCCTAACATTAAGGTAGTAGCCGTTGAACCTGAAACTTCGCCTTTACTATCTAAGGGTGTAGCTGGTGGGCATAAGATTCAAGGCATTGGAGCAAACTTCGTGCCATCTATTTTAGATACTAAAATCTATGATGAGATTATAGCAGTTCCAAACGATGAAGCACTATCTACGGGAAACTACGTTGCCAAGAATGAGGGCATCTTAGTAGGAATATCTGCAGGTGCAGCAGTTTGGGCAGGTATTCAACTTGCCAAAAGACCAGAAAATAAAGGCAAGAACATAGTGGTAGTAGTCCCAGATACTGGTGAAAGATATTTGTCAACTCCAATGTTTGATTAGTATATATATGTCTAACAACCCCTCATGCTAACATGAGGGGATTGTTTTTATGCGTTATAGAGTAGGTTAGTAGCCATAGTTATAGTCATAGTTGGTGGAGTTGTAACCATAATCGTAGGCATATGTAGTATCGCTTTGATAGTATTCCGTTTCGTATTGATACGTTACTGTAGTAGTTACGGGTTTTACATAGTTGTCATAGTATTCTTTAGAGTCATCATAGTTAGAATCGTCTGGATTAACCTCTTGATTATCATTGGTAAAGAAGTAGTTATTATCTTCCGAGTTATACTCTGTAGAAGTTTCGTATGGATTTTCAGTAGTTTCCTCGGTGGTAGTTTCTTCAGATGTAGTTTCCTCTGTAGTAGTAGTAACCTCTTCATATGTGCCATCTAGGTGAGCATTTACTATAGCCATGACGCTACTAAAACCATCGGCATCGGTTAGAGTAAATTCCATATCTGTGCCCTCTGAATCGGTTAGAGTTAGTATAGAAGTATCTGTATCAAACTGCCAATTAAAGTAGATAAATTCAGAGCTTTCATTGTCTACTATGTAGAAACTATCGTAGGTGAGTCCCCACTTGCCATCGAAGTAAGAGGTTTCAGAGGTATCTTTACTAGCAAGATATAGATATATATCGCCATAGTTACATACAAAGAAGTCAACGTTGGCATCGTTAGTACCTACCCAAAAACCGCCATCGGTTACGGTAGATATATCACTAAAAGATTGTGCTAAATCTTCGCAGATAGAATTAAAGTCTATAGTAGGGCTGTCCATTAAAGATAGATACATACTTTCCATGTATAGAAACTTATCACCATTTTCAAATTCGTGAAGGGTATAGTCATAGTATGTAACCATTTCCGTTAAGTTTATATCGGAATATACGGTAATTTTTTGGTCGTCCACTTCCCAATAGCCCGTAATATCGGGTTCTTGAAATCCACTAGAAAGCAGATTGCTTACAGTGATAGTATTATCAGTAAATGTAAAACTCATAATGTTTCTAGTACCACTAGCACCAACCCAGCAGGTATTCTGTAGTTTTTCTTGAAGAGTTAGCTCTTTAGTAGTGGTGACCTCTTTAGTAGTAACAACTGGAGTAGTAGTAGTAGTAGATGTCACTTCTGTGTAGCTATCGCCTAAGTTGATATCTGCCGTTCTTGAAATATTACAGCCTTCAAAAAACAATACAGATGCTACTATTACAGTATATACTAACTTTGAACTATTTTTCATATAGATTCTCCTTTTTTCTATGGATACTTATAATATTATATATTAATCTATCAACAAAATCAATAGTTTAGTTAAATTACCATATCTATTAGTGGATAATTTTATCATATTTAGAGGAAATACGTCGAAATGAACACATATCTAAAGGTTGACATATATGGAATATAAT
>JAJQGV010000065.1 GCA_021200215.1 Ruminococcus sp. | reverse complement strand
ATATTCTCATTATTATCGACAAAGATACTATCAAGAGCTTAATTGAAAACATTTTGTAAACTTTTCAGAAATATATTCCATTTTGTGAGATAATATTGTATAATATAGGCAATATGTTGCTTTCGATACTTATGGAAAAGAACATTACATTCAAACCATTACTAATTATTATTTGTTAAGGAGATTTTTACAATGGGAAAACTTTCTAAAAGATGTTCCAAGGCAATAGCTATAGGCTGTGCCTTATTGGTAACTGGAACTTCTATGGTATTTGTGCCATCTAATAGGACTATGACAGTTGATGCCTCAAGTTATAACTATGCAAGAGGTTTACAATACTCTATGTATCTATACGATGCTAATATGTGTGGTACTGAAGTAGGTGAAACCTCTGCTATGGATTGGCGTGACGATTGCCATACCGCCGACAGTAGCGTTACTGCTCCTAACGGTACTACCGTAGATGTAAGCGGTGGATATCATGATGCAGGTGACCACGTTAAGTTCGGTCTACCACAAGCATACTCAGCTTCTATACTAGGTTGGGGTTACTATGAGTTTAAAGATGCCTACGTTCAAACTGGTCAAGATAGTCATATGGAAACAATATCTACATACTTCGCAGAATACTTTAAAAACTGTACTGTTATGGAAAATGGCAAGGTTACTGCTTTCTGTTATCAAGTAGGTAATGGCGATGAAGACCATGCTGAATGGTGTGCTCCTGAAACTCAAAATGATAGCAGACAGACCTATTGGGCAACTTCTAGTAATCCTGCAACTGATATAGTCGCTAATACCGTTGGTGCTTTAGCTTTCCACTATAAAAACTTCAATGACAGTGAATCTCTTACGTATGCAAAGGCTCTATACGAGTTCGTTAAGAGCAATAACAAGGCTTGTGCTACTGAAGGCGTATCGGGATTCTATTCAAGCGATAGTTACGTAGATGACTTAATGTGGGCTGCAGCTGCTCTATATACAGTTACTGGCGATAGTTCATACCTAAGCGATGCATCTACTTTCTTAACCGACAGTGGAAATGCATACATATTCTGTAGCGATTGGCCTCTATGTTGGAGCAATATGTGGCCTGCTGTAAACTTGATATTTGGTGAATCTGGTGGAGTTAGTGGCCCTTATGGTGATTTACAAACAGATATGGCTAATCAAGTTAAGACTACTTTAAGCACATTCCAAAATAAGACTAAGGCAGAGGGAGTATTTAACTGTCAAGATAACTGGGGCAGTGCTAGATATAATACCGCTATGCAACTAGTAGCTTTAATCTACGACAAACATCAAGGTACTAATGACTATGGCGAATGGGCAAAATCTCAAATGGATTACTTACTAGGTGATAATAAAAATAATCTATGTTACATAACAGGTTTCAGTGATAACTCTGTAACTCAACCACATCACCGTGCAGCTAGTGGTTATACCGATTTTCCAAGTGAAAATGTTGGTGTGCCTTTTGCACATACTCTAATAGGTGCATTGGTAGGTGGCCCTGACAGTAATGGTGACTATGTAGATGATGTGAACGAATATACCTATTCCGAGGTGGCTATAGACTACAATGCTGGTTTAGTAGGTGCTATGGCTGGTCTATATGAATTATACGGTGCAGGACAAACCGTTGATAGTTCCATTGAGGGTGTTAGTGATACTAGCACAAATACTACTACTACCACAACTGCCACTACTACCACATCTAGTGATACTTCATCTTCATCTACTAGCATAACTACTACTAGTTCAACATCTAGTGGAGATGACATAGTAAGTAAGACTGAACTTGAAAATAATTCCGATGGAACTGACGTTCTAAAGATATATGTAAATACTACCGACAGTGATACCGTTACCATCACCATGAGTGGCGGTACTCCAGGAGCTACTACTTCGGGTGAAGTTGGCTACTGGGATAACTCTGCACAAGCATGGGTTGGTGCTTTCGACAGTTGGGAAGAACAAAAGTTCGACAGCAATGGTAATCTAACCATAAGCGGAATAAAAGTTCCTACCAATACTAACGATGTTCAAATTATGCTAACTTACTACGCTGATTGGTCTACTGGCTCAGAAAATAATCTCGATAAGAGTAGCTTAAGTATCTCTGTATACAATGGTACTTCTTCAAGTGATGATACTACCGTAAGTACAACTTCTGTAACAAATTATACATCTACTACCACTACTACTACAAGTACAAGCACATCTACTGGAAGTAACATAGTAAGTAAGACTGAACTTGAAAATAATTCCGATGGAACTGACGTTCTAAAGATATATGTAAATACTACCGACATAGATAACGTTACTATCGTACTAACTGGTGGTACTCCAGGAGCTACTACCTCTGGTGAAGTTGGCTACTGGGATAACTCTGCACAAGCATGGGTTGGTGCTTTCGATAGCTGGGAAGAACAAAAGTTCGATAGCAACGGTAACTTAACCATAAGCGGTATAAAAGTTCCTACCAATACTAATGATGTTCAAATTATGTTGACTTACTACGCTGATTGGTCTACTGGTTCAGAAAATAATCTCGATAAGAGCAGTCTAGGAATTACAGTATATGAGGGTAGCACAGCAACAACTACAACTGTAACTACATCTGTACCTACTACTACCACTACTGTAACTACGTCTGTAACATCTACTAATGCTACTACTACAACTACTACATCAACCGTTGATGGAAGCACTCTACTAGGCGATGTAAACTGCGATGGCGATATTAAGTCTAATGACCTACTATTACTTAAGAAGTATCTATTAGGTCTTGATGAACTATCCACTCAAGAGTTTATAAATGCAGACATAAATGAAGATAGCAGTGTTAAGTCTAATGACCTATTACAACTTAAGAAGATTCTATTAGGTATCGACTAGTAAACATATAGTCTATAAATGTAAAAAATCTCTCCTATCAATTCCAGTTGGAGAGATTTTTGTTATCTTTCCGTTAATATTAACAAAATATCGGGTTGAAATTTGTAGGGTATGTTAGTGGATTGTTCACAAAAATTTAAACAATCTATCACATATTTAGTCTATAATTAATAGGTATAGAAATCTTTACGAAAAAGTATTGTAAACTAATCATAATTTTGTGAGAAAGGATTGATTTTTTTATGTTTAATGCAAACTCAAAGAATGGTTTTAAAGCTTTAGCTATAGGTTGTGCGGCAGTTTTAATCTGTGCATCTGCACAGATGTTCGCAAATACTTACAACCATGTATACGCTGAAACTTTAAGTGTGACTACTGAACTTGAAGAAAATTCCGACGGAACTGACGTTCTAAAAATATACTTAGATACTACCGATAGCAGTACCGTTACCCTTACTATGAGCGGTGGTACTCCAGGAGCTACTACTTCTGGTGAGGTTGGCTACTGGGATAACTCTGCACAAAAATGGGTTGGTGCTTTCGATAGCTGGGAAGAACAAAAGTTCGATAGTAATGGTAATCTAACTATAAGTGGAATAAAAGTTCCTACTAATACTGACAATGTCCAAATTATGTTGACATACTATGCAGATTGGTCTAGTGGCTCTGAAAACCTCTTAGACAAGAGTAGCCTAAGCATCTCTGTATCTGATAGTTCAAGTTCAAGCAGTTCAAGTTCAAGTAGCTCAAGCAGTTCTACCACTACTACAGCATCTACTAGTGGAACTACACTAGATACTACATATGAAATACAGAATAATACTGATGGTACTGATACTTATATAATCCATCTTGATACTACTGGCTTATCTACTAGTACAGTTACAGTTACTTTCACAGGTGGTACTTCTGGAGCTACTACTTCTGGTGAGGTTGGATATTATGACAGCACTGCTGGAGAATGGGTTGGCAAGTATGATACTTGGGAAGAACAGAAGTTCAACGATAATGGAACTGTATCCATTAGTGTAGAAGTTCCTACTGGTGTTGAAGATGTTCAAATTATGTTGACATACTATGCAGATTGGTCTAGTGGCTCTGAAAAACTCTTGGACAAGAGTTCTCTTACCGCTACTGTAACTACTACTGGTACAGTCGATAATAGTTCAAATAATGACAACGATACTACCTATGAAATGCCTGAAAATGCTGAATGTGGTTGGACAGACATAACTGCTGGTAGTACTGGTGCTACACAATCTAGTAACCTAATAAGTTCATCTACTGGCACAGATACTAAGACCGTTACTATAAATCAAGGTGGACAATGGTCATCTTACGATGAGGGTAACGAAGCCATTATACTAGACCAAACTTGGGAACCAGAAGTTGAAGGTCAATACGATACTGATAGAGGTAATGATACTATTACTAATAGTAACAACTTTATGTTCGCTGAAGATTTCGGTATGCCTTCAGATGCTGATATTAATCACTTTAGATTTACTTTCGAAAGTGAAGAACCTATGTATCAAGTACAGATTGGTGCTGGTATCTCTGTTCAAGATGAATGTGAGATGGCTAACAGTGGCTCTCTTGATGTTGTAAATGGCACAGTTAAAAAGATTTGGTTCAATGAAAGCGGTACGTATGACCCTACAGATGAAAATGACTATGCCGAACTTGAAAACTCTAATGGTAAAAAATACTATGGTTTTAACAGTGGCAAAGATATCGGCGAAGATGCTACTGGCTTTAACTACTTAGAACTTCAATGGGACCCTTATGAAGATGTTAAACCTTACATAAAGAATGATGATTGGAGCAGTGTATCTGTTCAATACTGGTACGGAGTTGACCCTAGAGATTGGGATAGCATAGATTGGGAAGACCCTGACCACCCTACAGAAATAACTAAACAACCTGAAACTATATATGTTACTGAGGCTAGTTGTAACTATAATCTAACTAGAACCTACGATTACACCGATACCGTTGAACAAGATGTAAATATTGAATGTTTCAACGATATGCAAGGTATTAAGTTCTCTGACCTTGGTCTTGGTGAAGATGATAAACCTAAATCTGTAACCTTTACAGTTACTGGTGATAGTGACTTAGGCAAACTTACAGGTGCTTTTGGTGTATCTGTAAACGATGATTACAAAGACACCGATAACTTAGAAAGTGCTAACTGGTATCAAAGTTCTAACCTTATCTATGAGGATTGTGGTAGTACTTACGAGATTACTTGGGTAATTCCTGAAGATATCGTTGACTTTATCAGTCCAGAGTATGATGCTGAAATTAAGTTCGGTGCTTGGTATGCTGGTTCTGGTGAGAATGTTTTAGATTCTGTAACTATTACTAACATCTCTGTAGACTACTACACTGAGGAAGAAACTACTACCACTACCGTTACTACTACAACAACTACTACAACCACTACTTCTGATACAACAACTACTACATCAGTTTCTACTACTCCTACCGATACTACTACAACAGTTACTACTACTGGCGATGGTACAGAACCTCTATGGGGCGATGTAAACGTTGATGGCGATGTTAAATCTAATGACCTACTATTACTAAAGAAGTACTTACTAGGTCTTGACGCTGAAGTTTCTGCACAAGGCTTAATCAATGCCGATGTAAGTCATGATGATGATGTTAAGTCTAACGACTTACTATTACTAAAGAAGTACCTACTTGGTTTAGTCGATAGTTTAGCTCCTGAATCATAATATCCTAAAGATATAAACTATAAATGTATTAAAAGAGTCCACAAGAATTTGTGGACTCTTTTATCTTCTATTGAAAAGTTTTATCACCGTTTCTTAAAATACTAATCTCTTCTCGTAGAGATTTCATAGCATTTGCTTGGTCGATAATATGTTTTGCAACCATCTTAATGTTACGACTATCTTCCTCTATTATGTAGGTTAAAGATTCTATCTTCTTATTAAGAATCTTAATCTGCTCATCTTTCTGCGATAGCTCATCTTTTAAGTAAGCAATATCGTTAGTATCTATCTTAGCACTTCTGTCCTTAGCGAGTTCTAAGTAAGATATCTTTAAGGTTAGATTCTTAATAACTCCGTCCATATCATTCATGCGTTGGGTTATATTTCCACCTTTAGAGTTTTCATTTATGGAATCATTTAAGGACTTTCTAAGCATTTGAATATCTTCTTTTAAGAAGTCTACTTGATACTTAACCTTATCGATTTCAGAAGTACTTTTAACACTATCAGTAATAGCAGGTTGTCGAGCAGTGTCTGTACTTTCTAAGACCTCTATACGTTTTTCTAATTCCTTAACGGTTTCCATCAATACACTTTCCAAATACGTAGATGTCTTTTCTAAACGTGAGAGTCTACCCGAAAAGGCAGTAACCACATCTAGCATTTCCAGCTTACTGTATATATCATCTAATCTATTATAAATATCATCAATATCTTCATCATTATCTTTTGAGAACCAACCCATAGCCAAAACACCTTTCTAAATAGTATAGAATGTTCTATTATATTATCACATACAACGCACCGATTTGTCAAGAGGTTTCAACAAAAAAGTGATACTTGCTATGTACAAAAAATTGGATAGATAACACTATCTATCCAACCTTAAGATATAAAAGGAAATATATGAAAATATAAGTTACTTTCTTTTCTTAGAGTCTAAATCTGCAAGAGCGTCCTTTCTTGAGAGGTTAATTCTACCCTGCTTATCTATCTCCATAACCTTAACTATAATCTCGTCACCAATAGATACTACATCTTCAACGTTCTCGACCCTACCCTTATCAAGCTTAGATATGTGTACTAAGCCATCTTTACCAGGGGCAATCTCAACAAAAGCACCAAAGTTCATAATTCTAACTACCTTGCCCTTGTAGATAGCTCCAATCTCTGGGTCATTAGCGATGGTTTCAACTATCTGTAAAGCTTTCTGAGTTTTCTCACCATTTACGCCACTGATAAATACGTTTCCATCTTCACTAATATCTATCTTAACTTCACAATCGGCAGAAATCTTCTGTATAACCTTGCCACCTTGACCTATAACCTCTCTAATCTTATCTACTGGAATCTTAGTTTGTAGCATCTTAGGAGCGTACTGGCTAACTTCCTTTCTAGGTTCTGGGATAGCTTTTAGCATAATCTCATCTAATATATACTCTCTAGCCTTGTGAGTCTTAGCGAAAGCCTCTTTAATGATATCATAGGTTAAGCCGTCTACCTTTATGTCCACTTGTATAGCTGTAATACCTTTATGAGTACCACCAACCTTAAAGTCCATATCACCGAAGAAGTCCTCAAGACCTTGGATATCTACCATAGTCATAAACTCATCGCTATCGGGCTTTGTGATTAATCCACATGATATTCCAGCTACGGGTGCTTTTATAGGCACTCCTGCGTCCATAAGAGCTAATGTAGAACCACATATTGAACCTTGTGAGGTAGAACCATTCGATGATAATACTTCAGATACCAACCTAAGTGAGTATGGGAACTCTTCAACACTAGGAATAACTGGAGCTAATGCTCTTTCAGCCAAAGCACCATGTCCAATCTCACGTCTACCAGGGCCACGACTAGGTTTAGTTTCACCTACAGAGTAGCTTGGGAAGTTGTAGTGATGCATATAACGTCTGCTTTCTTCTTCGTCAAGACCATCAAGTTTTTGAGAATCAGAAACAGGGCCAAGGGTTGCAATGGTTAGCACTTGAGTTTGTCCTCTAGTAAATAGTCCTGAACCATGAACTCTAGGAACTAAGCCTACTTCAGAGGCAAGAGGTCTAATCTCATCGATACCACGACCATCAACACGTTTACCCTCATAGAGCCAATTTCTAACTATCTTCTTTTGAAGTTTGTAGATACATTCATCTATCATCAATTCTTTTTCGGGGTAGATTTCATCAAACTTAGCATGGATATCGTCCTTAATAGGAGTCAACCTTTCCTCACGGATATTTTTATCGTTAGTATCTAAAGCGAACTTAACCCTATCAGATGCGAACTCTTCAATAGCATTAAACATATCATGGTCAACCTCTTGAGATTCAAACTCAAACTTCTTCTTACCAATCTGTGCTTGAATATTAGAGATAAAAGCAACCATCTTCTTAATTTCGGTATGTCCTTCTATGATAGCTTGTAGCATAGTATCGTCATCTACCTCATTAGCACCTGCTTCAATCATAACTATTTTTTCCATAGAACCTGCAACCGTTAGATTAAGGTCGGTAACGGCTCTCTGCTCAAGGGTAGGATTCAAAACAATCTTGCCATCTACTAAGCCAACGCTGATACCAGCTATTGGACCATTCCAAGGAATATCCGATATAGATATTGCTATAGAGGTGGCTATCATACCTGCAATTTCAGGTGAACAGTCTGGGTCTACAGATAGAACCGTCATAACTACAGATACATCATTCCTCATATCCTTAGGGAATAAAGGTCTAATAGGACGGTCAACCATTCTTGAAGTTAATATAGCCTTCTCCGATGGTTTGCCCTCTCTCTTAGTAAAAGAGCCAGGAATCTTGCCTACTGCGTACATTCTTTCCTCGTAATCTACAGATAGTGGAAAGAAATCTACTCCCTCACGTGGTTTAGCACTAGCAGTTACATTAGCCATAACCACAGTATCACCGTAGTGAACCCAACAAGAACCATTGGATAGTTCACAAGTCTTGCCAGTTTCGACCATTAGCTTTCTACCCGCATAGACCGTTTCAAAAGTTTTATAATTTTCAAACATATTTAAAATATCCTCCTAAACGTGCAAACAACAGAAGATAGACGATAACAAACACATATTAACTAACAGAGTAAATACATACAAAGATGTAATATGTTCATTATCCTCCAACTTCTGCAGTTTGCAAACTTCATAACTTGATAAAGGGCAGAAAGATACACTATCCTACTGCCCAGAATTTCTTGTACAAACTATTATCTACTAGTATTAGCCTTTTCAATAGTATCACGAATACCTAACTTCTTAATAGTTTCACGATATCTATTGATATCTTTCTTAGCTAAGTAGTTAAGAAGATTTCTTCTCTTACCAACCATCTTTAGTAGACCTCTACGGCTATGATGGTCATGCTTATGAACCTTTAAATGTTCAGTAAGGTCATTAATTCTTCTAGTTAGAATAGCAACTTGAACCTCTGGAGAACCAGTGTCAGTATCATGCTTTCTGTTAGCCTCGATAATAGTAGTCTTTTCTTCTTTTCTCATCATTGTAAAAGCACCTCTTTAAAAAATATAACATCTAAGATTCTGAGAATAGGGCGGGTACGAATCCAAAGATATGGCTTAACCCCTAAACTAAGAACGATAGAACATTTAATATTATATCATTAAAGGTTTTAAAAGTAAAGGAAATTTTTATTAACTTTTTGTAAACATTTTATTTGAGCATCTAAAGTAAAGAATCTTAGAAGTAATTATTCCCAATTTTCAAAAAAGAAATACCGTCACTATTGACAAACCTTAAATAATATGTTAATATTAAAAAAGCAATTATGCACAATAATATCAATAGTACTACACAGTATAGATTTACATAAATGTACTCTACTTCAACTTTAATCGATACCATTCGGTATTACTACTATGGAAAAGGAGATTTTTTATGCCTAAAGATATTTCAAACCTATTAAGAGAGGCTAAGCTTGGTCAAAAAGGATACCTAAAAGAGGACGTTCTTAATTACATAGATGAACTCCAAACTAAGATTGAAGAACAAGAAAAACAGCTCGAGGAAAATAAAGGAAACGGTGGCGGTAGTTTTTCTGGTGATATTAAACAGCTTGAAGGAATTATTAAAACTTTAGAAAATAAACTAAAGATGAGCGATGTTGCTCTAGCAAATGAACGTCAATCGCATGAGAGAGAACGTCAGCAGTATGAAGATAAGTTAAGAAAGATATCTTCTACTGGTGGGTACAATCCCGAAAACGATAAGCTTCTTCAAGAAAAAGATGAACTCTTATCTAAAAAGGACGAAGAACTTATATTGATGCAAGATAAGGTTCAACAAGTTAAAGAATTCTTAGTCGAAAAAGAAGAAACTTTAAATTCCCTCAACAATACTATCGATGGCTTAAAGGCTGAAAATACTAAACTTTCATCTATGATTGAAAATGATGATTCCAAAAAAGTTATAGAACATCTTAACGTTGAAAATGCTAAACTTAACAAACAGATAGATGAACTAAAATCTAAGGTAGATGATATGTCACAGATAGATGAATCTAAGTTGGCTATGACCTACATGGGTAGTCTTATTGAGAACGCTAAGAACACCGCTGAGCAACTAACCAAAGATGCTAAGGTCAAAGCCGATACAATATTAGCCGATGCAGAAAAGATTAAGGCTGAGGCATCTGAACAAGCTGAAAAGACTATAAATGATGCCAACGAACAAGCTAACAACACTTTAAATGATGCTAATCAGAAAGCTAATAAAATAGTTGAAGAGGCTAATGTTAGTGCTAATGAAAAGTTGATTGCTATAAACGAAAAATCAGAAAAGATTGAAAGTGATGCTGAATCATTTAAGAACATAGTTATGCAACAGATTACTAACATTGGTGAGAATCTAAATAGTATCATTGAACTAGTAAACTCTGCTAACGATACTATTTCCAAAACCGCTGAAAACATCTCTAACGATGTAGAGTTATCTGAATTAATATCTAACCTACCTAAGGAAGAAGTAACTCCTATTACGGTTGAAACTGTAAAAGATACTTCTACCGTAAAAACTATTGAAACTATAGATTCTACTCCAAAGGTTGCAGAATCCACTAAGGCTCAAAAGAATGCTCCAACAGAAAAGAAAATAGTCGACTTAGAAAACTTAGATGACTTAAATGACTTTATACTACCTTCTAAGGAAGTACATAACGATTCCATACAGACCGACATACCTGCTCCTAAAAAGAATGAGTTCAAAATAGATGGTCTTGATGACCTTCTAAAGGCTGTAGAAGAAACCGCAGAAGATGAAGAGGAAATCATTGAGGAGATACCTCAAGTTCCAAAAAGTAAGGGCAACTTTAATATGGACGGCTTAGAAGACTTACTCAAAGAAGTAGAGGCTAGTGCCGACGAGATGGAGGAACTATAATACTATGTCGAACACTTTAAAAGTAAATACATCAGAACTTAGAAAAGCTATTCCTAGCTTAAAGGCTGGTGATAAGATACTTTTATCGGGAATCGTATACACATCAAGAGATGCCGCTCACAAAAGGATTACTACATTATTGGACGAGGGTAGAACGCTCCCTTTTGACCTACAAGATGCTATAATATACTATGCTGGACCTACTCCAGCTCCAGAAGATAAGCCTATAGGTTCTTGTGGCCCTACTACCTCTAGTAGAATGGATAAGTTCGCTCCTAGACTCTTAGATTTAGGACTATGTGCTATGATTGGCAAAGGCGAAAGGAATCAAACCGTTAGAGATGCTATAGTTAGGAATAAGGCAGTATATCTATGTGCTATAGGTGGTGCAGGAGCTTTAGCATCACACTGTATAACATCTTGTGAAGTTATAGCCTTTGAAGATTTAGGCTGTGAATCGGTTAAAAGACTTACCTTTAAAGATTTTCCTCTTATAGTGGCAAACGATTGTTTCGGTGGTGATATATTCTCTATAGGTAGAAAAGAATATTGTATAAAGTAACATAATCTTGTATATAATAACTTTAGATGTTATTCTGGATTTTTTATATAAAAAATATATTAAAACTCTTGACAAACTTGTGGTTTTAGTGTATTATTAATTCAATGTTTAAAACTTAACGGTTAATACTATCCTGTTAAGTATAAATATGAACTTTTAAGTTGATATAAGGTCCAGTAGCTTAATTTTAGAGCGTTGTTTATTTATTATATATTTATATTTTAGTGTATTCAAAGGTATCGGTGGAAGTCCGTTCATGGTCCAACTAATCTTTTATTTTTCAAAGCGAGGTAATTTAATATGTACGAAGACAAAATCTTAGTATGCAAGGACTGTGGAAGCGAGTTCACTTTCACCGCTGGCGAACAAGAGTTTTTCGCTGAAAAAGGTTTTACTAACGAACCTCAAAGATGTAAATCTTGTCGTATGGCTAGAAAGAATGGAAACTCCGCTAATAAGCCTGCTGTAGAGCTTTTTGAAACTACTTGCAGTAAGTGTGGCGGTGTGGCTAAAGTTCGTTTTCAACCTAAAGAAGGCAGACCTGTTTACTGCGGTAAATGTTTTGCTGAGATGAAAAACAACTATTAATCTTATTGATTAGTCTTTTTGCACGGGCGGATTTCTTTCCGCCCTGTTGCTTAAATATTATATCTTTTAAAATTTTGGAGGTAATTAAAGATGGCTTTTACTGTTAATAAAGATACTATCATTGGTGATATCCTAGATACTGATTTTGAGGTTGCTCCATTCTTCCTTGAGATTGGTATGCATTGTTTAGGTTGTCCTGCATCTAGGGGCGAAAGTATCGCTCAAGCGTGTGAGGTTCATGGAACAGATGCCGATGCTTTGGTTGAAAAGCTAAATAACTACTTTGCTCAAAAGTAGTATATATTAATAGCAGTACGTTTAACACAAACAGCAAGGATTTCCCCACTTCAACAGCGTAAGTGACGGAATGAATTGCCGAAAGGAAACTTAACGGCAGTGGTAAGCGGAGAAAAATCGGTATTTCCCACTGACATGAGGTCAATTTATGTGTACCAATGTACGCACGTCGCACTCCGATAATATACCGAGCGTGGATTGAAACAAAACTTATGATTAAAATTGATGATAGACTTAAGGCTTGTGCTGACTTAATAGACGGCAATGGCATAGTATGTGACGTGGGTACTGACCACGCACATCTATGCGTGTACTTAATACAATCGGGAAAGTGTTCAAAGGTTATAGCCTCTGATATAATAGATGGCCCTCTTAAATCTGCTGAACAGACTGTAACACGTTATCAACTTGAGGATAGTATATCTATAGTCAAATCTGATGGCTTAAAGAACGTAGACCTAAACGGTGTTAGCGATGTTATCATAGCGGGTATGGGCGGAGAAAATATATTAGGCATTATTAAAGACTGTCCTAAACTTCAAGAAGATGGTATCTCATTAATATTACAACCTATGACTAAAGCTCCCCTTTTGAGAAAGGAACTCTATTCGCTAGGCTATGAGATAGTTAAAGAGGTAGCCGTACAGGTTAATAATACCTTCTACACCATTATGAAAGTCAACTATACTGGATTCTCTATGCAGTTAGGTGACTTCTCTGCTAAGGTAGGTAAGGTAAACTTTTTCGATGATACATCTAAGGCGTATGGTCTGCATAAGGTGAGTTCTTTAAGAAAGTTAGTAGATAGTCTACAGTTCTCTGGTTCTGATGCTTCTAAACTAATCGAAGTTGCCGACCGTGTAGAGTTATATGCTACTGAGAAAGTATATACTACCGTTCAAGATATCTACAATGCAATAGATACGGTAGCTAACTTTTCCACTCAAGAAAGGTGGGACAACTCTGGACTGTTAATTGGTAGTCCTACAGCTAAGGTATCTAAGGTATTGGTATCACTAGATATTACAGATGAGGTTGTAAATGAGGCTAAAGACTTAAGGTGTGAATTAATAGTATCGCACCACCCAGTAATATTTGACCCATTAAAGACGGTTACTCCTAACGATACGGTGTACAAACTTATCCAAAATGGCATAGGTGCTATATGTTGCCATACTCCGTTAGATATCTGTGTAGGTGGTATTAACGATATTCTATATAGTATCTTTAAGACACCTCTAGGTTTACAAGATGATATCTCTCCGATTGAAGATGTAAAGGGTTGTGGTTTGGGTAGTGGATTCGGCAGAATATGTTCTACCAACACTACTCTATCTTGTGAACAGATTGCTCTAACACTTAAAAAGATACTTCATTGTTCTGTGGTTAAGTACGTATCTAGCGATAAACCTATCCATAAGGTAGCTTTCTGTAGTGGCTCTGGTGGTTCTATGTTAGAAGATGCTATACTGTTAGGTGCCGATGTATTCATCACTGGCGATATAAAACATGACCGCTGGATATATGCCAAAGATAATGCTTTAGCTCTATTCGATTGTGGGCATTTCCATACTGAAAATGTAGTTGTACCTTATCTAAGGCAGTTAATCTTTGCATCTGTTCCTAACGTTGAGGTATACGTAGCAAAGAGTTCTCGTGATATTGTTAAGTATGTATAACTTTTATATAACACTAAGTCCGCTAATAGTTTTATCTATGGCGGACTATATTTTTTTGAAAGGATTTGATTATTATATGGCTCTCGATGGTGCTTTTCTATATACTATAAAACAAGAACTACAGTTTTTAATCGGTGGTAAGGTCGATAAGATACATCAACCCTCTAGGGAAGAACTTTTGATATCCATTAGAGTTAATGGTGGAATCTATAAACTTTTAATATGCGTATCTGCCTCTAGTAGCAGAGTACACGTAACTAATGTAACCATAGATAACCCTAAAACTCCTACCATGTTCTGTATGTTCATGAGAAAACATCTTGGAGGAGGTAAGCTAATAGATATCCGTCAAGATGGTTTGGAAAGAATACTCTTCTTCGACTTTCAATGCATGAACGAACTAGGCGATATGGTTATTTTAACATTAGCTTGTGAAATTATGGGTAGGTACTCTAACATGATTCTAATAAATCAAGAGGGCAGAGTTATGGACAGTCTTAAGCGTGTAGACGCTGAAATGAGTCGTGAAAGGTTAGTACTTCCGAACGTAAAGTATGAACTCCCACCCCGTAATAACAGACTTAACTTCTTAACCGCTACTAGCAATGATATTATACAGGCAATAAAAGGTCTACCCAATGGCGATTTAGCTAAATCTTTGATTAAAATCTTTGAAGGTGTATCACCTATTCTATGCCGTGAGTGGTCTTATTACGTAGGAAAAGGTGCAGACGTAAAAATATCTGATATGAACGAGGAACTCCTTAACAGACTAACCTTTATAATAGAAAAAACTAAACTTGCAATATTGAATAGGAATCTATTGTATACTGCCGTTAAAACCAAAGATGGGCAACTTAAAGATTTCTCATTCATTGAGATACATCAATATGGTACTTTAATGATAACTAAGCCTTTTAACAACGCTTTTGACTTACTAGACTACTTTTATTCGGAACGTGATAACTTCTCACGCTTAAAGCAACGTGCCGATGATTTATTTAAACTATTAGTGAGTACTAACGAACGCATAACTAAAAAGATTAGTATACAACAAGAAGAATTAGCTAACTGCGATAATAAAGAACTTTTTAAACTATACGGAGATTTAATATCTGCTAATATGTATAAGATATCTAAAGGCGATAGCGTAGCTACTTTAGAAAACTTTTACGATGAGAACTATCCAATGGTTAAGATTCCTCTAAACGTTAGAAAGACACCATCGCAGAATGCACAATATTATTATACTGAGTATAAGAAATCCATTACGGCACAAGAAAAACTTACTGAACAGATATCTATAGCTAAACAAGAACTAGTCTACATCGATAGTGTATTCGATGCTCTAACTCGTGCAGAAACTGAAAATGAAGTTATTCAACTACGCTTAGAACTTGCAGAACAAGGATATATTAAAGCTAACAGATTAAAAGGAAAGCCTCCTAAAGAACTCCCTCCTCTTGAGTTTAAATCTAGTGATGGATATACTATCCTAGTAGGCAGAAACAACAAGCAGAACGATAAACTTACTACTAAGATAGCTAATAAATCCGATATTTGGCTACACGTTCATAACATTACAGGTTCACACGTTATAATATTCACTAACGGAGATACTCCACCCGATAGAACTATAGAAGAGGCTTGTATACTTGCCGTATACCATAGTAAGGCTAAGAAATCCTCACAAGTACCTGTAGATTACTGCCTAGTTAAGTACGTTAAGAAACCAAACGGTTCTAAACCAGGAATGGTTATATTTACTCATAATAAGACGGCATATATAAACCCTCATGACGAAACTGTAGAAAGGTTAAAAAACTATGCAAAGGCTACTTAAAACATCTAAGGTTATACTTACATTAATATGTTCTGTAGGTATAATGTTATTTGGGACATCTTGTGAAATGGATAGTCCCACCTATCAAGAAGAGAATGAAAACTATGGTTTAGAGATTATAAACACTAAAGGCGTAAATGCTCAAGGGGTGCTTACGGTATCTGGTGACGTAAAGAATGTATCTAATGAAAACGTCAAGAAGTTAATAATAATTGTAACGTTCTATAACTCCTCACAAGAGGAACTTACCACAGTTCAAGACATCTCAGAGGATATTCTACTTCCAGATGAAACATATCACTTTAACATAAACTGTCTAAAAAAAGAAGCCTCTATATACGATATAGAAGTAAGAGCAGAAAGCTAATATAGTAAAAAAGGAACGTCTAATATAGATTAAACGTTCCTTTAATATTAAAGCTTTAGCCAATCTCAACTACATTTTTAGTTTTAGATGGCTCAGGGAAAAGCTCTACTTCTTGAGTACTTAGGTTGTAGAACTTATCATATAGTAGTATAAAATCATCATCAATGATTCTATTATCATGAAAGTGACCAAAGAACCACTTTTTAAACTTAACAGTATTCTTAATCTGTAGTAGATATTCATTTAAAGGTAGTTCATCACCGTGTATATCTCTAATTTGAATAGCAATATCTGTAGGAGCAGTATGGGTAATAATATAATCGACTTCATTGTTATGTAACTTAAGATTTTCAATACCTATACTTTTTTCCATATCGTTAGGCATTTCTTGTTTCCACCAACTACGATGTGGAACTCTATAGGCTTTATCGGTAGAGTTTCCACCACCCATAGTAAAGAAGGTAAGACCATCTATCTCAAAGACCTGCCCACGCATAAGATGTATGATGCTATCACGAATAAAATGAACCTTACCACCATGCCACTGAGATACAGGCATCTTATTTAAGATATCAAAGTTTTCATGGTTACCATCGATAAATAGTGTAGTAAAGTTTCTATTAGCTAACGTATTTAATATTTGGTCACGTTCTTTAGTTCTGTCCCAAACGCCACCGAAGTCACCACATATTATAAGATAGTCATCTTTAGACATACTCAACTGTACAGGAAAATATTCATCTTCTAACTTTTGAATATCTATAGGTATGTGAGTATCACCAGTAAGATATATCATAAAAGTAAATAGCACCTCATTTCTAAAAAAACATACAACAATATTATATCATATAATAGAGATTTTGTAAATCATAATCACTTAATAATATAAGGTATTTAGTGGCTATATAATGAAAGATTATATGAAACTACTTACTTAACAGTAGTACTTCCAAAACCACCATTTCTGATAGTTTCAACATCATCATCGATAGTTATACCATACTGTACGAATATTCCTTGCATAAAGCCATTTTGAGCCTTAATCTCGGCAACCTTATTCTCATTAGATGCGTTAGTCATCTTTACAAATATATGCCCTTCATTGTCGGAATAGAAGTAGTCGCTATCTATTATACCTACGGTATTGTTTAACTGTAATCTAAACTTAAAACCTAAGCTACTCCTTGGATAGCATTTAAGCACCCAACCCTCATCTATTTGTACTTTAATACCAGTAGGAAACTTAATGGTTTCATTAGGTGCTACTGAAAAGTTAATCGGAGTAAAGAAATCATACCCTGCCGAACCTTTAGTGGCACGTTTTGGAAGTTGAATGTTGTTATATATCGCCTCAACGGTATTTATGGGAGTGTTTGGAAAGCAATCTAGCCAATCCTTTTTAAACTGTTGAAAACTAACCTTGTAAAACTTTGCTATTCTGTTCATAAAAATAAACCTTCCTCAATAGATAAAATTAATATAGAACTATCTTGCCTACCTCGATAGTCTTTTTAACGTCTATAATCCTTTGGTTAGAACTTCCACACCAATGGAGTTTACTATCAAAGAACTTTTTAATAAACTTACCATCTACCATTACGTCTATCAATGGAATATACTCTAAGCTACTAACCTCTTCAAAGAGATATCCAGTGTAGAGCCAAATGGTTTTGTCGGAAAACTTTTTGTGTACCTCATAGATAAGGTTTCCTACCTCTTCTCGGTTTTTAGGGTGAAGAGGGTCTCCACCACTGAAAGTAATGCCAGATATCCAACTCTTAGAGAGTTTTTCGAAGAGTTCTTCTTTTGCGACAACATCAAAAGGCACTCCCCCATCTATATCCCAAGTTATTGGATTGTGACAGCCTTTGCACCTATGATTACAACCCGCAACCCAAAGTACGGTTCTAAGACCGTCACCATTGAGCATATCGTCCGTTGTGATGTTATGGTAATGCATTATTACATACTTTTCCTTTCTCTTATTTCAGCCATCTTAGCGTCATTAAGACGAGTATCGCCTTTAACCCTTGAATATGATAGGTAGCCGTTCATTCTTTCAATCTTGGTTAGATTCTTACTACCACACTTAGGGCATACGTCCATCTCAAGTTCTTGATATCCACAATCATCACAGTACGCTAAGGATAGGTTTACGCCCTCATAGAATCCCATATCCATAGCACGACGTACCAAAGTAGTGATAGCTTTAGTATTATAATCTATTGGATACTTAACGTATTGAATCTTTCCACCATTGAATAGATTCCAAAAACGTTTTTCAAGGTCTTGTTTCTGTATAGGAGTAATATCCTCGGTAACGTGGCAGTGAAAAGAGTTCGATACATACTCCCTATCAGATACGTTCTCTACTATTCCAAACAACTTCCTGAACTGTGTTACTTGTAATCCACATAGATTCTCAGCTGGCGTGCCATATATAGCATATAATTTTCCGTCCTGTTCTTTAAACTCTGCTATTTTATCGTTGATGTATTCCATAACCTTAATGGAAAACTCACCATCTTCAACTAGTGATTTCTTATTATATAGTTCTTGTAGTTCGTTTAGTGCGGTTATTCCAAACGATGCCGTTGCAGATTTTAATATAGGCTTAATCTTATCATGGATACCTAAGTTTCCACCATAGAAACCACCCTCACAGTAAGCTAATGGATTGGTAGATGCTTTTAACTCTCCAAGGTAGTCATAGGTTCTTAGGTGTAGGTTTCTAATAAGTTCCAAATAGTAGTCTAATACTTCAAAGAAATCCTTGTTTTCTTTCAAAGACTTAGCATATATCATAGGTAGATGTAAGCTAACTGCACCTATGTTAAATCTACCAGTAAATATAGGCTTATCGTCTTTGTCAGCAGGTGACATTCCACCACGTTCGAACCATGGAGATAGAAATGCTCTACAACCCATAGGACTTATAACCTCACCGTACTTTTTATATATAGAAGCTACATAGCCATCACCAGTAAGGCTAAGCCAATCGGGATACATAGTCTTACTAGAACATTCTATACCCGCCTTAAAGACATCTTCAAGAGGTTTTCCAATGCCATGTAGATTCTCATCGTAAAGGAATACTATTTTAGGGAATAAGACTGGTTTTTTGCATTCTTTTTTACCTTGACCTTTCTTTCTAACCTCAAGCATATTTATACTAGCCATTTTACAGAACTTACCTTGACCGATACCTATAGTCATAGTAATAAAGGGATAATCTCCCCTACTAGATGCTACAGTATTGAACTTATACTCCCAACCTTGAAAACCTTGTTTAAAGTCGGTATCAACATCTTTAAGAGCCTCATGTTCTGCGACTTCTTTTGAAATTCCTAAAGATATATATCTTTCATACTGTTTATTGAAAGTTTTTTGAGCATAAGGTTCAAGAATCTCATCTACTCTAGGGACGGTGAAACCGCCATACTGCTGACTAGCTGCAGATAGTACTATATCTCCTATAACATCGAAAGCAACGTCTAATGTTTTAGGTTCATTATACCATAGATTACCCATCTCGAAACCACCAGATAGAACCTTTTCCACATTAAATAGACAGCAGTTCATGGTATCACGCCTAGCGGACATATCGTGAATGTAGATATAACCATCTCTACAGGCTTGAATCTCTTCAGTAGTTAAGAAAAACTTTTTATAGAGTTCTTTATTAAGTTGATTGAATATTAAGCTTCTCTTAGTAGATACTAATGCACTATCTGAGTTGGCATTCTCCTTATCGCCTATGTACATTATGGATTGACTCTTTTCGTAGACCTCATCTAACATCTTAACAAAGTCTTGTTTGTAGTTTCTGTAGTCACGGTAACTTTTAGCAACTTTAGGATTAATATTATCTAAGACAGTTTCCACTATGTTATGCATATCAGATACTGTAATATCTTCTTTGTTTAATGCCATAGCCTGTTTAGTAACGAAATCGCAGATGTAAGCAAGTTCCTCATCAGTAAACTTTATAAGAACACGCTTTGCCGATTTATTTATGGCACATATAACCTTATCTACATTAAAGTCCTCTTTAGAGCCATCTTTTTTAACGATTTTCATAATAATATACTCCCCCAGTAAAAAGTGTTAGTAATAGAAATCATATCACGAATTTAATTAAATTTCAACATATAAAATATTAATTTTTTTTTAACTTCATGTTTTGTACGTAGGTGTGTGGTATATAAAAAACTTAAGAAAATATCTCTTGATTAATCCAAGAAAGTATGATATAATTAAATTTTAAAAAGTTTTACATATGCACAAAAATACTCATATAGTAACTTTGTAATGAATTTTAATCTAATTTTTGTGAAAATAGCCAAATATTTTTATAGATTTTCTACTACTAGGATATTGACAAACCTACACCAAAATGGTATAATATTAACTGTAATCAATAAGGTTGTATATCTTATTGTTGATTAATCT
>JAJQGV010000053.1 GCA_021200215.1 Ruminococcus sp. | reverse complement strand
CTATTATTATATCTTACTCCATGTACGTCACATTTTGATGATATACTGGGTGTGAGTTAAAACAATTATTTTAGAAAGGAGTTTTTTTATGAAAAAAGATATCCCTATACGAGAGAAATCTTTGAAGGTACGTTTTCTCAGTGCGTTGACATCGGTTATGATTCTAATGATGACTGTTGTTCCATCATTGACGGTTTCTGCAGATGAAGTACGTAGCATCAATGGTGAATTAGCTACTACTGATGTTACTCTACTTGTTGGTGACGGCAATAAGTTAGCTGAAGGTGCTTCTAATGCTAGTGATGTTATTGATAATGCTGACAAAACTTATCTACTAGGTATTGCAAGTCAATTCTGTGTTTTCTTGCAAGATGATTTTACAGTGACCGATGCCGATTCTGAAGGTCGTGTCGCTGTAGGTGGTATTGTTTCATTTGATAATTATTGGGATTATCAAATTGGTCAAGGTGACTTTGAAACAAGTACGGCTATTGAATACCTTACAAATATAGATGGAAATAATATCTATTATGAAGGTGCTGCTCACCTTGTTACTGCAGGGAATTACTTTAATAATCTTCATACTCAGTCTTTTTACAGTAATACTTATAAGATATTTGCAGTAGGTGAAGATTTTAGTATTGCAAATTGTAAGTATGTATACAATAACTATTGGGACGTACAAAAGTATATATATCCTGTAAACCTTATTGATTTTGATGAGGAGTTCCAAAAGTTAGAATCTACATCTAATAAGATAGCAAATAAATCTACTAATGGCATTGCTGAATGGGACGGTAATACTCTTAACCTTACTTGTACTGATAGTGACGCCGAAGTAGTCTACTTTAATGTAAGCGATTGGACTGATGGTGTAGTTGAAGCTATAAACTATATTGACATTCCAGATGGTGCTTATATAATAGTTACTTGTGATGATGATAGTATCTCTATCTATAATGATACAAGCTATTATATTGCAGCTTGGGGTAGCTCAGCAGTTTTCAATTCAGTAACTACTACTATTAATGGTGAGGCTATATCTAAGGTTGAAATAACTGAAAACGGAATGAGTGAACATTCTAACAACAATGTAAACTCGGAAAGAATATTGTACAACTTCCCTAATGCTAGTACAGTATATATTAATGCTAACTTTAATGGTACAATCTTAGCACCTGATGCAGATGTAACTTCTGCTAAATCATGTGATGGTCACTTATCGGGTGCTTTAATTGCAAAATCATTTTCAGGTGGTCTTGAGTTCGGCTATAGACCATATCAAGGTGGTATTGAATTAATTTCTAGTGGTAGTACTGGATATTCAGTTCCTATTTCTAAAGTAGATGAAAATGGCGATGGTTTAGCTGGTGCTACTTTAGGTCTATACGATGAAAACGGTAGCTTAATAAGTACTTGGAAAAGTACTGATGGTACAGATTATATTACCATTCCAACCGCTATAGATTTTTCTGGTGATACTGAATATACTGCAGGAAAAAGTATGATAGATACAATATATACTATCAAGGAAATTACTGCACCTACTGGATACAGCAATACTGACCTATATTATACTGTAGAACTATCAGAGGGTATCCTTGCATTAGACAGTGATGGTATTCCTATTGAAACCTCTGCAATTCTTATAATTTATGACAGTGATGGCAATTATGTAGAGATATATAGGATAACATCTATATTAGATACTTACAATGATGAGGGTACTCTAACTAACAGAAAAATTACTATAGAAGGCACTAGTGATGTTACTTTTAACATAGGATTTAATGACGATGGTGGAGTAACTACTATCACTGATACTGACTTTTCTATAGGTATTGCTGATGTAAATGAATCTACTAGCTTTACTTATAGTGGCATGGAATTCTATTATGATGCTAATAATTATATTATCATGCCTGCTATTGAAACACTTACTTTTGTAAATGAAGAAGTAGGTGCTACTGTCCAACTTGAAAAAGTAGACCAAGATGGCAATAACCTATCTGGTGCTACTGTTGATATCTATGCTTATGTTGATTCTAGTGCTACAAATGATGTACAACTTGCTTCCAACATTTCATTGGATACAACTACTAATCAAGATAATACTATTAGTTATGTTAATGTAAGTGATTATATAACTAATGAAACCTATATAACTAGCGATGGCAAACTAAAACCAGGTGTTTATTATATAGTTGAAAATACTGCTCCAAAAAATGCTATTCTTATAAGTGGCAAACAGTACTTTAAAGTTAATGATGATGGCTCTTTAACAGTTCCATATGATTTCAGTGACCTTACTGTTGAATCGCCTACTACTTATAATATCTCACAGATGGCATTCAATGATAATTCTACTGGCTTAACTGTTAATTCTGTAACTTTCTACTATGCCGATGGAACTAGTTCAACTATATCACAAGTAGAGTTTACTACGTATAATGATTATTGGCATGTGTTTAATTTAGGTTCTGTTTCTATGAATAATATAATTGGTATTGAATTAGATTGTACTGGAACAGATACAAGGAATTTATTAGTTCAAGATACTTCTTGGCAAAATATAGATGCTTTAAGCGGTGAAGTTACAAGCGGTATTACATTATTTGGCACTGATACAGTTCCAACGGTCGATAAACCTACTATTACTACTGCTAGTATCTATTTAGAGGATAGTATTATTAAGTTCGAAAATGAAGTTGAGGAAACTATAGAAACTTTCGATGTAACTATAAGCAAGGTTGATGTAACTAACGGCGGAAAAGAGTTAGAGGGAGCAATCTTAACAGTAACATCTAACAAGGGAATAGACTTAAGCGGAGTAACTTCTGACAATACTACTCTAAAAGTGAATGATGACAAAGTTTCAGTATCATTTACATCTACAACTACAGATACTGTATTAAGTAATCTACCATGTGGAGAATATACTCTAAGTGAAGTTACTGCTCCAAGTGGATATGCTACAGCAGAAAGTATTACATTTGTAATAAACGACGATGGAACTATCACAATAGACGGAAGCGAAGTTACAAAGGTAATTATGGAAGATGAAGTTATATCTGTAACTATAAGCAAGGTAGATGCAACTAATGGCGGAACAGAGTTAGAGGGAGCAACCTTAACAGTAACATCTAATGATGGAATTGACTTAAGCGGAGTAACTTCTGAAAATGCTACTCTAAAAGTGAGTGATGACAAAGTTTCAGTATCATTTACATCTACAACTACAGATACTGTACTAAGTAATCTACCATGTGGAAAATATACTCTAAGTGAAGTTACTGCTCCAGATGGATATGCTACAGCAAAAAGTATTACATTTGTAGTAAACGAAGATGGAACTATCACAATAGACGGAAGCAAAGTTGCAAAGGTAGTTATGGAAGATGAAGTTATATCTGCAACTATAAGCAAGGTAGATGCAACTAATGGCGGAACAGAATTAGAGGGAGCAATCTTAACAGTAACATCTAATGATGGAATTGACTTAAGCGGAGTAACTTCTAATAATACATTAACATATGGTAGTGATAATACATCAGTATCATTCACATCTACAACTACAGATACTGTACTAAGTAATCTACCATGTGGAGAATATACTCTAAGTGAAGTTACTGCTCCAGATGGATATGCTACAGCAGAAAATATTACATTTGTAGTAAACGAAGATGGAACTACCACAATAGACGGAAACGAAGTTACAAAGGTAGTTATGGAAGATAATCAAATTACGGTAAATATTAGCAAGGTTGATATTGCTAATGCTAATACTGAACTAGCAGGTGCTACTATACAAATTATATCTAATGATGGTTTGGATTTAAGCAACGTAACTTCTAGCAATAATAAATTAGATTTAAGCGATAATAATTCGGTTATAACCTTTACTTCTATTAATTCAGCTACAGTATTACAAAAACTTCCAGCAGGTAAGTACACTCTAGTTGAAACTTCTGCTCCAGATGGATATACTATCAATAAGGAGTCTGTAGAGTTTACAGTCAACGAAGATGGCTCAGTTACTGGTAGCACAACTATTGAAGATGAGGTAATTACAATAACTATCAATAAGGTAGAAATAGTTGGTGGCGATGAACTTAAAGGTGCTACTTTAACTATCGAAAAATTAGACGGTAGTAGTATCGGTGATGTTCAAATAGTTGGTAAGAACGCTGAGGATATTCAACTTACTAAGACTGATAATTCTATAACATACGTTACTGATGGTGAATCAGCTTGTACTTTTAGCAATCTAACTACAGGTACTTATAAGTTGACTGAAACTATCGCTCCAGATGGCTATGAAATCGCTCAAGATATCTATTTTAGAATAGATGAAGAGGGTAATATCTTTGTAGGAGAAACTCAACAGGAACTTTCTAAAATCGATGATAAGACTATCGTTATGATAGATGAAAAATCTATTGAGGAAACTACTGAGGAAACTACTGAGGAAACTACCGAGGAAACTACCGAGGAAACTACCGAGGAAACTACCGAGGAAACTACTATAACTACAGTTCCAACCGATACAACCATTACTACAACAACTACAGTTCCAACTGAAACAACTACTACAACCAAGGCTACAACAACAGTTCCAACCGAAACAACTACTACAACTAAGGCTACAACAACAACAG
>JAJQGV010000159.1 GCA_021200215.1 Ruminococcus sp. | reverse complement strand
ATATGTAGAGCTTTATAGTAAAAAAATATATGCTATACCATGATTATATCATACATTGAACTGCTTTTCAAGTGAATTTTAATATTTTTATCGAGGGGCAATTATATGATTTTCATAAAAAAGTACCATCTGCACTTGACTTTTTTGTGACTTTGTGTTAAAATTAATATTAGGTAATAATTATACTTAAGGGGCTGAAAAAAAATATTATGAACTTAGATAGACCATTAACTGTGGCAGTAACTGGTGCTTCAGGATTTTTGGGAACGTATATAACTGCCTCATTACATAGAACAGGACATAATGTGGTAGCTTTAGGAAGAGAACAGAAAAGGTTGCGTATGTTCGACAACATAGGTATAAAAACTGAATGGTGGGACTTACGTTATGCCGACAACTTCGACTTAAGCGGTGCAGATGTAGTTATTCATACCGCTGGTATGACAAGTATGTGGGGTTCTCTTAGAGATTATATGAGGTTTAACAATGACCTAACCGATGTATTAATTCAACGCTGTATTAAGGATAAGGTTAAAAAGCTAATATATATATCCTCTGCAGAGGTATATACTGACAACAATGACCGTTTCGATGTCGCCGAAAATGACTACGTTGTTGAAAATAACTTTAGTTACTTTGCACAATCTAAGATTAAGGCAGAAAATCTACTAAGGCAGTACGCTGGTAACTATATGGATATTATAGTCCTTAGACCTACCGATATAATAGGTCAATGGGATACTAAGTTCCTATGTAATCTAGTTGAACTTAGTGAAAATGGTGGAATACCTATTTTTAAGAACGGTTCTAACCTAATCAATCCTTGCGGAATAGAAAACTTTGTACGTGCAGTTGAGTTGATTGTAGATGCTCCTTTAACATCTACTAAAGAGTTTAAAGTATATAACATATGCGGTGAGGCTAGTTGGAAGTTTAAAAACTTTGTGGATAAGGCATTTTACTATATGGGAGAAGTCCCTCACTACAAGAGAGAGATGTCTTTTAATAAATCTTTAAAGACCGCTGAGGCTAATGAACGTACGGCATTTACGCAAGATGCTCCAGAAATTCCTAGAGTTACTCAAAGATGGCTCTGTAAGTATGGAGTATCATTAACCTTGGATAGCTCTAAGATTAGAAGAGAAATTCTATATAAGCCAGTTCGTCCAATGGACGCAACTCTAAGAGATTTCGCAAACTGGTATAAACAGTATAAAAATAGCGATATTCACTTTATGGAGAGTAGAACTATTAAATAGTATTATATATTAAACCTTACTTAAAGGTATCTTAAAAACTAATAATGTGAATGGTGAGTATCTACCGTATGGTAGATACTCACTAACTTTACACTAAACAAGGTTGCTCTACACATATGCAAAGCAACCTTAAATTTTTATATAGAATTTTATTTCAATCCACGTGTTAGATTAATCTACATCTATAGCTTGTTTCATAGAGATAGAGATTCTCTTCTTCTCTTCATTAATTTCAGTAATCTTAACCTTAACCTCTTGACCTATAGATAGAACACTCTTAACGTCCTCAACTCTTTCATTAGAGATTTGTGAAACGTGAATAAGACCATCTACGCCATCGATAATCTTAGCAAAAGCACCAAACTGAGTGATAGATACTATAGTAGCAGTAGTTACATCACCAACCTTGTATTCGTTCATGAACTTAGTCCAAGGGTTATCCTCTTCCTTTTTATGACCCAAAGATATGCGTCCAGATTCCTTATCCATATCCTTAACGAACACTTCAATAGTATCACCAACGGATACAACTTCCTTAGGGTGCTTAATTCTCTTCCAAGAGAGTTCGGAAATGTGAACCATGCCATCGATACCGCCTAAATCTACGAAAGCACCATAGCTAGTAATAGACTTAACTTCGCCTTGGAAAACATCGCCAACTTGAACAGTTTCCCAGAACTTAAGAGCAGCAGCTTCTTTTTCAGCTTTCTTTACAGCCTTAACCGAGCCAACAGCTCTTTTTCTGCCCTCGTTTACCTCTATAATTTTAAACTTAATCTTCTGTTTAAGAAGGTTATTTAGGTCTTCGCCCTTAGGAACTCCTACTAAAGATACAGGTATAAAGACTCTAACGCCACTGTAGGTAGCAATTACACCACCGTTTACCACACTGACAATAGTACCTTCTATAACGGCATCATCTTCATAAACCTTAACCACCTTATTAAAGCCGTCAACCTTGTCTACTTCTTTTCTTGAAAGGTAAGCGACACCGTCAGCATCATTAACCTTAAGAACTATAAGTTCAATCTCATCATCAACCTTAACAATATCAGATGGTTTTAGCTTAGGGTCATCGGTTAAGTCAGCTAGTGAAACATATCCAGTGTGCTTAGTGCCTAAGTCTACAATAATTTCATTATCTTCAACCTTAACTACCTTAGCGGTAACTTTCTCCTTCGTATGTATTTTTTTGAAAGATTGGTCTAATAGAGTACCAAAATCTTCAACTTCATTATTTTCAATACTATTTTTCAAATTCTCCATGTGAACTTGAACCTCCTTTATAATATAGGCTGGTGTAGAAGCACCTGCCGTGATACCAATATTTTGAACGTTTCCAAAGTCTATGCCTTCGAGTTCGGAAGCGTTTTCAATATGTATGCAATGTTTACAGTGCTGATTGCAGACGGTGTATAACTTCTTAGTATTAGAACTATTCTTACCACCGACTATTATCATAACGTCGGAACGTTTAGCAAGTTCTATACTTTCAAATTGCCTACTAGATGTAGCGTTGCATATGGTATTAAACACTTCGCAATCTGCATAGCCTTTTAAGACGGAGCAACACTCTTTCCAAACGTTGGTGTTAAAGGTAGTCTGCGATACTATGGCAACCTTAGAGCCATCTTCTATAGTGTTTAATAGTTCCAATAACTCATCTACATTAGAGAATACATAAGCTGTGCTATGCATACAGTGTCCAACTATTCCCTCAACTTCTGCGTGAGTCTTATCACCAGCGATAAATATAGTATATCCTGCCTTAGACTTTTCTTCAACTATGTTATGAATCTTAGTTACAAATGGGCAAGTAGCATCTATGTATTTATTGCCTTGTTTAGATATTTCTTCATATACTGTATTTGAAACTCCATGAGAACGAATAATTACAATCTCATTAGGTTTTAAGTCGGAAATCTTATTAACAATTCTAACACCACGACTATTTAGGTCATCTACCACATCGGGATTGTGAATGATTGGTCCAAACGTAGCGATACTATAATTACCATGATTTGCGACATCTATCTCATTATACACTATTTTTACGGCTCTGTCAACACCAAAGCAGAAACCAGCGTGCTTTACAATGGATACGTTCATCTATAAAAACTCCTAACCCTCAACAAGTTCTGTAATTGCAGACATAATTTTATGTTTTATGGGCTTAACGTCACGAGAAGTAGCGTTTTCTGGAAGTGAGAACTCACTTGCACTTATAGGCTTACCATATCTAACGATTACCTTACTTCTAAAGTGAAGTTTTTCACCTTCAAACACTATGCCTACGGGGATAACATCGAAGTTAGACTTAGCGACTATTAAAGCGACTCCTGTTTTGCCTTTACCGACTTTACCATCTTTAGAACGAGTACCTTCTGGGAATATTACTAAATTTTTACCGCTTTGAAGTTTTTCAATAGCAGTATCTATAACGTTCATATCGCCACTACCTCTAACTACTGGAAAAGCTCCCATAGTTTTAATTAATGTGGTAAAGAATATATTCTGTTGGAATAGTTCTTCTTTAGCCATGTAAGCGAACCTATCTTTTACCGATATACTTATCAATACGGGGTCTGCATAACTTCTATGATTACTTGCATATATATGCGGTTTAGAGTTATCTATATTTTCAACACCCTCAATGGATAGGTTATACCACATTTTATATATAAAGAATACAATCTTTCTTAGTATAAAGTAGACCATAACAACACTCCAAATCGTTAAGCAATCTCTCTAATTAAAGAGAGTATATGTGCTATAGTTTCGTCTTGGTTCATATTAGTAGTATCTAAAAGTATAGCATCATCTGAGCGTTTAAGGGGAGCAATCTCTCTGTGGGTATCGTTATAATCACGTTGGTTAATATCTTCTAAGATTTCTTCCCAACAAGGACAGTTAGGAGTATCTTTAATCTGATTATATCTTCTATTAGCACGTTCTTCAGCAGATGCCGTTAAAAATATCTTTAAATCTGCATTAGGAAGTACTACAGTACCTATATCTCTTCCGTCCATAATGATATTGTTACTTTCAGCTATATCTCTTTGTAAGCATAGTAAGAAACTTCTAACCTCTGGAATAGCCGAAACTTTAGAAGCCCCTAAAGATATGTTAGGAGTTCTAATATAATCGGAAACGTCTAAACCGTTGACGAACACTCTTTGAACGTTGTCGATGTATCTAAGTTGGATATCAATCTCATCGAGAAGTTCAACCACTTTCGTATCTGAAAAATCTTCAACACCCTTACTATATGTGTAATATGCTATAGCTCTGTATAATGCACCCGTATCTATATATATATATCCTAATATGTTAGCTATTTCCTTAGATACAGAACTCTTACCAGCACCAGCAGGGCCATCGATTGCAATATTTATGTTAGACATTTAAATTTAAAACTCCTTTAACTTACTATTATACT
>JAJQGV010000006.1 GCA_021200215.1 Ruminococcus sp. | reverse complement strand
CATAATATATTAAGGTGGCGATTTTTAACTATGAAATATATTGTAAACAATAAGGATATTCTATTAAAAGAACCCAAGTTTAACCTATCTGAAACTTTAGATTGTGGTCAAGCCTTTAGATGGTCACAGATAGATGATACATCTTGGCATGGATATGCCCTAAATGACTATCTTGAACTTAAACAACTCGATGAGGGTATACTCTTCAAAGATACTTCTGAAGAGTTCTTTCTAACTAGATGGGTGGAATACTTCGACCTAAATACCAACTATGAACTACTAAAAGAAATGTTTAGTAGTACAGATATTACATTAAAGATGGCTTGTGAATATGCATCTGGTATAAGATTATTAAGGCAAGACCCTTGGGAGTGTTTAATATCATTTATAATATCACAGAATAACAACATTCCAAGGATAAAGTTAATAATATCTAGGCTATGCGAACACTATAACCGATTCCCTACCGTTGAACAGATGAAAGATGAAACTATTGAAAGTATAGACTATCTAAAGTCAGGCTTTAGGGCAAAGTATATTATAGATGCCGTACAGAAAGTATACTCTAAAGAAGTAGACTTACAAAAAGTATCTACCATGAATATAGAACTTGCTAGAAATGAACTGATTAAAATCAAGGGCGTTGGTGCTAAAGTTTCTGAATGCGTACTTCTATTTGGAATGCATCGAACTGAGGCTTTCCCTATAGACGTTTGGATAAAGCGTGTACTTAAAGAATACTATCCCACTGGATTTCCAAAGTCATTATATGAATATCAAGGAATAGCACAGCAGTTTCTATTCCACTATATAAGAAATTTAGAAAGGAGTAAACAATAATATGAGAGCAACCATTAAAGACGTTGCAAAGTATGCTGGAGTATCTGTTGCCACAGTATCTAGGGTTTTAAATGGTAGCGATAGCGTTAAAGAGAGTACTAGTAAAGTAGTACAAGATGCTATCCAAAAGTTGGAATATGAACCTAACTATCTAGGTAGAAATCTGCGTAAACGTGAAACCAATACCATACTTGCCATAGTTCCAAGCATTGAACACACCTACTACAGCGGAATACTTCAAGGAATAGCTGAAAAGGCTCATACTTTAGGCTACGATATAGTTATAAGTTTTAGTAATAGTAATGAAAAGACGGAAGAACGTCTTATGGGTATGTTATCGAATAGAACTGTAGATGCTGTTATTCTATTAGGCACTAGATTGAACTACAAACTGCTTAATAGTCTTAACGAGAAATATTGTATATCACTATGTTGTGAACGTGTTGAAAACAGTAATATTCTAACCCTTACTATAGATGATGAAGTTGCCTCTTACGATGCTATAAACTACTTAATAGGTTTAGGACATATTAACATAGGTATGGTATCTATTGGCATAGAGGGTGAAACTATCTTCTCTGCAATAGATAGAGAAAAGGGATACATCAAAGCGTTAGAAGAGAATAACATTCCATTTGATGATAGATTAATCTACCGTGGCACATATGATTACTCTAGTGGAGAAAAAGCTCTTGAATACTTCTTGACCCTAGAAAATCCACCTACTGCCATATTTACAGTATCCGATTTACTTGCAATGGGTGTAATTAGAAAGGCGATAGAAAATCATCTGCCTATTGGTAAGAAGTTTTCTGTTATGGGTTTTGATAATACATCTATCTCGGAAACTTTTATGCCAAGTATTTCCACGGTAGACCAGCCTTGCAAACAGATTGGCAATGATATACTTAGTATGACTGTAGACAACCTTATGCACAAAGATACCCATACAGGTAGGCATTTTGCTCAACATAGATTAATATTTCGTGAAAGTACTCAAAAAGAATAATATTAGCAACTATATATTAACAATGGAATAGTTTTGGTTAAAAAATACTTGACTTTTCCAACTAAAGATAGTATAATCTAATTAGAAAAAATTTTTTGGAGGATGCAATTATGAATATCAAAAAAATGATGGCTAGTATTACTACTTTAGCTTTAGTTGGTACTACTATGGGAATGTTTAGCACCTTAAATGCTAGTGCGGATACTATTGGTCAAGCATGGTTAATGATGCAAGATGGCGGTGGTGACAATGTCACTGGTGTTTCAAACTGGAGTGCTTCCGATGCTGCTGGAGCTATAGATATAGTTGGAAACGGTTCTTATACTATATCTTTTGATATTCCCGAAGGCTGTGGTGCTGAACAGATTGACTTCTTAGGTATTAGCACTGATATTAATATGTATCAACAAGATGAAAATCAAGTTGAAATATATAAGGATATGACTTTCGATATCTCTAGTATCATTATAGATGGTGTTGAAATACAGTATACTAAGTCTGCTAATGCTGATGGTACTAACGATGATGGTGCTACTTATCGTCTATCTATATACGATACTTGGTCTAGTCGTAACGTTCAAGATATAGATAACGTCGTATCTTGCTCAGAAAACATAACCATCAACTTTGAAGTTAATGGTCTTGCTTTCGATGCTCCTGATAGTGGTAATGTTACTACTACAGCTTTAGTTCCAGGTGCATCAAATGATGAAACTACTACTACCACTGCTACCACTACTACTAAGGTTCAAAGCGATGTAGACTATAGCCTATACAACAGCATAATAAACAACGCTGGAAGCATAGTTTCTAGTAAAGGTTACGATACCGTATATGATAACTTAGGTTACTATCTATTCGATATCAACGGAGATGGTGTTGAAGAACTTATAGTCGCTGACAACTTTGACTATGAGTACGATGCTACTGATAACGTCAACTACGTTTGGGGCTACTATGATATCTACACTATAAAAGATGGTAAGGTTGTAGAGATTAATCAAGACTTAGATGAAAGTGGCGAAAAGTTTTTCCAAATAGCTTATGGTACATATCTATCTTTAACCGTTGTAGATGGTAAACTTGCTTATGTTGTACAAGTCACAGATGAAGATGATAACAATGAGGCTATGGCTTTCATTATCGATGGTTACTCAGAACTAGAAGATGGAACTCTATCAATTGATTATAGCATAGAAATAGGTACTACTAATGAATATATTGAATTAGAGCTAAACAGTTATACTGATAAATCTGCTTTAAATGAACTAACTGGTACTATTAATAGCAATGATGATGATGAAACTACTACTACCACCACTACTACTACAACTACATCTGATTCCCCTGCTACTGGTGATACTGGCTTAGGTGCAGTTGCAGTTGCTTTTGCAGCTGCTGGATTATCAGTTATTGCACTTAGAAAAAAAGACTAATAATAAATATTATTCTAAATAAAAAAGCGGATTAAAAAAATCCGCTTTTTTTTGTTATCTTTGTGACCTTTTTCCGTTTAGATTTGTTTCTATAGTGAAAGGAGATAAGTACCATGGACAATCAACTATTCGATGAGAAGTACTCACTATACAGTGATTTAATCTTCAAACTTTCCATGACCTACTTAGGTAACAAATCTGATGCACAAGATATTACCCAAGATGTTTTCGTGAAATTATTTACTACACATCAAACGTTCGATACCCCTCAGCATGAGCGTTATTGGATTATTAGGGTTACCATAAACGCTTGTAAGAATCACCTAAGTACATTTTGGAATAAAAATACTGTAGGCATAGAGGCTATACAAGATATACCTATAGATGATGTTCACAGTGATATAACAGAATTACTATATAATCTGCCACCTAAGTATAGAATAGTCTTATACTTATATTACTATGAGAATTACTCTATTGAGGAAATTTCTAACACATTAAAGATTGGAAAGTCTGCTGTTAAAATGCGTCTTAAACGTGGCAGAGAAAAACTTAAACTAGATTTAGAGGAGGAAATGGATTATGTACAAAAAGGACTTTATTCATACAATAGATAGTTTTAAGCCCGATGATAATCTAAAGTATCGTATACAAAGAAAGGTTGATGATGAGATGAGAAAGCAAGAATATCAAGAAAAGAATGGTGTAAAATCCCATAGAGGTAGAAAGGTCGCAGTATTTAGTGCGTGTTTAGTAGCAGTTATGGGCATTACAATGTCTATGCCAGTTATGGCAGATAATACTTCCCTAATTGAAAATCTAGTAGCTAAAATCCAACAGAATGATGAAACCAATCCAACTAAGGATTACGCTGTTAAGGTCGCTGAGAGTACAACTTTAACAGAAGATACTCAAACTTACGAGCATTGCATAACTCCTTACATCGATAGCTACTACTGTGATGGTCAAACACTATATATCACATATGGTATTAAAGCTAACGCTGAAGATTTAGCTCAATGTAACTATATGTCAGGTGATATGGATATCAAGATTAATGGACAATCTTTAAGCAATGGTGAAAAATCTACTCAAATCTTTACTGCTAACAGTGATACTCTAGGACTATTCATAGGTAAGATTAATGTAGATGTATCTAACGTTGAAAACCTCGACGGTGCTAAAGTAGATATAGACTTCAACGTTAATACCGCTTATGATGGTATCAACTACGAATTTAACTATGAATACTTGTGTTACGAGGAAAAAACTCGTGTTGAGGATAAATATCTTGATGATACTGTATCCTTTAGTTTTAATATCTCTCTAACTGACCCACAGATAGATACCTATGAAGTTAATCAAACTCAAGAAGATATCACTCTAAATAGCGTAACGATATCACCTACTAGTACTACCATAGATGCCAACGTTCAAGGTGAATACTTCATACTAGTACATGATAACAACGGCAATGAACTATCCTATAAAGATGGGGAAGATATGTCTAACATTAGATTTGAAACTCCTTTGGTGAATACAACCTATATAACCGTAGAATACTATCAACTTGAAGAGAAGAATAAAACCGTTAAAACTCCTAGTGCAACCTTTGAAGTTCCTATTGAACGTGGTTTCGGTTTAGATATGGACGATGATGGTTGTTACATTAACATAGATGTAGAACCTGTATTAAATCCACCTATTGAAGATGTTATACCTCTATACAAAGATGAGGCTTTAGAATATATGCAAGATGCTGTATCAATAGGTACTGATAGCAGTCATACGTTCATATTCAATGATGAATATAATCAAGACTTTAAACTAACCATAACCGACTACAAAACCACAGACAACTTAGACGGTCTAATTGTAAGAGATAATATTGATATGGATTACGCTCACGTCGACAGCAACGGAAATATTCAAGATGGTTACCATGCAGTTATCATTGAGGCTACCGTTGAAAATCTATCCGATACTACTTTGACATTCTATAAGCAGTTCCAATTAACAGATGGTACATCTTTTGATATAGGTTACAATGAACCTATTGCCTTTGAAAATAGCGACGATAAAGACTATATAATCAATGTAAGTCCAAATGAAAGCATCACTTTTAAGATAGGATTTATAGTATCTGATGATGTTGACACTTACGATATACCTCTAGCTTGTGTATATGGCTTAGGTGATGACTCACTTAAGGTTAGATTAAAATAATCATTAAATAAAAAGCGTAGAACTTAGATTTTTAATATAATACACTATTGAGGCAATTTAATATATTGCCTCGATATTTTTATTTGACAAACTTCACAATATGTAGTACAATTAAGATAATCATGAAATATTTTTAGGAGGTTTTTCCAATGAACAGAGGAAAGTATTATATTACTACTGCAATAGCTTATACATCAAGAAAGCCACACATTGGCAATAGCTATGAGATAGTTCTCACCGATGCTATAGCTAGGTACAAAAGACTTCAAGGCTATGATGTATTTATGTGTACTGGTACTGATGAACACGGTCAAAAGATTGAAGAGTATGCTGAAAAAGCTGGAGTATCACCTAAAGAATACGTTGACAAGGTCGCTAGTGAAATTAAAAACATTTGCGATACCTTAAATACTACCTATGACCATTTTATCCGTACCACTGATGACTACCATGAAAAGGCCGTCCAAAAGATTTTTAGAAAACTATATAATCAAGGCGATATCTATAAAAGTGAATATGAGGGTTGGTACTGTACTCCTTGTGAGAGCTTTTGGACTGAAACTCAACTCAAAGATGGAAAATGTCCAGACTGTGGCAGAGAAGTTAAAAAGACTAAAGAAGAAGCTTACTTCTTTGCTATGAGTAAATATCAAAAACAACTAGAGGAGTATATTGAAAATAATCCAAACTTTATATATCCCGAAAGCCGTAAGAAAGAGATGCTAAATAACTTTATCAAACCAGGTATACAAGATTTATGTGTATCTAGGACTTCATTTAAATGGGGTATCCCTGTAGATTTCGATGATAAGCACGTTATCTATGTATGGATAGATGCACTATCTAACTATATTACTGCCCTAGGTTACGATGTTGATAATCCTAGTGAACAGTATAAAAAGTATTGGCCAGCCGATGCTCATATTATAGGCAAAGATATCTTACGTTTTCATACCATATACTGGCCTTGTATGTTGATGGCTCTAGGTGAACCACTTCCAAAGCAAGTATTCGGTCACCCATGGCTACTATTCGGCACGGATAAGATGTCTAAATCTCGTGGAAATGTAATCTATGCAGATGATTTAGTAAATCTGTTAGGTGTAGACCCCGTTAGATACTACTTACTATCTGAAATGCCTTACGCTCAAGATGGTTCTATAACATATGAAACTATTATAGAACGTTATAACTCCGATTTAGCTAATACTTTAGGAAATCTAGTAAAGCGTACTATAGATATGACTTCCAAATACTTTAACGGTGAAATATTACCTCCTGTAGCACACGCTACCATCGACAATGAATTAAAGTCTACTGCTCTTGAAACAGTTAATAAAGTTGATAAACTTATGGATACTTTTAGAGTTTCAGACGCTTTAAATGAAATCCTTAACCTTGCTAGACGTTGTAATAAATACATTGATGAAACTACTCCTTGGGTTTTGGGAAAATCCGAAAATGAAGATGACAGATTAAGGTTAGCTACAGTATTATATAATCTACTAGAGGGCATCAGATACATTGCCATCTTAATATCACCTTTTATGCCAGATACTTCTCAAAAGATTTTACAACAGTTAAATACTTCCGCTACAGATTATGATAGTCTTGAAACCTTTGGCAAACTAGAGGTTGGAACGGTTGTAAATAAATCCGTTGCACTATTCCAACGTATAGATGCTGAAAAGATGTTATCCGATATAGAGGCTAAAGCTAATGAAACTATAGAAAATCCTCAAGAGGAAAAACAAGAGATAGTATTAAATCCTGAAATTACTATAGACGATTTCGCTAAGGTTGAACTCCGTTGCGGTAAGATACTTTCATGTGAAAAGGTTAAGAAATCTAAAAAGTTACTATGTTTTCAAATAGATGACGGTATGGGCGGACGTCAAATAGTATCGGGGATTGCTCAGTGGTACAAGCCAGAAGATTTAATCGGCAAAAAGGTTCAGATAGTTGCAAACCTAAAGCCTGTTAAACTCTGTGGAGTTGAAAGCAATGGTATGCTCTGCTGTGCCGATATGCCAGATGGCTCTGCTAAGTTACTAATCTTAGATGATAGTATCCCTTGCGGTGCTAAGATTAGATAGTCTACCCATGATATTAGATAACGGTGTGAACAACAAATTATTATTGGTTGCTTATGAGTAAAGGATTTTTACAATAAATCTAAGGTTCGACTCCTTACGACTTACCGTGTAGATTTTATTCGCATAAAAAGACCCACAAACCTCTTAATTGAAGTTTGTGGGTTTGTATATATAGACTAATAATTAACTATTCTTGAGTAGTTGTACCATATAGAGTAACTAATCTTTGTAGATAGTCGTATCTTTCCTTAGCGTTTGCAACCGCTTGATTGAATAGCTTATCGGCTCTTTCAGGGTTAGAACGTGCTAGAGAGTTATAACGAACTTCACCCATTAAGAATTCTTTATACTTTTCATCAACCTTAGGTGCTTTACTATCTAATGAGAATGGGTTTTTACCCTCAAGTTTAAGAGATGGGTTATATCTGTATAGATGCCAATATCCAGCCTCAACAGCCTTTTTCTCTTCAGCTTGAGCAGTAGCCATACCAGTCTTAATACCATGATTGATACATGGTGCATATGCTATGATTAATGATGGGCCATCATAAGCTTCAGCCTCTTGGATAGCCTTTAGGCACTGTGCAGGATTAGCTCCCATAGCAATATGTGCGACATAGACATATCCGTAACTCATAGCAATACCAGCTAAATCTTTCTTTTTAACTACCTTACCAGCAGCAGCAAATTGAGCGATAGCTCCAGTAGGTGTAGACTTTGATGCTTGTCCACCTGTATTAGAGTAAACTTCAGTATCAAATACGAAGATGTTTACATTTTCGCCACTTGCGATAACGTGGTCTAAGCCACCAAAACCTATATCGTAAGCCCAACCATCACCGCCGAAAATCCACATGGATTTCTTGCTTAGATAATCCTTAGACTTTAATACCTCTTGAGCCTCTGGCTTACAGCAACCACACTCTTGGATAGCTTGAACCATCTTTTCAGTAGCTACAGCGTTAGCCTTGCTGTCATTAACGGTATCTAAGTAGTTTTGGATTAGTTCCTTAATCTCTGGCTTTTCAGCTACCTCTTGGAGTGCCTTAACCTTATTGATAGCTCTATTCCTTAAAGTATTCTGTGCAAGGAACATACCATAACCATACTCTGCGTTATCCTCGAATAATGAGTTTGCCCATGCTGGACCTTTTCCTGCCTTATTGGTAGTATATGGTGTAGATGGTGCAGAACCACCCCAAATAGATGAACAACCTGTAGCATTAGCAATGTACATTCTATCGCCAAATAACTGAGTTACTAGCTTAGCGTATGGAGTTTCTCCACAACCTGCACAAGCACCAGAGAACTCTAACATAGGTTGTAGGAACTGTGAACCTTTAACAGTAGTATCCTTAAACTTTTCAACTATTTCAGGCTTGTCGGAAGTCTTAACAGCGTAATCAAATACTTCTTGTTGGTCGAGTTGACTATCAAGAGGTTTCATATCGATAGCCTTAGTAGGACATACGTTAGCACATACGCCACAACCAGTACAATCTAAAACAGATACACCCATAACGAACTTCATACCATCGATAGCCTTAGGCTTAAAGTCTACTGCTACGGTTTGACTTGGTGCATTAGCAACCTCATCATCAGTCATAGCGAAAGGTCTAATAACTGCGTGTGGACATACATATGAACAGTTATTACATTGTACACACTTATCAGATATCCAATTAGGAACGTTTACGGCAATACCTCTCTTTTCAAATGCAGCAGAACCTTGTGGGAAAGTACCGTCAGCCATATCAACGAAAGTAGATACTGGTAACTTATCACCCGCTTGAGCGTTACAAGGTTGTTGGATATTGTTTACAAAGTCGATTAACTTCTTGTTATCGCCTACAGCCTTATCCATACCCATCTTGGTATCTTCAGCGTTAGCCCAATCAGCAGGGATATCTACCTTAACGATGTTTTGATAACCAGCATCGATAGCGTCCCAATTCTTCTTAACTACATCTTCACCTTTCTTTAGATAAGAATTCTTAGCGGCATCTTTCATATATTGAAGAGCATCTTCAAAAGGTATTATGTTAGCTAACTTAAAGAATGCAGACTGTAATATAGTATTGATTCTAGTGCCCATACCAGTCTTGATACCTAAGTCTACACCGTCGATAGTATAGAAGTTAATATTATTCTGTGCAAGGTATCTTTTAACTTGTCCGGGTAGATGTTTATCTAACTCATCAATGGTTTTCCATTGACAGTTTAGTAAGAAAGTACCGTTTGGCTTGATATCTGAAACCATATCATACTTTGATATGTAGGATTGGTTATGACAGGCAACGAAATCGGCACGATTAATCAAGTAGGTTGACTTAATTGGAGTATGTCCAAATCTTAAGTGTGATACTGTTACACCACCAGATTTTTTAGAATCGTATGAGAAGTATGCTTGAGCATACATATCTGTGTGGTCACCAATAATCTTGATGGAGTTTTTATTAGCACCTACAGTACCATCAGCACCTAAGCCCCAGAACTTACATGATGTAGTTCCTTGTGGTGCAGAGTCTAATGCTTCACCCTCATCTAGTGATAGGTTAGTAACATCATCAATGATGCCAATAGTAAACCTTGGCTTAGAAGTGTTATCGAATACTGCCTTAATCTGAGCAGGAGTAGTATCCTTAGAACCTAAACCGTATCTACCAGTAAATACTGGAATACTCTCGAATTGAGTACCCTTTAAAGCAGCTACAACGTCTAAGTATAGAGGTTCACCTAATGAACCAGGTTCTTTAGTTCTATCAAGAACGGAAATCTTCTTAACGGTAGATGGAATAGCCTCAACTAGCTTATCGGCACAGAATGGACGATACAATCTAACCTTAACTAGACCTAACTTAGCACCTTGTGCATTTAGATAGTCTATAGTTTCCTCGATGGTATCATTTACAGAACCCATAGCTATGATAATCTGTTCAGCATCTTCAGCACCATAGTAGTTGAATAGCTTGTAGTTAGTACCTATCTTAGCGTTTACTTGGTTCATATAGTCTTCAACTATGCTAGGGATAGCGTCATAGTACTTGTTACAAGCTTCACGAGCTTGGAAGAATATATCAGGGTTTTGAGCAGTACCCTTTAATACTGGGTGTTCAGGATTTAACGCTCTATCTCTAAAAGCTTGAGCGGCGTCCATATCTAGCATATCCTTAAGGTCTTCTTGGTCCCAAGTTTCAATCTTTTGGATTTCGTGGGAAGTACGGAAACCATCAAAGAAGTGAATGAATGGAACTCTACCCTTAATTGTGGATAGGTGTGCAACAGCACCTAAATCCATAACCTCTTGAGGGTTAGAGGAACATAGCATAGCAAAACCAGTTTGACGACAGGCATAGATATCGCTATGGTCACCAAAGATATTTAAAGCGTGTGAAGCTACACATCTTGCAGATACATGGATTACACATGGTAATAGTTCACCAGCAATCTTATACATATTAGGAATCATAAGGAGTAAACCTTGTGATGCTGTATATGTTGTAGTTAAAGCTCCAGCAGATAATGAACCATGCACTGTACCAGCAGCACCAGCCTCAGATTGCATTTCAGCAACTCTTACAGGGTCACCAAAGATGTTCTTCTGTCCCTTTGCAGACCATTGGTCAGTAACCTCTGCCATTACTGATGATGGTGTGATTGGATATATTGCAGCAACATCTGTAAATGGGTATGATGCCCATGCGGCAGCGTTGTTGCCGTCCATAGTTTTCATTTTCCTTGACATAATAAAAACTCCTATTCATATTAATATAATATTGTTAATATTTAGGGAATACCCCTAATAACGTTACTATTATTTTAGCACACTAAAATTTGTATGTCAAGATATTTATTATGATTTTTGCATTAAAATTCAGTTTTATAAGTGAAAATTTTATGAAATAATTATAATAGATAAATCATTGCAAAAAAAAAGCAGAACAACGGGTTCTGCAAATGAAATAATATTAAATAATAAAAATGTGTAGAACAAAAGAAAGGAGACAACAAAACGAGTGTTACATCATTGTTTATTACAATCCCAAACACGATATAATAAAGCTCGTGCAAAATTACTACCATAATAAAATATGTAGAAAAATAAAAATACGGAATGAAATAACATCAATCGAATTAACACTATATATATTATATAACATAAATGGCAAATCGTCAACAGAAATTTCTAAAAAAAAGAATTTTCGTCACAATTATACAACAAACATTGTGATAATTTGGTGAAATAGATAAAATATCACTATTTTTTGATTTAGTTAGTATTCACAAATCGCACGGAGTATATCAGTAAAAATTTCACGATTTAATCAATATACAACTATTATTCTATTTTTTGGTAAAGCATTATCATATAAGATATAATACTTACTTAAGATATATATATTCTATTTGCGTATTGAAATATATCTACTAATATGGTATAATATAATGTATATCAACATTTAGAATAAAAACTAACCTTATGGGAAAGGTTAAGTGTGTAATCTTATGCAAAGGAGTGATACCATGAAGGTTACTTTTAATCAAGATAAGGAAGTAGTTAAAAGACTTCAAGAAGGCTTAAAGTTAAAAGGTGGATACTGTCCTTGCAAAGTTGAACGCATTGAGGATAACAAATGTATGTGCAAAGAGTTTCGTGACCAAATTAAAGACCCTAACTTTGAAGGATATTGTCACTGTATGCTATATTACAAAAGTTTAGATTAATATAAGGAGGTTTATTAACAATGATTATAAACATTACTAAGGAAAACTTTGAAAATGAAGTTTTAAAATCTGATAAGAAAGTTCTTCTCGACTTTTGGGCTACGTGGTGTATGCCATGCACCATGCTATCACCTATTGTAGATGAAGTTTCTGAAGAGATTAACACTGTAAAGTTTGGAAAGGTAAACGTAGATGAACAAGGAGAACTTGCTCAAACGTTTGGAATATCTAGTATTCCAGCTTTGATAGTTATAGAAAATGGTAAGGTTGTAAATCAATCGGTTGGATTAATTCCTAAAAACCAGATTCTACAGTTAATAGGCAATTAATTCCACTAAGGTATATCACATTCGATATGCCCCCTTTTCAATAATATATCGAGCGTGGATTGAAACAATAGTTAAAAATAACCGCATACCTCTTGGTGTGCGGTTGGATATTTTTTCTCTAAAAAATGTTTTTAAAAAAATAAGAAAAAAAGTTGTAATATTAACGGAAAAATGTTATAATGATGAGGTATAAGTTTAACACAATCAGTAAAATTCCCTCAACGCTACTCTATAGGTGGTGGAATAAACTGTTAAAAGAAAACTTAACGACAGTGGTGGGTGGAGAGAAATCGGTATCCCCTACTGACACGAGGTTAATTCACGCATACTAAGTATGCATAATCGCACTCCTTGAAATTACCGAGCGTGGATTGAAACAAAGGATAGATTTTTATATATGGAAAATTTTAAAGAAAAAAACAGTAACTTAGAAAATATAATCATTGGCAGGAATCCCGTATTAGAGGCTTTAAAATCTAATGAGATTATCGACACGTTGTATATATCATCTAATGGTGGTGTGATTTCTCATATAATAGCATTAGCTAAAGAGAAGGATATTACCGTTAAGAATGTATCAGACAAGAAACTATCATCAATGTGCGAGAATAAGTCGCATCAAGGCGTAATTGCAACTATAGGTAGTGCTGAGTATGTATCCGTAGAGGATATATTAAACGTATCCAAAGAGAAAGGAACTAAACCCTTTATAGTAATCTGCGATGAGGTAGAAGACCCCCATAATCTAGGAGCAATAATTAGAACCTGTGAAACGGCTGGTGTAGATGGAATAATAATTCCCAAAAGAAGAAGTGCTACTTTAAACGCTACCGTTAGAAAAACATCGGCAGGAGCTGTAAGCTATGTACCCGTAGCTAGGGTTGGCAACTTAGCATCTACCATAGATTTTCTAAAAGATAACAACGTTTGGATATATGGCACAGATGCATCTGGTTCTAACTATACAGATACTGACCTTACTGGGGGTATAGCTTTAATCATAGGCTCAGAGGGATTCGGTATGGGTAAACTTATTAAAAACAAATGTGATTTTCTATTAAGTCTACCTATGTGTGGTAGATTAAACTCATTAAACGCCTCTGTAGCTGGGGGTATATTTATCTATGAAGCATTAAGGCAACGTTTAAACAAGTAAACTTTAAGAAAGGGTGAACTTTTAATGTCGAAAGATAACATCTCTCTAAATGACATTCTTGAAGAATTTTCTCCCGATGGTCAGAAAAAACTTGAACAGAATAATACTAATAGTAATGATAATCAACCTAAAGAAATCCCAGTTGAACCCCCTAAGACCCTAGAACAGTTAGAAATGGAACGGTTACAAGCAATATCTAAGGGTGAACTATCGGATTCCGCTATAAACTACGCTACATTTACTAACAAGCCTAACAAGATTATCGAAAACCCTAAAAAAGATGATTATTCTAGCCAATACTACAACAAGGGAGTAATTAAGATAAATTCTCGTCCTGACCGTAAGGAAATCGATACAGATAGACACAATCACAAGAATATATCATACAACCATGATACATCTACTACTAGTGAACATAAAAAGATAGATAGCAGAAACGATAGGGCTAAGTTAGAAAGTTCTAATCTAAAGAAGAGCTATTCTAAAGTCCACAATGATATATCTAATGAAGATTTTGCTAATATGTCCGAAAAGATTTCTAAGGCTAAAGCTAAAAAACAACAACAGATAGACGAGTTGAACTCTAAATACTCTAAGAACGATGCTAAATATACCAATAATGATAATTCTAATGCGGAAAGCACTCAAGTTAAGAAAAAATCTAAGACTAAGACTAAAACTAAGAATAAAGATAAGAAATCACTTTGGAATAGAATCGTAGACTACTATACTTTTCCAGTTGATGATGAGGAATCTACAAGCACTAATAAAGTTTCAAAAGATACAACTTCTAACCTTGAAAATACTTCTACTAAGGAAACTGCTACAACGGTTGAGAATAACAATTTAGATACTCCTAAACAGAAAGAATCTTTTAAAGAGTTTATGGTAGACCTATTTACTAACAAAGAAAAGACTTCCCCTAGAAAGAAAGAAACTTTTAAAGAACGCATGATTGACTTCTTTACCATTGAAGATGATGATGAAAATATTACCAATGGAAAAGATGATGCTAAAGAAAATTCTAACATAACAATAAGTTCTACTGACAAGATTACAAATACTACTCAAGGTACTACTAAGGTTCTAAACGATATTGATAACCTACTTAACAGTTTAATAGATACTCCTACCGAACAAAATACTGACCCTAAGAAAGATACTCCAATAGTTGAAGAAGTATCTAATACGACTATTGCAACGCTTAAGACTGAAGAACCTATCGAAAAAGATACCGTTGTGGAAAATACTACTATTCAGACACCTATAGTAGATGAAGATAAACAGATTACAGAGATTCCAAAGGTTCAAGAAACTATCAAAGAAGAGTATACACCTAATACAGTACCTAATATTGTTGATATTCCTAAAGAAGAAGCTCCAATAGAAACGGTTACAGAATCTAAAACTATAGATACTCCTATAGATTCTACCATACCAGATACTAAAGTGGTTGAAAGTACTACAAAGATGGATATCTCTTCTAAAGTTGAAACTCCTACAGCTGAACCTAAAGAAGATACATCTACTATTGAAACTAAGGTAAAAGAAGTACAAAAGAAACCTAACATATTTAAACGTATTAAGAACTTCTTCTTAATGGAAGAACTTTCACAGATGCAGGACTCTAACGATGGCGATGAAATCGACGAGATGGAAGAAGAAAAATCTTTGCATGATGCTATTGAAACCATCGATAATAATACAACACAACAGCAAGAAGATATAACATCTACTATGAATAATAGTCTTGAAGATACTAAGAAAGTTCCTATTGAAAATATAGAGGTTGAAAAGACATCAACCGTTGAAGAGCCTAAACCTGTCCAACAAGAAGAAACTTCTGCAATCAACGAAGATAATTCTATTACTAACACTGAAACTACTACTACTAAGAACGAATCTTTCACAGATGATGACTACATCATTCCATTTAGTGAAGAAACCTCTGATGATGCTATAGACATACCTATTGAAGAGCCTATTAGATACAAACACTTTTGGCAAGACCCCGACTTTAATCCTATAGATAGATTTAAATCCTATGTTGAGGAAACTACCGAAAAACACAGAAATAGAAAACGCTCTGGAGAGATTCACATAGAAATAAAATCTACTCCTGATACTTCAATACTGTTCTCTAACGTTGAAGATGGTATACTCCAAGAACAGAAGATTATCCAAAGCCGTGAAGAGTTCCAACAGCAGGTTCGCAACGGAGAATATGATAACTATGAGGAAACTTTAAATAAAGTACCTATAGAAAACGATGAACATACTTTCCATAATACTTCTATAAGTGATTTCAACTCCTATGATGACAAAGCTAAGGTTAAAGAATATATCTCTGAGATGAAAACTGGTCTATTAGTTAGAATAATAGTAACTTCTCTCATTTCCATCTTAAGTTTGTACATCACATTGGCAAATGATATAGGTCTACCTATATTCGATACTCTAAATACTGAAATATCCGCTACAGGATACTTAATGGTACAATCTGCTTTTGGATTGGTAGCCATATTGACTTCTGCAAAGTCTATAGCTACTGGCATAGTTAAGATATTTAAACGTAAATCTGACAGCGATAGTTTTGCATCTATAGGCATAGTTTCGGCAACCATAACATCTATAATAACATTCTTTATGGCAGACTCTTTAGTTGAAGAGAAGATGTTAAACATATATATGCCTATAGCTTTAATAGGTGTTCTAATGAATCTAATAGGCAAGATGTTAATTATTAAGCGTGAAGAAAATAACTTTAAGTCCATTAGCCGTGATAGGGACAAGTTCGGAATGTTTTGTATGCAAGATGATTACAATGCAGAAAAGATTACTAAAGGCTTAGTAGAAGATTATCCAGTTACTGTATACAAGAAGAAATCTAAGTTTGCATCAGACTTTATTAAGTACACCTATTCATACGATATGGCAGATAGATTTTCTAAATTTGCCATACCTATAGTATCTATAGTATCGTTAATAGTATCTGTAATAGCCTCAATAGTATATAATAAATCTTTTGACATGGTGATTCCAGTAGGAATAGTATCAATATTCTCAATGTTGATATCGTTCTGTTCATGTTTTAGTATTACATTGTACATAAATAGTATGTTGTACGATGTATCCAATAGATACGCTAAACGTGATGGTATACTATTAGGATATCAAGCCGTTGAAGATTTCTACGATACCAACTCAATAATACTGAACGCTAATGATATATTCCCTAAAGGCTCTATAAACATATCAGCATTAAAACTTTTCTCTAACGCTAAAGTAGACGAAACTTTAATATATGCTATAAGCTTAGCTAAAAAGGTAAATAGCATACTCGCTCCTACCCTACTGGATATGTTAGACGGTAACTTTGATATGATTCGTGATGTTGAAAACTGCTCATATGAAGATGGTTTAGGAATATGTGGCTGGATTGACAACAAGCGTGTATTGATGGGAAATCGTGAACTTATGGAACTGCACAACATTGAAAATCTACCTAGTAAATCCAAGGAGAACGAATTAGTGGGTTCTAAAAAAGATGGTATATATATATCCGTTTCTGGAAACTTAGCCTTAATGCTGATTATAGATATAGTTCCAAACAAAAAGATTAAACAAGATTTACATTCTCTTGAAAATAACAGAATTGCAATAGCTATTACTTCTTGTGATTTCTTAGTATCTGTAAATAGAATAAACTACCTATTTGGAATAGACCCCGATAACGTTAAAGTCATTCCATATGAACTATATCAAGAAACTAAAGAATACTTTACCGAGAAACCTAAGTGTAGCTCATCAATAGTAACCAATGGTGATATTGGCTTGATTACCAAACTATTAGTTGCTACTAAGAATATTCATAGAAACTCTATAATAGGAAATATATTACATTCTGTATCCTGCATAGTAGGAATCATAATAGGAATATCGTTTATAAGTATGGGAGCTTTTAGAGAATTAACCCCTAGCATGATACTATTATACAATCTTATATGCAGTGCGGTCACTTTACTAATTAGCAAATGGAAAAGATTTTAATTAAGGTGGTGTTAGTGTGGCAAAGGCATCTAAAAAGAGAGACATTATAATAATAATAGCTATAGTTACAGCTGTTATAACTATAATATCTATAATAATATACACTCCAAAGAATAAAACTTCCGATTTTCCAAGCACTATTGATATTGATAGTAAGTACTATCTACAAAAACAAGCGACACTTAATTACACTATCACTGATTATCAAAGTGAACTATTTATAATAGATGACCTACTTGCAGATACGGAATTTTCTATGGGTGTATGCTCTACTGATGGTAGCATATTAATATCACCTATATACAAAGATGTTTGTTTTGTAAGCGATGAAACTATCAAAGGTTGGCGGTCTGAAACTGATGTGTATTACTTCGACCTTAACGGAATACCTCTGGCACATGGCGATTACATGGCACTAAAAGATACCTATGAAGTTGAACAATCTAACCTACTGCCATATACCGTTGAAGAGTTTCAAAGTAGTATATACTCTACCGATGAAGATGGAAAACCTAAAAAGGTCATTGGTAAGTATGTACTCTACGGAACTACTACTCAAGAGATTGTATTCCCTAAAAATGTGGAGTTTAAAAAGGTTACTATTGCAAACGTAACAGGAGAAGTATTCGTTGGAGATGTATACGATGAAATATACTACTACAGTGACGATGATAAGATGGCTATGGTAAAGAAAGACAATCTAGTTTACTATTGCGATATGGACGGAAACAATATATTTACCATAGAATGTAAGTTTGTTGAGGACGATGATGGAAATCCATGCTTTGCTCGTAAAGGTTTTTCCGAACTATATCCAATATATATGTTCAACCGTGGATATGCTATTACGGTGAGTGGTGAAAAGTATGGTCTTATAAATCTTGAGGGTACTACCATAATAGATTTTAACTACGATGAGATTATTGAACTACCTTACAACTTATACATCGCAAAAAGTAGCAACGGCACAGCAATATGTGATATATCACAAAATGAAGGATATATTAGCAGATACTTTCAAAATATTCAATCCTTCGATGACAAGATTATACTCTTCGACGATGATACTAATCAAAGTGTAGTTTACTCAATAGAACTTAATATATAATCCATATAGCAGAGATTACACTTTAGAAGTTATGGTACTTTCTTAACCACATATAAGAGAAATCCTAACAATATTTAAGTATAATCTCTAAAGGATTTTGTTCAAAATTCCCTTTGACATATAAGCCATATTTTGATATAATATAATTAACGATGTGTAGCACGGTTGCGTAATTCCAATCAGTGTTGCACATCGTTTTTTTGTGATTTTTTATTCTATATGATAGGAGAGATTTTATGGAAAATACTAACAAACAGGATAAGATGAGAACTATGCCTGTTAATAAACTAATGCTATCTATGGGTATACCTATGATTCTATCTATGATGTTACAAGCAGTATACAATATTGTAGATAGTGCATTTGTTTCTAACATGAAAACTAATGGCGAGTTAGCTCTAAACGCTTTAACCTTAGCATTTCCGTTGCAAATCTTAATGATTGCTGTTGGTATTGGTACTGGTGTAGGCTGTAATGCATTAATATCTAAAAGTTTAGGACAGAACAACAAAGAAAAAGCTAGTAAAGTAGCTGGTAACGGAATATTTTTAGCAACTATAATCTATATAGTATTCTTAATATTTGGACTTGTGGGAGTAGAATTCTATATAGATACACAGACTGATAATCCAATAATAAGTGAGATGGCTATAGAATATTCAAGAATATGCTGTACTATATCTTTTGGAATATCGTTCTTTTCAATATTTGAAAAGATTCTTCAAAGTACTGGAAACTCATTGTACTCAACCATAGCACAAGTAGCGGGTGCTTTAACCAACATAGTTTTAGACCCAATTATGATATATGGATATCTTGGTTGCCCTGAATTTGGTGTAAAAGGTGCTGCATATGCAACGGTAATAGGTCAATGTGTATCCCTTATTCTAGCTTTGATATTCCATCTTAAAGTGAATAAAGATATATCTAATGGATTTAAATATATAAAGCCATCTGGCATGATTATAAAGCAGATATACTCTATTGGTCTACCTGCTATAATAGCACAAGCATTACTATCGGTAATGACATACGGACTTAACATAATATTAGTTACCGTAGATGAGGCTTTAGTTACTGCATACGGATTATACTACAAGATTCAACAGTTTATACTATTTGCCGCATTTGGTTTACGTGATGCTATTACTCCAATAGTATCATTTGGTCATGGAATGGGTAGTAAGAAACGTATCGATGATGGTATTAAGTATGGTATGGTATATACTTTAATAATCATGGTAGCAGGTTTACTTCTAGTTGAAATCTTTGCAGTACCATTCTCAAAGATATTTGGACTATCGGGAGTGACTCAAGATTACTATATAAGTGCCATGAGAATAATATCGATTAGTTTTATATTCGCTGGAGCAAACATAGCTTTTCAAGGAATCTTTCAAGCGTTAGATGGTGGTATGGAATCTTTGATAGTTTCAGTGTGTAGACAGTTCATATTCGTACTTCCAGTAGCGTGGGCTTTTTCTTTGATAGCTAAACGTTCTTTAGAATCCTCATGGCTAATTTGGACGACTTTTATTATCGCTGAACTAATATCTGTAATTATTGCTTGTTTCTTAATGAAACGTATCTACAATAAACAGGTTAAAAGTATTAACCTCATAGATTAATATCCATATTATACTATATAAATATACAAAACCCCCTTATGGCTAAAAAACATAAGGGGATTTTTATCATACAAGTAAGAAGAATCCATACCTATTAAAAAGTTAGACACTTTTTCCAAAAAAAGATAATTTTTAAGCAGTTTACTCCATTTCATTGACCGTTCGTCAGTTTACCAACACAAACGGCTAATATTATGCTTTAATAGTAGTAAAAATATAAATCTTAGATACCGTATCTAAGAAGGATTCCTATTGTATAATAATAGGTTTTTCTATTTAATAGATATATCTTTGAAAGGAAATGGATTAACTATATAGCATAGTTAGTCATAAAGGTTACAATGGCTAATAATAATGA
>JAJQGV010000049.1 GCA_021200215.1 Ruminococcus sp. | reverse complement strand
GCATTAATATAGCCTAAGATGTACATACTAGTAATATTAACTTTAGTTTAGAAAGGATTGTTTCTTATGGATAAAGATACTGTTATATGTAACTGCTATGGTGTAACTACAGAAGATATAGAAAATGCCATTAAAAACGGTGCTACCTCATTCGAAGAGGTTCAAGAAATTACTGGAGTAGGTACGGGTTGTGGAGCTTGTATATCTACTGCAGAAAGTTTGGTAAATGAACTATTGAGAAAGTAATAAAGAAAATATCCTACTTATTTTCATGTAAGTAGGATTTTTTATAAGAGGATAAAAGCATATAGTAGTTTAAGAAAAATAAACTAGTTCAGTCTGTGCAGATTCAGATTTTTCAATTTTAGTGATAGTTAGTACAGGCATAGGTTGGTCGGGACTTTCAGGTAATGAGTGTAGATTCATTACACCAGTAACCTTAAACCAATCCCAATCTTTAAACTTAGGCATCTTTACATTTTCAGATAGACAGAGTAACTTTAAAAATTGAACATCATCGGCACAACAAGTCATAGCCTTTCTGCCACTTGCAAAAGCAGTCTTAGGGAATCCTTTAGGTTGAACGCATTGACCATTAAATGTAATAGTTTTATTTTCATAGCGTTGTGGATTATCCATCAAGTCGATATAGAATAGACCGTAGTCAATATCTTCAAGTTCAATAGTATCTTTATTATAATCGAAAGGGAGTTCACCCTCAAACTGTTCAATGTTGCCTTGCATATCTTGGAAGTATATATTTGCTTGTGGATTACTTGCCTTAATATTGGCTCTAAACTTCTGTTTAGAGGTGTTTTCATCGCAACGATTAAATACCACTATACTTGAATATTGATACTGTTGTAACATCATCTTACCCATATTTTTTGAATACATATCGAAAGTAGATGCATCTAATAAAGTAATAATATCTGCAATGCCCCAATCTTCGGGATATTCAAATGAGAACATCTCTTCAATGGTTTGTGAGGTACACTTCTCAATGATAACATTATTTGGTTGGTACTGTTGATTTACCTTAGTTAAGAACTCTTCATTAAACTGTGAAACATCGTCTAAGGTTATGAGCGTAATGTTATCTTGAGATAGTTCTTCTTTGTCGAACTCTTCAATACCTTCTTCACAGAGTATTATAACGGTCTTAGAACCATCATGAAAGATATCTTCTTTAAGCCATTCATTCTTTATAAATGTAGTCTTACCACTTTCAAGGAATCCAGTAAATACGAATACGGGTACAAAGTTTTCTTCGTTCATCAGCAAAACCCCCTAGATATTAAATAGTAGTTTTAAGCTATCTTCATCAATCTTAGAGCCTATTACACAAAGTTTTCCAGTATAGTCGGCTTTACCAGTACGGATTTCATACTCTTGTGGAACTAAATCGAAGTAGTACCATTCATCACCATCGGCACTTGGAACTATACCCTTAGAACGTAATATTATACCGTAATCTTCACTGTTGGATAACTTTTCTAATATTGTTGTTAGTTCGTCCTTAGTGAACTTCTTAGGAGTTTCAACACCCCAACTAGTGAATGTATCATCTGCATGGTGATGGTGGCAATGCTCATCGTGTTCGTGATGGTGTTCATGTTCTTCATCATGGTGGTGGTGGCAATGCTCACCGTGTTCATGATGGTGTTCATGTTCTTCATCATCATGGTGGTGATGGTGGCAATGCTCATCGTGTTCATGATGGTGTTCATGTTCTTCATCATCATGGTGGTGGTGATGGCAATGCTCATGTTCTTCCTGTTCGTGTTGAATATCTGCAATAAGTTCATCTGCTAACTTAGATTTACCTTCAATAGCATTCATAATTATAGAGCCATCTAAAGTATCCCAAGGAGTGGTAATTATGGTAGCCTTATCGTTGATAGTCTTTATTGCATTTACGCAATCCATTAACTTCTTTTCAGGAATATTTTGAGTTCTGCTCAATACTATAGCATCTGCATATTCAATTTGATTATTATAGAACTCACCGAAAGCTTTCATAAACATTTGATATTTACTAGCATCGGCAACTGTGATAAATCCACTGAACTCTATGTTGTGTACTTCTGAAGTCTTTTGCACTGCAGAAATAACGTCCGATAGTTTACCTACACCACTAGGCTCTATGATAACTCTATCAGGAGAGAACTTTTCTAACACTTCACCAAGTGATTTAGTAAAATCACCTGCTAATGTACAGCATATGCAACCACTATTCATCTCAGTTATTTCAATACCAGCATCTTTTAAGAAACCGCCATCTATTCCAACTTCACCGAACTCATTTTCTATCAATACTACCTTTTCATCTTTAAAGCAATCTGATAGAAGCTTCTTAATTAGAGTAGTCTTACCTGCACCTAAAAATCCAGAAAATATGCTAACTTTAACCATAAAAAAATCTCCTTTACTTTTTATTATATTCCAATTTTGTGATGGCAAAATCATATTTTGCCATAAAAATTACCTATAGAATATTATAACACTTTAAAAAAAAATGTCAACTAAGATATTTCTTTCAAAATCTGTTGAATGATGTTTTCAGCAATCTCAGACTTACTCATAATTGGTAGTTGAACCTCATGGGTAGATGTTATAATAGTTACTATGTTAGTATCCACGCCGAAACCAGCACCATGTTGATTCAAATTGTTTGCGACTATCATATCTATGTTCTTATTCTTTAGCTTAGCACGAGAGTTTTCAAGTAGATTTTCAGTTTCCATTGAAAATCCGCACACATATTGAGTATCTAACCTATTAGAGCCTAAGTACGCTAATATATCTTTAGTACGCTTTAGAGGTATACACATATCATTATCAGATTTTTTAATCTTGTGATTAGCTGTGGTCAACGGAGTATAATCGCTAACCGCAGATGACTTTATTATAATATCATACTTGTGAAAATCTTTAGTTACTGCTTGGAACATATCTTCTGCAGATGTAACCCTAACTAAATCAACGAAAGGTGGGGGAGTAGCCGTAGCGAATCCACTAACTAGAGTAACCTCTGCACCATGAAGCATACATCTTTCAGCTATAGAATAACCCATCTTTCCACTTGAATGGTTAGAGATAAATCTAACTGGGTCTATAGCTTCTTGAGTTGCTCCAGCAGTAACTAGAACTTTCTTACCTAGTAAATCTTTTTCACACTCAATGGATTTTCTAATGTGATTGAATAAAACTTCCTCTGATGGCATCTTACCTTTGCCAGTATCACCACAAGCCAAATAACCGCTATCTGCCTCTATGATTCCATAACCATATGATTTTAACCTTTTCATATTATCTTGTACTATGGGATTTTCATACATGGCAGTATTCATGGCAGGAGCAAACATTACTGGAGATTTACAAGCCATTACAGTAGTGGATAACATATCGTCTGCGATGCCATTCGCTACCTTTCCGATTATATTTGCACTCGCTGGAGCTATCAACATACAGTCACACTTTTTAGCAAGTGATACGTGTGCTACATGAAATTGAAAGTTTCTATCGAAAGTATCTACAAGGCACTTATTGTTAGTTAGAGTTTCAAAGGTTATTGGATTTATAAAGTTGGTTGCATTGTTTGTCATAATCACATGGACATCACAACCTTGTTTTACTAACATACTAGTTAAGTTAGCTATCTTGTAACTTGCAATGCTTCCAGTGATTCCTAAAACTATGGTCTTATTTTTAAGCATAGATTCACTCTCCAAATATATCAATATTTTAACTTACATGGTTTACTATACTATTTCATAAAGTGAGCCATGCTTTTCATACCTAGTAACTTTATTTATGGAGTTATCATTGTTGACGAATACCACTTTAGGTGGATTGTCTTTAACCTCGTTAGGGGTCATTTGAGCATATGCCATAATTATAATCTTATCACCAACAGAACATTGTCTAGCTGCCGCACCGTTTAGACATATCATACCACTGCCACGTTCTCCCGATATTGTATAGGTTTCAAATCTGTTGCCATTGTTTACGTTTACTATTTGAACTTTTTCGTATTCCAAAATTCCAGACTTTTCAAGAAGTTCACTATCTATAGTTACACTTCCCACATAGTTTAACTCTGCTTGAGTTACTGTTGCACGATGGATTTTCCCCTTTAACATAGTAATGTACATATCTTTTAAAAATTCCCTTTCTTAGTATTAGACTTCCTCAAAGATAAAGTTATCAATCAATCTAGTTTTGCCAATATATACTGCCATAGCACATAATATAGGTTTTTCAATAGTATTTACGGGTTGGATAGTTTTTAAATCCACAATCTTTACATAATCTATTTTGGCTAGAGGTTCACTAGATATTAAATCAATCATAGAGGTTAAAACTTTGGAGCAATCTCTTTCACCGTTTTCTACTAAACTTTGACCTAATGTAATTGCTTTGCTCAAAATCAAAGCAGATTGTCTTTCTTCCGTACTTAGATATGTGTTTCTTGAACTTTTAGCTAAGCCATCGATTTCACGAACTATTGGACAGCCATGAACTTCTAAAGGCATATTTAAATCTTGAACCATCTGCTTTATAATGGCTAACTGTTGGGCATCTTTTTGACCGAAATAGGCATTATCGGGTTGTACTATATTGAATAGTTTAGCAACTACTGTACATACTCCCTTAAAGTGTATAGGTCTAGTTATACCGCATAAATCCTCAGTTAGAACGTTCATATTTACATAGGTATAAAAATCTTTTCCATACATTTCGCTAGGTTCTGGATTGAATATTAAATCTACATGATGTTCTTCACATAGTTTACTATCATGATTTAAATCTCTTGGATAGCTGTCTAAATCTTCATTAGCCCCGAACTGCATAGGATTTACAAAGATACTAACAACAGTCTTATCATTTCCACTAACAGAGGCATCTATTAAACTAGCGTGTCCCTCGTGAAGATATCCCATAGTTGGAACTAAACCTACAGATAGGTTTTCTTTTTTCCAAAGTTTAACTATTTCACGAACCTCTTTGATAGTCTTAACAATCTTCATAATATAAAATCCCCTTTAATTAATGTAGTCTTTCTATAATATCATCATCTATCTTATAGCAGTGTTCAGCAGATGGAAAAGTACCGTTCTTAACTTCTTTTGAATATTCCATAAATGCAGATGTCATTACTTCACCAATGTTTGCAAAGTATTTAACGAACTTAGGCTTAAAGTCAGAGAACATAGCTAACATATCTTGATATACTAGAACTTGACCGTCACAATCTGCACCTGCACCAATACCTATAGTTGCTATATCTAGTTTTTCGGTGATAATCTTTGCTAACTTAGATGGTATTCCCTCTAAAACGACTGCAAAAGCACCAGCCTCTTGAACTTTAAGGGCATCATCTATTAATCTTTGAGCAGTTTCTTGGGACTTTCCTTGAACCTTAAAACCACCAAAAGCGTTTATAGATTGTGGAGTTAATCCGATATGTGCCATTACTGGAATTTGACAGTCTACAATAGCCTTAATCTGTTCACATACAGTAGCACCACCTTCTAATTTAACGGCATGAGCATTGCCTTCTTTTATTAATCTTCCTGCATTTACTACTGCATCATATATCGATGTTTGATAGCTCATAAAAGGCATATCTGCGACTATTAGAGCGTTTTCTACACCCCTAGATACTGCTTTAGTATGATGTATCATATCTTCCATAGTAACAGACAGAGTACTATCATAACCTAGCATAGTCATACCCAAACTATCTCCCACTAATATAGAATCTATTCCCGATTGGTCTATAAGTTTAGCAGTAGAATAATCATAAGCAGTTAGCATAGTAATCTTGTCACCGTTAAGTTTTTGTTTTCTAAAGGTTTCGATGGTATTTTTCATATATATATTTATGTTCCTTTCCATAAAAATTTATACTATAATTAATTATAGTATTCTAAGATATAAAAGTCAAGTTATTTAATGTTAAGATATTCCACATCTTAGCAGTTAAACCTTTTCTTTCTCTTTTTCCTTGTCAGTTAGTACATATCCAACGCCACGCTTAGTATGGATAAGTTTAACCTCGGAATTGCTATCTATTTTTTGACGAAGATATCTAATATATACATCTACTATATTAGAACCACCCTCATAGTTAAAATCCCAAGCGTTCTGTTCAATCTTTTCTCTAGTTAAGACTATTCCCTTGTTTCTAATCATATATTCAAGTATGGAGAACTCCTTAGCAGATAGTTCTATAGACTTACCATTGCGAAAGACCTGCCTAGTATCGGTTTCCACAACTAAATCTGCAATGGTATACTTATTAGTAGTGTTTCCAGAAAGCCTTCTACTTACTGCATACATACGAGCCTCAAGTTCTTGAAAGTTAAAAGGTTTAGCAATGTAATCATCTGCACCATAGTTAAGACCTTTAACCTTAGAATCTATTGAACCCATAGCAGTTAGTAGAATAACAGGAATGTTGTTGCCTTTATCTCTAAGGATTTTTAATACTTCTAAGCCATCTGGTGGGGGTATCATAATATCTAATAAGACTATATCATAGTTACCTAATTCTATGTAGTCTAATGCTTCTGAGCCTGTAAAGCAACTGTCGGCGGGAAAACCATCAGCACGAAGTTTTTTCAACATAATCTTATTTAAAGATGGCTCATCTTCTACGATTAAAACTTTCATACCCTGAACACCTACCTAATCGATAGCACCGTAAGTTATAGCTCTAACCTTTCTAGCAAGGTTAGAAAATCCAATGCCACACTCTTGAACGAAACACATCACCGATAGATTTTCAAGTAAATCCACATTAAAGTATGTACCAAGCCAACCGTCCCAACCGAACTCACCGATAGATGCGTTAGTACCTGCAACTTGTTTATCCTCTAGTATTCTAACTAAACAGCCGTAATTATATCCGTCATTGTCAATTTTTTTAGCCATAATCTCTTTGCTTAGGTATGGAGTTCTCATTAAGTCTATGGATTTACTACCTAAGATTCTAATGCCGTTTAGAGTTCCTTTGTTAAGTAACATCTTTATGAACTGTTGATAGTCATCTATTGTGGATACTAAACCAGCACCACCACTTTCAAACTTTGGAGGCTCTTTATAATCTGTGATACATAGGTTCATAAAGTCAAAGATTTTAAAGTTGCCATCGGCATCGTGATAGTATGCTTGTGCAAGTCTATGATACTTTTCCTTGGGAATATAGAATCCAGTATCTTTCATACCTAAAGGAGTAAATATCTCATCTTTTAAGAACTCACCAAAAGATTTTTTAGATACAACCTCTATAATAGCACCTAAAACATCAGCAGATGCACCATATACCCATGCAGTGTTAGGTTTACATACTAGAGGTATCTTACCCATTTGATTACAAAATTCAACGGTAGACATACCTTTGCCTTGTTTTATAAGTTCAGTATTCTTGTCGAATAGTACAGCCATCTGTTTGCAACTTTCCGACCAATTATCTGGATATACTATTCCAGATGTCATAGTTAGTAGGTCACGTATTTGAAGTTCTCTGTCGGTTGGAACACCTTTACCAGTGTTCCAATCTAATACGGTAGGATTCTTAAAGCCATCTAGGTACTTAGATACTCTGTCATTGTAATCTAACATACCACGTTCTATTAGTATAAGCGTTGCCACTGCTGTGATAGGTTTACTCATAGAGAACATTCTAAATATAGTATCATTGTTAGGTACTATCTGCCTTTCTCGGTCAGCAAATCCAAAGTGTTTGCGATATACTTCTACATTATCTTTAACTATGCAGACCGTTCCCCCCGATACTTCACCGTTGCGAACTGCATCTTCAGTTACATTATCTATATACTTTAACCTTTGTAAGTTCATAATTTTTTAAAAATCCTTTCATTATATTATAGCATTCACTATACCCATTATAGCTCCTAATAGACCACCTAGCCATACTAAGGCATCTAACTCTTTTTTAGCTATATCCATGACCATTTTTTCGAGTTCTTCCATATCGAACTCATTAATTTTATCTTCAACAATCTTTGCTATATTGAACTCTTGAATTATTTGAGTAGCCTTATCCTCTACAACTTTTTTATAAAATTCCCAAACCTTTTCGGCATAGGTAGGGTATAGCTCCACCAAACTAGATACTACTTCACCTACAGATTTATCTTTAATGTTTGAGTATTCTTTATCAACATAGTTTCCAACTATAGAGGGTACTTTCTCTTCAGCGATAGTATCAATCTTTTCTGCAAGATGTTCTACATTTAGAGCCTTAGTAATCATAGATTTAAGCATTGGCATCTTCTTAGATATCTCTTCCATAGCGAAGTCTACAACAACCTTGCCTATATTAATCTCTAAGAGTTTCTTAGTAACGTAGTTGCTAAACTTATCTTTAAGGAGTACTTCTTTCTCATCTATTTTTTCTAAATAGTTTTTATCCTGTAGTAACTCACCTATAGAAGATTCCATAGTTGCATAGCCATCGACGAAACTTTCAACCTTTTCTACAATCTTAGAATGTACATCTTCGGAAAGTAAAGCTTTTTTAATAGTTTCTGTATCTAGTAGCTTGTTAGATATTATTCTACCTATAGCAGTAGCAAGACGCTCTTTTTCCTTAGGTATTAAGCCTGGTGTGAGTGGTACTTTATACTTTTTATTCTTTCTATCTAAGTATACGGGATTTAATGGTCTAAATAGCATCTTAATGGCTAAACTATTTGTTATTAATCCTATAACTGCTCCAACTAGAGGGCCAGTAATAATCTCTATGTTCATAAATATATCTCCTTTGATATAGCATTAAAAGTAAGTATCTTTATTAATTAATTATATTACCGCAATTGCAGTATGTCAAGATTTTTTTGTTGCACTTAATTAACTCAGTTGCAATTATATTACTAGGGTGTTATACTGTAACTATTGACAGATGTACCTATTAGGTATATAATCATATTTAAACATACGTTCATATGTATACACACTAAGGAAAGGAAGTTATATTATGTTTAAAGAAAAGTTTGACATAACAGGAATGACTTGTACTAACTGTAGTATGCACGTTGAAAAAGCTGTATCTAAGTTGGCTGGAGTTTCTGAAGTTAAGGTTAATCTTATGAGTAATAACATGGTCGTAGAGTATGATGAAAACTCTTTAAAGTCCTCTGATATTGTAAATGCAGTAGTATCTGCAGGGTATGGTGCTACTTCTACTACAGATGGTGTTCCAAAAGAACATAAACAAGATGAATCTAAGACAGATGAGGCTCAAAAGGTTAAGAATCAGTTGATATCTTCGGCGATATTCTTCATACCACTATTCTATATATGCATGGGTCATATGATAGGCTTACCTTTACCAAGCTTTTTAAGTGGCAACGAGAATATGGGAGTAAATGCTTTAATGCAACTATGTCTAACCATTCCTCTTATGTACATCAATAGGGGATACATTATTAGAGGTACTAAGGCTTTGATTAATAAATCGCCTAACATGGATACTCTAACTTCATTGGGTGTGGTTACATCGTTCCTATTTAGTTTGTACTCTTTGTTTGAGATGGTTCATCATATGGGGCATGGTCACTTAGATATGGCTATGGAAAATCACAACCTATACTTTGAAACTGCAGGTATGATTCCTACCTTTGTAACCATAGGTAAGTATTTAGAGGCACGTTCTAAGAAAAAAACTACATCTGTAGTTGAAAAATTGATAGGACTATCACCAAATACTGCAACGGTTATTAAAGACGGCAGAGAGGTTGAGATACCTATTGAACAACTTCAAGTAGGAGATATATTAACTTTAAAGCATGGTGAAAAGATAGCTTGTGATGGCTCTATAATAGAGGGTAACTGCATGGTAGACCAATCGGCTATTACTGGTGAGAGTATCCCCGTAGATAAATCTATTGGTGATAGCCTTATTGGAGGTACTGTAAGCGTTGGAGGTTTCTGTAAGTTTAAAGCCGAAAAGGTAGGCTCTAACACTATGATATCTCAAATTATTGAACTGGTCGAGGAAACCGCTGGAAGTAAGTCATCGTTTACACGTATAGCCGATAAGATTAGTAGTATCTTTGTACCAACAATAGTATCCATTGCAATAATAGTTACCATAGTATGGTTAGCTATGGGCTATGGTATAGGGTTTGCCATAGGTATGGGAATATCTGTAGTAGTAATATCATGTCCATGTGCTTTAGGGTTAGCTACTCCTACTGCAGTTATGACGGGTACTGGTCGTGGTGCTGAAAATGGCATCTTGATAAAGTCTGCTGAAACCTTAGAAAAGACATCTTATGCGAATACCATAGTTTTGGATAAGACTGGAACGGTTACTGAAGGAAAACCTGAAGTTACAGATATTATCCCTATTGGAATATCTGAAGATGAACTGCTAAGGTATGCACTATCCATAGAGAAACTATCGCAACACCCACTAGCAGAGGCTATCTGCGAAAGATGTTCCGAAGTTTTACCTTATACTGTACACACTTTTGAATCTCTTGCGGGGTTTGGTCTTGTGGGAAATGTAAACTCAAAAAGGCTATTGGGTGGAAATATAAAACTTATGAACGATAACTCTATAGATGTTTCAGCCGTTAAAAGCATGGAAGAAACACTATCTAATCAAGGAAAGACCGTAACATACTTCGCTTTAGATGGCTCTTTAATTGGAATAATAGCCCTTGCAGATACTATTAAACCATCTAGCATAGATGCGATTACTGAACTTAAACTTATGGGTATGGAAGTTATCTTGCTAACTGGTGACAACTCTAAGACGGCAAACTACGTTGGAAATATTATAAAAGCCGATAAGGTTATATCAGAGGTTCTACCTCAAGATAAAGAGAGAGTAATATCTGACCTAAAACAGAAAGGTAAGAACGTAATTATGGTCGGTGATGGAATTAACGATGCTCCTGCACTAATAAGTGCCGATACGGGTATATCATTATGTTCTGGAACGGATATAGCTATGGACGTTGCTGATATCATTCTAATGAAGAATAGTCTACTAGATGGTGTAACGGCTATCCAATTGAGTAGAGCCGTTATGAAGAATATTAAACAGAATCTGTTTTGGGCATTCTTTTATAATGCCATATCTATACCTATAGCTTCGGGAGTGTTCTATCTTTCACTCGGTTTGAAGTTGAATCCTATAGTTAGTTCAATTGCCATGAGTTTTAGTTCTATATTTGTAGTTACTAATGCTCTAAGGCTTAGAAAGTTCAAGCCTACCTTCGATGGAAAATATCACTATGAAACTAAACAGGTTAAAAAAAATACCCCTAATGTGATAGAAAAAGTTATCCACATAGATGGCATGATGTGCAATCACTGCGTTAGTACTGTAACTAAGGTTCTAAATGCTATCGATGGAGTATCTGCTACGGTTAGTTTAGATGATAACTGTGCTTACGTTTCATTAACTAAGAATGTCCAAGATAGCATCCTTATAGATACTATCTCAGATGAAGATTTTACAGTTACATCTATTGAGGTTAAAGGTTAGGATAATATTCCATGTGTGAGTTCACATCATTTTCTTAAAAGCACTTGACAAGTACGTTCAAATGCGACATAATAAATATGTAATAGGGTGTTACTAACACCCTATTATATATTCACGTCCTATGTAGGCGTATGAGTTGAATTTGGTTTTGAAAGGAAGTTGAATATATGATGGAAGTTAAGTTTCATCTCCCTGATTTTGTTAGACACTTTAAACTAAACATCTTGATGTTTGAAACTATGCGTATGCGTCCATACTACTTTAGAGAGGGCATTAAGATAGGTTCAGTATACGGAGCTTTCCCTACTGCCATATGGAACGGTGGACGTTCTATAAGTGGTACTATGGATAGAAAGTATATGCAGATAATATTAAATGAGTTCAATAAGCGTGGTATCCCTTGCAGATATACTTTTAGCAACCCTATGATTAAAGAAGAACATCTACATGATGAGTTTTGCAACTGGTGTTTAAAAGTCGCTGATAACGGTCTAAACGAAGTTATAGTTATGTCACCAATCCTAGAGGAGTATATTAGAGAAAACTATCCAAATTATAAGATAGTATCATCTACCTGCAAACAGATTGAAGACCTAACTGGATTAAACTCTGAACTTGAAAATAATTACTCTCTTGTAGTCCTCGATTACAATTGGAATAATCAATTTGAAAAATTAGAAAACATTCCACATAAGGATAAGTGCGAAGTATTGATAAATCCATGTTGTGTCCCAAAATGCAAACGCAGAAAACAACACTATGAGTATATTGGCAACTTTCAAATTAAGTTAGCTGAACATATGAAGAACAATCCAAACGCACCTCTTGAACAGGAAAGTTTTAAATGTCCATATATGGAACAACAATTTTATCAGACTACTAAGTTTATAACTCACATTCGCCCAGATGATTTATACAATAAATACGTCCCTATGGGATACTCGAACTTCAAAATTGAGGGCAGACCTCTTCCAGATTTAGCAGTTTTAGAAAGTTATATCTACTATATGGTAAAGCCAGAATATCAAAATGAGGCTAGATTATTTATATCGCTATGGCTTACTGAAAATATTAGACACTTTAATTAAAAACTATAAGTACTTGCCAAGAAATTTTTAGGGGGTTTTTATTTTGAAAATACTAGTAATCATGACAGGTGGGACTATAGGTAGTAAGACAGAGGGTAATATCATAGATGTTAAATCTAATTCATACCACATTTTGGATATGTATAACAAGATGTATCCAAACAATATAGACTTCCATACTATCCAACCGTTTAACATTTTAAGTGAAAACTTTGCCTTAGATACCCTTGAAACGTTAGGGAACACTCTTCTAAGTGCAGATACCTCTAAATACGATGGTATAATAGTCACTCATGGTAGTGATACTCTATGCTATACGTCATCATTTTTGGGAATGATAATTCGCCATTTTGATATTCCAATAGTATTAGTTGCTAGTAACTATGAAATTAATAATCCTAATGCTAATGGTCTTGATAACTTTCATGGGGCTATACAGTTGATAAAATCCAAAAAGGTTAGAGGTTGTTTTGTAGTCTGGAAAGATAGCATCACTAACAGATTAAATATCCACATAGGCACAAGACTAAAAGAATGTGACAGTTTTACCGATAACTTTCAATCCTATGGTGGAGTTCCATTCGCTGAAGTTATGGACGAGGAGATTATATTCAATGGTAGCAAAGAAAATCCAACCCTAGAGGACATTAACAAAGATAGAAAACAACTCTGCAATGATATAAAGTTAAAAAATAAATCACTTTTAATTAAAACCTACACAGGGTTAGATTTTTCAACCTTTAAATTAGATAACGTATCTAATGTGGTGATATATCTTTACCATTCGGGAACTGCTTGTACCGTATCAGGTGATAACTCACTAATCGATTTTATTGAAACACATTCAGATAAAACTTTCTATATATCACCTATTAAACATACTACAGTTAGATACTCTACCACAAATGAGATTTTAAATCATAACGTAGTTCCAATGTATGATATTTCTATGGAAAGTGCTTATATTAAATCATTAATAGTTTCGAATTTAAATGTTGATATAAGGGAAAATTTATTTTTTGAATCCGTAGGGTGTTACTAACATCTTATTACAAAATTCGCCCCAAAAAATGGGGCGTATGAATTTAAATAATATTATAGATGTTAAGCAAGATTTAGCATCTTTGTAGCTAAGGTAAAGTATATAAACATAGAGGAAGCGTCCACACAAGTGGATATTATAGGTGTTGCCATTATAGTCGGGTCTATCTTCAATCTTTTAGCCAACATAGGCAAAGAACAGCCAATAATCTTAGATATTATTACCGTAAATATCAATGCTAGTGATACTACTATGGCTATTTGAATATCTTTATACATTAAATATATTCTAACACCGTTTACTACTGCAAGTATTATACTACACACTAAAGCTATTCTAAACTCTTTGAATATTACCTTAAAGAAATCCTTTAGTTGAATCTCATCTACAGATAACCCACGTATTATAAGAGCTGAACTTTGTGAGCCACAGTTACCACCAGTACCCATAAGCGTAGGCATAAACGATACTAACAATGGAATAGTAGCTATCTGTAGTTGAAAGTTGTCAATAATCAAGCCAGTAATGGTAGATGATAACATTAAGAACATCAACCAGAACATTCTATTATTAACGTGTTTAAATACCGACGTTTTAAAGTAAGATTCATCGTTATGTGATATACCTGCCATCTTTTCGATATCTTCGGTAGCCTCTTCTTCAAATACGTCCATTACATCATCGAAAGTTATTATTCCCACAAGACGTTCTTCATTGTCTACAACGGGTATAGCCATAAAATCATACTTGGATAGTTTTTTTGCAACGCTTTCACGATGTTCATAAGTATTTACAGATATTATGTTGGTATCCATAATGTCACTAATCTTAGTATCATCTTCTGAAGTTAGTAAGTCTAATAGAGTAACTACTCCTATTAACTTACGAGAATCTGTAACGTAACAGTTATAGATGGTTTCTTTAACCCAACCTACACTTCTAATCTTTTCAATAGATTCCTTAACGCACATATCCTTATGAAGATATACATACTCTACGGTCATAATACTACCTGCACTGTCATTAGGATACTTTAGTATCTCGTTAATCATTTTGCGAGTACTATCATTAGCGTTCTTTATGATACGACTAACAAAGTTAGCAGGCATTTCCTCTATTAGGTCTACGGTATCATCAAGATACAGTTGGTCTATAACCTCACTAAGTTCGCTATCAGAGAATATGCTTATAAGATGCATTTGCATTTCGCTATCCATATATGAAAAAGTTTCCGCAGAAACTTCTTTAGGTAATAGCCTAAAGACTATATATACGTCATTCTTTTCCATATCTTGAAAAAGTAATGCTAAGTCAGCAGGATTCATATCTTGTAAGATATTCTTTAGTGTTAGATACCTTTTATTTTCTAAGGATTGAAAAGCCTTCTCTTTTAAAAATGAAAAGTTCATGGGTACAAATCTCCTTTTTATTATTTAAAAAACGGAGTTACTCTCAAGGGAGCAACGTCACGAAAAAAGGGAGTGTTTGCACATTAAAAGGTTAGAATAGATACGCACAACATTATAAGGCTATAGTATCAAGTTAGCAGATAGCCATTGTGCAAAGTATTCTATTTTCAATGTACACAATCGACCTCCGCAATCCATTAAATTACACCTCCATGTAAGATTCAATTCATACGCCTACGTGGGCGTGACTTTGTAATAGGGTGTTAGTAACACCCTAATACACATTTATTATGTCGCATTTGAACGTACTTGTCAAGTGCCTTTCAAAGAAATCAAAAAATTTTATTCGTCAAAATGTGACCTATTTAAAAGCAAGGTAGGGTACGTTTGCTAAGATTAGATAAAACTTCTCTTCATAAGTTTAGCAGGTCTATGACCAGCCGATTGTGATTGTGTTTCATCGGCAGGTACTACATACTTTTTCATCTTACGTCTAAAGTTTGCCGAGAGTAACTTTTTACCCAATATAGTTTCATGAACCATCTGTAGGTCGGTGAACGTAAAAGTATTAGGTAACAGATTAAATGCTATAGTAGTATACTCTAGTTTATTGCGAAGCCTTTCTATGGCATAGGAAATTATCTTAGCATGGTCGAAAGCCAAATTGCTATCGATTTCCACCAATTCCGACCATGAGCCACCTATTGTAAGATGCGTCTTATAGCATACCTTAGATTTTAAAGTAATGCCATCGTTAGATTGCAAGGTCAGAGTGTAATGTTTCTCTATAGTCTTAATGCCATCACTAGAGGTTGTTTCAATCTCTTGAGTAAGGTCATAATCCACATTAAACCAATCGACTTCTTTAGCGTCATCACCAGCATGAGCATTCAACCTTTGAGAGTCAACTAAAGCCATGTATGAGCAACTCATAATCCAACCACGAGGGTCACGTTGAGGTTCAGAGAATGTATATAACTGTTCTAAGTAGATGTTCTCTACACCAGTTTCTTCAAAGAGTTCACGCTTAGCAGACTGTTCAGTACTTTCTCCTTTCATAACGAAACCACCAGCCAAAGCCCACTTATCCTTAAATGGATAGTTTCCTCTTTTAATCATAAGGATACTCAACTTTTTTTGAGGTAGCTTTCTGTAGTTTTCTTCTTGAAAATCTTTGATAGTAAATACAACCATATCTACTGCAACAGATGGGCGTTCATACTTAGACATATCATAGTTTTTAAGGAATTCTTTCTCGGTCATAAAAAAATACACCTTTCATAAAAGATTTTATACGTACTTATAGGCTTTTAGATTAGTATATAACAAACCAAAAGTTTTGTCAAGAGTTTTTATCCTTGGCAGATTTCTAAGCTTTACGGCTATATACATAATAAACGGAACATCTACTATATATAGACGTTCCGCTTTAATATTATATGTGTTAAAACCTAGTTTCTATTACCTTATTAGATACCTCCGTAGTGTACTTCCAATAGTCTATGTGGTCATCGTGAACGAAGTAATCTAAAGGTGCTTTAGGATATTCTGCATTAAATACGTCCACTATTACTAACTTAACCTTCATCTTTTCTGGAATCAATGCTTTTATGTATACACTTGCATTTTGACCTACGGTAACGCCTTCCTTAAACTCCGATAGTCCTGCAAGGTTCGGAGTAAGTTCTATAAATATTCCATAGCTTTCAACAGAACGTACTATACCCGCTACGGTTTCACCAGCAGAGAATAAAGAGGCATTTTCTTCCCAAGTTCCTAGTAGTTCTTTGTGAGAAAGCCATACTCTATTTCCACAGACTTCTTTAACTATGGTCTTAATATCTTGATTAACATAGAACCTATCGGCAGGGTGCGATATCCTAGATACTGATATTGCATCTATAGGTATTAAAGATGGTATTCCACAACCTATATCTACAAAGCAACCAAACTGTTCAAGGTGCGTTACTCTAGCGTTGATAATATCTCCTGAGGAAAGCTGAGAGATGTAATCTTTTAGGCATTCCTCTTGTACTGCTCTTCGAGATAGTATTGCATACTCTTGACCAAGTTCATTGGTTGAAAATCCTATAACCTTAAAGCATACAGGTTTATTTACACGTGATATTAATGCTATATCCCTAGTAGAGCCATCTGTAATACCTATAGCTCCCTCTATTCGTGGAATTACACCTTTCATGCAAGGTAGGTCTACTATTAGATTGTGTTCACTATCACATACTATAGCTCTGCCCTCTAAAATCTTTCCGTTTAGCATACATTCATTAAGGGTTGTCTTACTTTTTATTGAACTTTGGTTCTCAACTGTGTTGATTAAATATCCTTCTGGATAGTATACTCTATTTACCATAGTATTTACGTCGCTGATTTTTTCATATCTAGCGACTTTCACCTCTTTCCTTGAAAATCTTTGTTATACTCAATATTATGTGGCAACTTTTAACTTTAGAACCTTTTTTATCCATGATGATATTTTTTTCAAAGATGGTCAATACTAACATAGTAAGATATTTTTAAACTCTACGAAAGGATACTATATGCAATGATTATAGGTATAAGAGCAAACTTTGACTCCGTAGATTTGGCAGAAGTATGTGCTAACAAGATTAGAAAGAACGTTTCTGGTAGCAAGAGTATTAAAATAGTATCTAAGAACTTGTATAACCAAGAAGTACCTGCTACTTATTCGTTATCTACAAGGAGTGAAAACTGGGTATCTACACCACTTTCGGTACTTAGTGTTACTAGAACCAATGAAAACTTTACTACCATTCCACCTAGATTGATAGGTGGTTTAGAACGTTCTAACAGTATAAAGTTAGAGATTATCTGCAACGAGGAACAGTACAAGGATATATACAAGATATTACTATCTAACGGTGGAGAAAATATTAAAAGACAATATAGCTGATACTATGATAGGCTAGAAGATGTATACTTTTACGTCCTCTAGCCTTTATTTTTGATATAGTTATTAACTATTAACTATTAATTGTTAATTATTAATTGCTAATTTCCACAGACTAAAAAAATTATAAGAAATGACTTTACAAATTAAAATAATTATGCTATACTATAATACAAGAAAAAATCTTTAAGAAAATACAGAGAGATTTTCAAGGTTTGTTATATGTAAGTATAGTATATTTATGCACTATAGGTGGGTATCTATGTGTAAATATAAGCTAATATTAAGAACTTCAACACCTATCTGTCTGTATGGCATATAGGTTTTTTTTTACCTTTGGGAGGTGATTTTTTGTTGACCGAAAAAGCTATCATTATGGACGAAAACTCTATGCAAAGAGCGATTACTAGGATTACTTATGAAATATTGGAACGCAATAAGGGTGCTAATGATATCTGCCTTGTGGGAATACTCTCAAGGGGCAGAATACTTGCCGACAGAATAGCTAAAAAGATTTTTGAACTTGAAGCTATTAGTGTGAATTGTGGTTGCTTAGACGTATCTAACTATCGTGATGACGAAAAACGTACCGCCGTAGATGATAAATCTTCTATAAACTTTGATATTACCAATAGATGCGTTATAATAGTAGATGATGTTATCTATACAGGCAGAACTGCTAGAGCTTCATTAGATGCCATTATTAAACGTGGTAGACCTAAACTTATACAGTTGGCAGTACTAATCGATAGGGGTCACAGAGAACTTCCTATTAGACCAGACTATGTTGGCAAGAACCTTCCAACCTCTAAAGATGAACTCGTTAGGGTTAAGGTTCGTGAGATTGATAGCCTAGATAAAGTGGCTATTGTTAGCAATGAATAGTATTAACTATGGTTTTAAGGTAATTACTATGTAGGGGAGTGGTTTTTTTATGAGTATCTTAATAAAGAACGTACGTGCTATAGATATAGGTCTTGACAAGGTTTGTGACATATACATTCAAGGCGATACTATTAAGCAAATATCACATGAGTGTAAGTTGTCAGCCGATACGGTAATAGATGCATCTAACTTGATAGCTATGCCATCGCTATTCGATATGCACGTACATTTTCGTGACCCTGGTTTAACTTACAAAGAAGATATAATCACAGGGTGTAGGTCTGCACTTGCTGGTGGATTTACTGGAGTGGCTTGTATGCCTAATACTAAGCCTGTAGTCGATAATGTTGAAACTATAACGTATATTAAATCTAAGGCTAAGAATACTGGTGTTGAGGTGTATCCAATAGCCACTATTACAAAAGATATGGCTGGAAAGAAACTCTCTGAGTTTGAAGTTCTAAAAAAAGCAGGTGCTATTGCAGTATCTGATGATGGTAAACCCGTCGAAAATGCCGACATTATGCGTAAGGCTATTAAAAAAGCATTTGAACTTAATGTTCCAATAATATCCCATTGTGAGGATTTAAATATAATCAAAGGTGGAATTATGCACAAAGGAAGTATCTCAAAAGAGTTAGGCGTTAAGGGTATGGATAGAGCATCGGAAGACAGCATAACGGCTAGAGAGATAGCCTTGGCTCAAGCAGTTGGTGGTGCTATACATATTGCACACGTTAGCACAGTGGGAAGTATAAACTTTATTCGTGATGCTAAAAAACGTGGCGTAAAGGTGACTTGTGAAACTGCTCCTCATTACCTAATGTTGACTCATGAAAAGTTACTCTCAAAAGATGCTGATTTTAGAATGAATCCACCACTTAGAGAACCATCTGACGTTGATGCAATGGTTCAAGCTGTAGTAGATGGTACTATAGATTGCATAGTTACAGACCATGCTCCACATACTAAAGAGGAAAAATCTAACTTTGAGGTCGCTCCGAATGGTGTGGTTGGCTTAGAAACATCTTTTGCGGGTGTAGTTACTGCATTGTATCTAACGGGTAAAGTTTCCCTCGAAAGAATAGTGGAGTTGATGAGCGTGAATCCTAGAAAGATTTTACATATACCAGTAGAAACTCTAAGGGTTGGTGCAAAGGCTAACATTATGTTAGCAGATTTAAATCAACGCTGGATAGTAAATCCTGATGACTTACATTCTAAATCTAAAAATACCGTATTTAAGGGTATGACTCTAACTGGTAAGCCAGTTATGACCATCTCAAACGGTAGAGTGGCTTTTAGCACCTTAGATTAATTTTATTAAGGAAGTGACTTTTTATGTCTTTTGATAGATTGATTAAGAACATTATAGATAAAAAAAATCCTACAGTAGTAGGACTAGACCCTAAGTTGGATTACGTTCCAAACTTCATTAAAGAAGAATGTTTTATTAAGTACGGAGAAACTCTTGAAGGAGCTTCTCAAGCTCTTTGGCTATTTAATAAAAGTATAATCGATGAAGTTTATGATTTAGTTCCAGCTATCAAGCCACAGTGTGCATACTATGAAATGTATGGTTGGCAAGGTATGAAAACTTTGGCAGAAACTATTAAGTATGCTCAAAGTAAAGGATTGTTTGTAATTACTGATGGTAAAAGAAACGATATAGGTGCTACTATGACTGCTTATGCTACTGCACATCTAGGGGATACTCAAGTAGGTTCTAATATTATATCTGCATTTAATGGAGATGCTCTAACCGTGAATGGCTATTTAGGTACAGATGGAATTAATCCACTATTAGATATCTGTAAGGAAAAAGATAAGGGTATATTCGTCTTGGTTAAGACTTCTAATAAGTCTAGTGGTGAACTTCAAGACCAAAAGATTGACGATACTACTATATATGCCACTATGGGAGATATGTGCGAAAGATGGGGAAGTAATCAAATTGGTGAGTATGGATATTCATCAGTGGGTGCAGTAGTAGGTGCAACGTATCCCGAACAGCTTACCGAACTTCGTCAAAGATTGCCTCATACATTCTTCTTAGTCCCTGGATATGGTGCTCAAGGTGGTGGAGCAAACGGTTTAAAGGGTGCTTTTGATAAAAACGGCTTAGGTGCTATAGTAAACTCATCTAGGGCGATTATGTGTGCATATCAAAAAGAGGGTTGCAATGAGATTGATTTTGCTAAAGCATCTCGTAGAGAAG
>JAJQGV010000061.1 GCA_021200215.1 Ruminococcus sp. | reverse complement strand
ATTTATACATATGTTATCTTAAAGGAGGATTTTTTTATGAAAGATTTTAAGAAGATAATTGCTTGTATTATGGCAGTTACAACTTTAGGAAGTTTAACTTACATCAATGCAGGTGCTGTTAGTTATGAAACCTCTATTGTAGATAGTTCTAATGATGGTTATGAGTTATCAAGTATATCTATAAAAAGCGATACTAAAGAGTATACCGTTCCTTTAGGGTATAAGTTTACTCTAGAAGATATAGATAATCTAACCATTACTAAAACTTATTGCAAGACTTGGGAAAATCTATCTGGTGGAACTGAATACAGTTATAAATCAGAAAATGTATCTATAGAGGATTTATCTGACTATGAATTAGTTACTAAGTATCAAAAGTTATACAGTTCAGAGGGTTATGAATTCGTAGTAACTCTAGAATATATTGGTGAGGGCGAAGAAGAAAGTTTCCTAATGAATTCCCTACTAGTAAAAGTTATTTATGATATAAATGACCTATCTTACTATGGTGATAGGGTTCTAACCGATAATACCATCTTATCCGTGGAAGATGGTGATTACTCTAAGGACTATCTATTCGATGGTAGCGAAAACCTTAAAGATATTGATTCAAACATGAAAGATATTCCAACCATTAAAGTCACAGAAGATGTTAGCGAATTTCTATTAGATTGTGACGCTTTTTATGTTAAGGCTACCTACAGTTACAATACACATACTTGGACATATGGTGAAAGTATAATATTAAAAGAAGATACTATCACTACTACTATAGACGGCTATATTTCTGATATTGACCAGAATAACAACACCTTTACAGTAACTACCTATGATATGAAAGATATTACATATACTATAGATGCTGACTATGTATATATTCCCGAAGATATAGACATTACTAATCTTGTTCATATTATAGGGTATAACGTATCTACTGAAAATTGGTATACTAATCCTTATAGAGTTTTTGTAGAGCCATCATATAAGGTTACTTTAAATGGTGTAGTAACATCAGTAGAGAACGGAAAAGCTATAGTCAAATTTGACAATTCTTGGAGTTATGAACTTCTTATATCTGCGAACGTTGGCGATACCGTTATAGCCACTAACTACGGCGATTGTATAGATGACGATTGGTTTAATTCTGCTACTATACAAATAGCTTCAAATACTGAAGATGTCACATTGGGTGATAGTGGAGAAGAACAATCAATAATAGCGTTTACCATAGGCGATAGTGTGTACCCACGTGGTGATATAAACCTAGATGGCAAGGCTAACACCGCAGACCTACTTTACCTTAAGAAATATCTATTAGGTTTAATAGAGTGGTAAAAAATTTAAGGAGGTATTTATATGAAAAACTTAAAAAAGGTATTAGTTTGTGTAATGGCAGTTGCAACCTTAGGTTGTATTTCATTAATGCCAATTAGTTCTAATGCAGAAATATATGGTGACGGTGGAGTTGTACTCGATTCTACTATAAAGGATAGTTCCTTTTATGGCTTTACTGATGACTATGAATGGATTAAGAATAACGGAATTGAAGAGGCTGTGTTTATAATAATACAAGACCAAGTATCTACAACCTACTACTATAATGGTAATGATGGTATGACATTTCCTCAAAGTGATGTTGAAATTCCAAATGATGTAGAAAAAGTAATTACAATTGACTTTGATAATTTTACTATCAATGGTTGTGGTGAAGCTGGTTGTATCTATAGTGTACATTTCGATTCCTATACTGATGAAGAAACTGGAGTTTTTCATGAAGAACTCAATTATATAGAAGTAGAATTATGCTTGTTAAGAGATAATTGTTCTTATTATGATACAGTTTATTATAATACATCAGGCAATTATTGGTATGCTCCTATATCTTTTAATCCAATTCCACAAGATGATGATATCACAATAGGCGAAAGCGAAGACTCAATAACAGCGTTTACTATAGGCGATAGTGTATATCCACGTGGTGATATAAACCTAGATGGCAAAGCTAACACCGCAGATTTGCTATACTTGAAAAAATATCTATTAGGTTTAATAGAGTGGTAACATATGATTATAACATACATAGAAGGATATCCTAAAGGGGATATCCTTCTTGCTATAATACAATACTGTTAAAATATCCAATTAATACTGATATTTATTAGTAACAATGCACAATAATACAATATTTGTATTGCAAAAAGTCTAAATTTATTGTACAATTAAGGTATATAAAAAATAATCTATTTGGAGGATTTTTAAAATGTCACTTAAGCTAAATACTAAGTATCTTGCAGGTTTCGTTGGAAAAGATGAGCTAGATGCCATTAAGCCACAGATTGAAACTGCTGTGAATACATTACACTCAAAAAATGGTCAAGGTAGCGACTTCCTAGGTTGGCTAGAACTTCCTACTAACTACGATAAAGAAGAGTTCGACAGAATAAAGAAAGCTGCCGAAAAAATTAAGTCTAACTCTGATGTACTAATAGTTATCGGTATAGGAGGTTCATATTTAGGTGCAAGGTCAGCTATTGAATTTATGAAATCTCAATACTATAACAACCTAAAGAAAGATACTCCTGATATCTTCTTTGCAGGTAATAACATAAGTTCTACATACCTAAATGAGATTATATCAATCTGTGAGGGTAGAGATTTTTCTGTAAACGTAATCTCAAAGTCTGGAACTACTACAGAACCTGCTCTTGCATTTAGAGTGTTTAAAAAGTTAGTCGAAGATAAGTATGGCAAGGAAGAAGCTAAGAATAGAATCTTCTGTACCACCGATAAGTCTAAGGGTACTCTTAAAGAGTTAGCTACTACAGAGGGTTATGAAACTTTTGTAGTCCCCGATGATGTTGGCGGACGTTTCTCTGTACTAACAGCAGTAGGCTTATTACCTATAGCAGTTGCTGGTTGTGACCTAGACAAAATCATGGAAGGTGCTAGACAAGCTCAAAATGATTTTATGGCAGACTTCGACAACAACGATTGCTATAAGTATGCTGGACTAAGAAATATCTTATATAGAAAAGGTAAATCTGTTGAGATGTTAGTATCTTATGAACCTTGTTTCGTACAGATGGCTGAATGGTATAAACAACTATTCGGTGAAAGTGAAGGTAAAGATGGCAAGGGATTACTTCCCGACGCTGTAAACTTCTCTGCTGACCTACACTCTATGGGACAGTTTATCCAAGATGGCTCAAAAGTAATGTTTGAAACCGTTATGGATATTAAGACTCCTAAGAAAGACCTCTTCCTTGAAAGTGATGCTGAAAACCTTGATGGCTTAAACTTCTTAACCAATCAAAATATGTCAATAGTTAATAGAAAGGCTTTTGAAGGTACTATCTTAGCTCACACCGATGGTGGAGTTCCTAATATCATTCTTGAACTAGATGGCACAGATGAATTTAACTATGGTTACATGGTATACTTCTTTGAAAAGGCTTGTGCAGTATCTGGATATACTCTAGGAGTAAACCCTTTCAACCAACCAGGTGTTGAAAGCTATAAGAAGAATATGTTTGCTTTACTAGGTAAACCAGGCTATGAAGATATGAAATCTTCTCTTGAAGCTAAGCTAGGTTATTAATTAAAAACTTATTCGTTCAATGTGCAACGTTGAACCAATTAAAAAAATAAACGCCGTCCTATACGGCAGAACGGAGTATTTATATGATTAAACTTATCACAGGTAAAAAGGGTACTGGTAAAACTAAAATCTTAATCGATACTATAAACGATGCAGTAAAGACTACCAATGGTTGTTTAGTATGCATTGAAAAAGGTACTACTTTAAGTAATGCTATAAACTTTAGGGTTAGAAAGTGCGATACTGAATACTTTGGCATTGAAAGTTATACATCTTTCTATGGCTTTGTAGCTGGTCTTATGGCTGGTAACTATGATATCAAGGAAATATACGTTGATGGAATCTTCAAGATTATTGGTCGTGAATACGACGATTTCGGTAAGATGTTAGAATGTTTAAACAAGCTAACTGGTGAAGATGTTACTGTTGTATTCACAGTTTCTGCTGACAACGAAGAACTTCCTGAGTCTGTTACTAAGTTCTTAGACTAATCTAACCTTTAATGTACGCACATCGCACTCCGTTAATATACCGAGCGTGAGTTGAAATTAATGTGTCGAAATTAGTGTCAATCTCAATCCCACTGGCTTTAGACGGTGGGTTAAGGTTGACTTTGATAGAATATTAAAAAAAACTATTGACAAGGCAAACTTTCTATGCTAAAATATTAAGTGTGATGTCATAACAGCATTACTAACCCATTCACATGGGTACGTTAATATTTTTTGAGGGTGGGTGCTTTTGATGAAGCTAAATATTAGACAGGTTTTGAACATAGTTGGCGAAAAAAAGACTATTAACTTTAAAATTCAACATGAGGAACTTGAGAATATCCACACTTTAAACTTTAGTACTCCCGTAATGGTTGTTGGAGAGGTATATAATCGTGCAGGTATAGTAACCTTATCTTTTAATGTTAAGTTTACACTATCATTATTATGTGATAGATGCCTTGACCCTTTTGAACGTGAGTTCAGTTACGATTTTGAGCATACTATCGTAAAATCGCTTAACAACAATCAAAATGATGATTATATCGTTACAGATGGTGACTTTATTGACATCACTCCTATTGCCATTTCAGACCTATTACTACAACTACCTACTAAAATCTTATGCAAAGAAGATTGCAAAGGGTTATGCCAACATTGTGGTAATAACTTAAACTATGGCGATTGTAATTGCATCAAGTAGATAAAACCATCTCTGTCTTTATAGACATATAAATAAGGAGGTGCCAAAAATGGCTGTACCAAAGAGAAAAACATCTAAGGCTAGACGTGACAAAAGACGTTCTAACGTTTGGAAGTTAAACGCTCGTGCATTTAGTAAATGTACTAACTGTGGTGAATTAACTGTTCCTCACAGAGTTTGTAAGAACTGCGGTTTTTATAAGGGTGTTGAAGTTATTAAGCACGAAGCCTAGTCGCTTTTATGTGATTTTAAAAAACAAGTTCGAGGAGGATTGTTGTGTAAATCTTCCTCTTTGTTTTTATACACAACTTCTTATAGGTGTATAAAGCAACTCTAGGGTGGAATAATCTTAATGTAAAGTCTACCCTACTACACGATTTTTTTAATATTTAAGTATAGTAGCATCTTAAATATTGAATATGATTACATTGTTTAACTAATTTTAGCAAGAATTCTCCCACTTCAACAGTGTAAGTGGCGAGATAAATTGTTAAAAGGAAACTTAACGGCAATGGTGGGCGGAGAAAAATCGGTATTCCCTACTGACATGAGGTTAATTCATGCGTATCAATGTACGCACATCGCACTCCGATAATATACCGAGCGTGAGTTGAAACAAGGAGGTAATTTTTTATGGCATTACCAATAGTTGCAGTTGTAGGACGTCCTAATGTGGGAAAATCCACACTGTTCAACAAGTTAATAGGTCAAAGGCTTTCCATAGTTGAAGATACTCCAGGAGTTACTCGTGATAGAATATATTCTAAATGCGAATGGCTCGACCACGAATTTATGCTCGTGGATACTGGCGGTATAGAGCCTAAAACTGATGATATTATACTCTCTCAAATGCGTAGACAAGCTCAATTAGCTATAGATAAGGCTGATGTTATTATATTGGTTACAGACATTCAAGCAGGTGTAACTGCCAACGATTACGATGTAGCTAGTATGCTCCAAAAAAGTGGTAAACCAATAGTACTATGCGTTAATAAGTGTGATAACGTTGGCGATATTCCTATGGAGTTCTATGAGTTTTACAATCTAGGTTTAGGTGAACCATTCCCCGTATCTTCTGTGCATGGTCATGGCACTGGTGACCTACTAGATGAGGTCTTAAAGAACCTACCTAATGGCGAACACGAAGATTACTCTGAAGAGTATATAAAAGTTGCGGTAATAGGTAAGCCTAATGCGGGTAAATCATCATTGATTAATAAAATATCTGGTGAAGATAGGGCTATCGTTTCCGATATTGCAGGTACTACTCGTGATGCTACAGATACTATCATTGAAAACCATCATGGAAAGTATGTATTCATAGATACCGCTGGTATTAGAAAAAAGTCTAAAGTAAACGAAAAGGTTGAACACTACAGCGTCCTTAGAGCCTACATGGCTATAGACCGTTCAGACGTTTGCATAATAATGATAGATGCCGAAACAGGATACACTGAACAAGATTCTAAAGTCGCTGGATATGCACATCAACAAGGCAAAGCTTCCATAGTTGCTATCAATAAGTGGGATTTAATCGAAAAGGATAACCATACTATGAATGAGTTCTTAGAAAAGCTAAAGAACGACTTTAGCTTTATGTCATATGTACCATTCATATTCATATCTGCAAAGACTGGTCAACGTATAGAAAAACTCTACGATATGATAAATCATGTCCATGAGCAACATTCCACTAGAATCACTACAGGAACTCTAAACGATGTTCTAGCTATGGCTACTACTAGAGTACAACCACCTTCAGATAAAGGTAAACGTTTAAAGGTATATTATATAACTCAAGCATCTACTAATCCGCCAACGTTCGTAGTGTTCTGTAATCGCTTAGATTTATTCCACTTTTCTTATAGACGTTATATTGAAAATCAAATTAGAATTGCCTTTAAACTTGATAATACTCCAATAAAGTTTATAGTACGTGAACGTGGCAACGGTCAAGATGTTAAGTAGGTGAGTATTTTATTATGGGTAAGTTTTTTTTAGCATTGTTGTTGTGTGCAATAGTTTCGTATCTACTAGGGAGTTGTAACTCTGCCATAATAGTGGTTAAGCTATTAAAGGGCGAAGATGTTCGCTCTAAGGGAAGTAAAAATGCAGGTCTAACTAACACTTTTAGATGTTATGGAGCAGTTCCTGCTCTATTAACTCTAATAGGTGACTTGGCTAAAGGCATAATTGCAGTAATATTCAGTAGATTAATCTTAAACGGTTTAGATACTGGTCTTATAGATTTAATGAACTCCTTAGGTATAGACTGGCAACCTCTATCAGATGGTCATAACACCATATTCATAGGCTACATTGCAGGATTTTTCGCTATATTAGGACATATATTTCCTATATACTATGGTTTTAAAGGTGGTAAGGGTGTACTAGTGGCTAGTTCTATACTTTTAGTCATAGACCCTATGACTTTTTGTATTGTCATACCTTTCTTTATAATAGTACTTGCTATTACTAGATATGTTTCTGTAGCTAGTATATCTAGTGCGATAGCATATCCAATAATAACTTTAATATCACAAACTCTTAGAAGTAGTTTTACTTCTCAAGAAGCTATATTACATACTATATTGGTAGTAGGCACTAGCATAATATTGATATATATGCATCGCTCAAATATAGAACGCTTAAAGAATGGCACAGAAAATAAGTTCCACATAAAAAAGAATAAGGAGGCTTAATTAATATGGCAAAGATTACGGTTTTAGGTTCTGGTGGATTCGGTCTAAGTTTGGCTATAATGTGTGATAAGAATGGTCATGAGGTTACTGTATGGTCAAACTTTTCTCAAGAAATTGAAGATATAAAAAAGTATGGTGAACATAAGACTAAACTTCCAAACGTGAAAGTATCGGATAGTATTAAACTAACTACCAATATGGATTGCATTAACGGTTCAGATATTGTAATATTTGGAATACCATCAAAGTTTGTGCGTTCGGTAGCTAAAAAAGCATCTAAGTACATTACTAATAATATGATAATAGTAAATACTGCTAAAGGTCTTGAAGAAGGTACTCATAAACGTATGAGTGAAGTCCTACAAGATGAAATACCTCAAGGTAAGATAGTAATACTATCTGGCCCTTCTCATGCTGAAGAGGTCGCTAGAGATATCCCTACTACAGTAGTAGTGGCATCAACGGTTTCAAGGTATGCAGAAATCATTCAAGAAGAGTTAAGTAATCCACTATTTAGAATCTATGTAAACAATGATATCATAGGTTGTGAAATAGGTGGTTCTCTAAAGAATATCATTGCATTGTGTTCGGGAATCTCTGACGGTATGGGTTACGGTGACAATACTAAAGCTGCTTTAATGACTAGAGGTATCGCTGAAATGGTTCGCCTAGGAGTGGCTCTAGGTGCTAAAACCGATACTTTTTCAGGTCTAACAGGTCTAGGTGACTTAATAGTTACTTGTACAAGTATCCATAGCAGAAACTACAGAGCAGGTGTCTTAATAGGGCAAGGCATATCACCACAAGAGGCTGTAACTATGGTAGGAACTGTTGAAGGTTATGAATGTTGCAAGGTTGCATGGTCTTTGGCTAAAACGCTTGAAGTATCTATGCCGATTACTGAACAACTATATAAAATCCTTTTTGAGGGTGAAAGCGTTAGAAGTTCACTACCTAATCTCATGGGCAGACCTAAACGTTGTGAAAAAGAAGATATAGTTTTCTAAGGTAAACCGATTATGAAAAATTTTTTAGTAATAGCATTTATATTCTTTATGGGTAGTCTTATAGGCTGGATTATTGAACTATTCTACAGAAGATTTATATCTGGAGCAAACCCCGAAAGGAAATGGATAAACCCTGGATTTTTAGTAGGCCCATATTTGCCACTCTATGGCTTTGGATTGGTTGCTATGTATATACTATCACAAATAGACGTTTCCTTTATTGAAAATAATACCGCTAAACAGATAGTTCTATTCTTACTAATGTCCATAGTAATGACGCTCATTGAGTACATAGCAGGTATAATATTTATAAAGGGTATGAAAGTAAAACTTTGGGATTACACTAATAAATGGGGTAATATTCAAGGTATAATCTGTCCACAATTTTCGTTCTATTGGGCAGTCTTGAGTGCTATATACTACTTTTTAATACACCCTCATATTTTGAACTCTATATATTGGCTATCAGAACATCTGACATTTTCATTCGTTATAGAATTTTTCTATGGAATATTCTTAATAGACGTCTGCTATTCTATGCAGATACTCGTTAAGGTCAAGAAGTTTGCAATCGACCATGATATTATAGTTAAGTATCAAGAGTTAAAACGTTCTATTAGATTATCTAAAGAAGAATATAAAGAAAGTAAATCTTTTATATTTGCATTTAAATCAGAACGCTCTTTAAGTGAACATATTAAAAGATACCATGAACTCCAATCTGAATTTTTAAGCGATTCTCTTGAAGAACTTGAAGAAAAAGTAAGTTCTAAAATAGATGAGGCTAACTCTAAACTTGAAGAAAAAACCAAACCTATTCAAAACAAGATTGAAGAAACTCAACAGAAAGTAAAAGATTTAAAGAAGAACAGATAGGTATATAATAATAGTCCACCATAATTAACATGGTGGACTATTCTATTACTATATGTAATATAGTTTATGTTTTTTTCAACTCACGCCAAGTATATTAGTGAGGAAAATTTTTATTTAAATTAGTTAAAGAGCATTAAAGAAACGATAGAACTCTTGTTTATCGTGGCAACGCTCAAGAGCATCTGCCTCATAGATAACACCATCTTTAGCCATTCTAGCAAGTTCTTGGTCAAGACACATCATACCGAACTGTTTACCAGTTTGAATAGATGATTGTATCAAGTGAACCTTATTATCTCTAATCATAGCGGCAATAGCATCGGTAACGTTAAGAATCTCTAAGGCAGCCATACGACCAGTACCATCACATCTAGGTAGAAGTGTTTGAGATATAACCCCTACTAAAACGTTAGCCAACTGAGTTCTAATCTGAACCTGTTGATGTTCAGGATAAACGTCTATGATACGGTTAATAGTATCAGAAGCACTAGTAGTATGTAATGTGGAGAATACTAAGTGTCCAGTTTCAGCGGCTGTAATTGCTGCTGAGATAGTTTCAAAGTCACGCATCTCACCTACAAGGATAACATCTGGGTCTTCACGAAGTGCTGCACGAAGTGCTGCGGCGAAGTCGGGGACGTCTGGCCCTACTTCTCTTTGATTTACCATACATCTTTTATGTTCATGAACGTACTCTATAGGGTCTTCTACGGTTATAACGTGTGCCGAACGATTGGTATTAACGTAGTCTATCATAGCGGCAAGTGTAGTAGACTTACCAGAACCAGTAGGGCCAGTTACTAACACTAAACCTCTAGGACGCATAGCAAAGTCGGCCATAATGTCAGGTAAAGATAAATCTTCAAGGGTTGGAATATCGTTACGTAGCAGACGTATAGCTATAGCAGTATGATTTCTTTGTCTATACACGTTTACACGATGACGGAAACCTCTTTTAGTAGTAAAGGAGAAGTCTGTATCTTCGTGCCTTCTAAATTGAGTTCTTAACTCATCTGGTATCATCTGTCCAACGATATCATCAATGACGGTATCGTTCATTACTGGATAAGAACCTAACTTTCTAAGAGCACCATTAAGTCTTACAATAGGCTGAATGGCATTGGTAAAATGTAAGTCTGAGCAACCAAGGACTCTAACCTCATCAAGAACTCGGTCTATATCAATAACTCTTTCTTCATCAAACATGGAAAAAAATCCTCCTTAAACAATAATATATATACTATACAGCGTAAGTAACTCTTACAAGTTCGTCCATAGTAGTAACGCCTTGCATAACCAATTCAGAGATGTTATCTCTAAGTAGACGAGTACCATTTAACTTAGCACGTTCTTCAATCTCATCTTTACCAGCATTTTTAGCAATAAGTTTAGAAACATCGGCACTACAATGGATAATCTCATGGATAGCAGTTCTACCTCTATAACCAGTACCACCACATTCATTACAACCTTTCCTATCGTAAACTGTAACTGATTGTGAAATGTGCATTAGAGCATTTTCTTCATCGGTAGAAACTCTAGGGACTCTACACTTTGGACAGAGTACTTTAACAAGTCTTTGTGCAATAACACCAATAAGTGATGTAGATACCATATAAGGCTGTACACCCATATCTACTAGACGAACGATAGTGGAAGCAGCATCATTAGTATGAAGTGTGGATAGAACTAAGTGACCAGTAATAGCTGCACGAATAGCTATATCAGCAGTTTCAGAGTCACGCATCTCACCTATCATAACTATGTCAGGGTCTTGACGTAAGATAGAACGTAGTGCAGCTGCGAAAGTCATACCAGCTTTTTCATTAACTTGTACTTGATTAATACCTTCAATATTTTTTTCGACAGGGTCTTCAACTGTAACTACGTTTACATCTGGTTTAGCAAGTTCACCAAGTGCCGCATATAGTGTAGTAGATTTACCAGAACCAGTAGGGCCAGTAACTAATACTACTCCGTGAGGACACTTAATCATATCTTCAAACATCTTGTAGTTGTAGTCAGTCATACCAAGGTCAGTAATCTTTCTAAGAGCAAAGTTACCAGTAGCAAGTATACGAATAACTATCTTTTCACCGTTTACAGTAGGAATAGAAGATACACGGTTATCGATAGTAGTACCATCTACAACGTGAGTAAAACGACCATCTTGTGGTATTCTCTTTTCAGCGATGTTCATACCACTCATAATCTTAATACGAGTACTCATAGCACTGTGAATCTTACTACCTACGTTCATAAGTTCTTTTAGGTCACCGTTTACACGAATACGAATACGTATAAAGGTTTTAAAAGGCTCGATATGGATATCTGTTGCATCAGCACGAAAAGAGTTTTCTATAATAGTGTTTACCAACTTAACTACTGGAGCATTCTCTATTCTATCTTGTGCTTCAGTATCCACTTCATCGGCACTAGATAGAGCATCTACACCTTCAATAACGCTGTCAACGTTTTGCATTGAGTAGTGTCTACCTATAGCTCTGTTTATTGCAGTTCTAGTAGCAAGTACTGGCTTACAGTCCATACCACAAGCGAACTTAATCTCTTCAAAAATTTCAAAGTTTACTGGGTCATCAGTAGCAACGGTTAGCTTATTACCTTGTATGTTAATAGCTATTGCAGTATACTTCTTAGCAAGTTGCTCAGAAACCTTAGATACAGCTTCCTCATCAATAATATCGGGATTACTTAAATCTACATAAGGTATATGGATTTTACCAGCTAACGCTTGTGCAAACTTAATCTCACTAAGTACACCCAACTCAACTATAACCTCACCAAAACGCTTAGGAGTACCTTTTTCCCTTAACTCTGTCTGTTTCGATAGAACAGCCTCTAACTGTTCAGTGGTAATTAAACCTTGTTCGACTAAATATTGTCCTATTGGTTTATTTCTGCTCATTAAAAAAACCTCCATTATAAATTTAAATTTTTATTGTAATTATTTCGCTTTTATGATAAAATAACAGTATACTATTAATAATCTTAAGGAGGCGTTAGCCATGTGGGGCTTAGAATACCTTGACCCTATGTTTTATGTAATGTTTTATCCTGTTATTTTCATCTATGGTATATGTATAGGTAGTTTTTTGAACGTTGTTATCTTAAGACTACCTAAGAATGAAAGTTTAGTAAAATCATCTTCACACTGCATGACCTGCGGTGCTAAGATTAAGTTCTATGACAACGTTCCTATAATAAGTTGGATACTTCTTAAAGGTAAGTGTCGAAACTGTGGTGAAAAGATATCTGCACAATATCCAATAGTTGAAGCACTAAATGGAATCATGTACATAATATCGTTTGTAGCCTTTGGAATCGGTTGGAAAGCAATAATATATTGTATATTCTTTTCATTGTTAATAGTCATAGGCTTTATGGATTGGAATACTCTTGAAATAGATATTCGTATGTTAATAGGCATAGTAATCCTAATCATACCATCTATAATCTTTAAAGTAGATGACCTATCTATACTTCAACGTATAATAGGTGCTATCTGTATAAGTGTACCATTCTTCATAATCGGAGAGGTATCGGGTGCATACATAAAAAAGAGGACGGGAGAAAAAGTTCGTGGTATCGAACTAGGCGATACTCTTTTAATGTTCTGTTCTGGTCTTATTGTAGGTTCTAAGGTGATATGTGTATCTGCATTCTTTGGAGTCATATTAGCGGCAATATGTGGTATGATATATAAACACGTAACTGGTGATTCTAAATTTGCATTTGGCCCATATCTATCCATTGGAATAGCTTTAGCATCATTATTCGGAAACAACCTCATTGATTGGTATGTACTTAATTTTCTTACCTTTGAATAACGCATTAGTACTAACATCAATTAAATACTTTGTACAAAACTCTTGTTAATACTAATTCCAGTCGAAAGCCACGTTTGCTTTCGACTGGTTTTTATTATCTTTTATGATGTTGATACTTCAGTCGTAGTAGCTATTGAATAGTTATAATCATTTTGATTGTTAGCAACGTAATCTTCAACTCTTTCTGGAAGAGTATAGATAATATAGAAACTATCACCTGCTCTATTTACATATGTTCTTTCAGTAACATCTTCAGGATAGATATTTCCTCTAGCACCTAAAGAAGCAGATTTTATTTCACCAACTGTAGAATCATAGTAAGTTAAGCTGTCTGTCTTACAAGCCGCACCTGCATTAATATCATTAACCGAGTTTACATCTACAATGTTAGTTAAACTAAATGACATTGAAGTAGCTTGCATTAAACATTCATAAGAACCATCTGAATACTTTTTAAAAGCATCTATAGTAAAAGCTAAGTTTGCAAAAGTAGGGAAAGAATCATAATCTTGTGGAGAGAAAGCATAGTTATCAGAACCATCATTAAGATAGTCATAACTTCCTAAATATACTTTAAATCCATAGTCACTAAAGAGTTCTTCATTTATTGCATACTCTTCAAAGGTAGTAGTTATAGAGGAAACACCTGAAGCAGAATAATCATTACTACTTCCATCATAGTTTAAAGCGTTTACCCAAGTACCACTAGAAGGTGTAAAAGTATACTTAGAGATTTTATAGTTGTCATTATCAAAAACAAGTACATACACTGGAGTATCTTTTTCATTGACTATCATGCCATTTTGACCATAGACACCAGCATAGAAGTAACTACCTGCAAAATCAATCACATTATCCTGTATATTAGTTTCACTGATTTCATTCACTGTTGCACCATCTTTTTCGTACTCTATGTACATAGAAAATCTATCTGCATACCTTAGAGTACCGCTTAGATACCTTTGAATATTATCAACAGCAGACCTTGTTTGTTCATAACTTGCTGTACTCTTAAACATTTTGCTGACTGGTGACATTAATCCAATAGCAGCTGCCATTATAACACCAAATATAGCCATTACTATTATAAGTTCTATAAGAGTAAAACCTTTTAATCTTTTTCTCATGTTGAATCTTTACCTCCTACTATAAAGAACTTAAAGTTATGACCGTTAGAATTAACGTCTACTATACCATCTTCACTACCATATGAACTTCCGCTGTAAGTTGCCTCATATAGATAGCCTTGAACATCATAAGTAGTAGAGCCATCACTAACTTTAAATGTAGCATTAGCAGTTTTGGTAGTTCCATCATCATCATATGTATACTCTGTACCCAATTCATTAGCGTATGTAGATGTACTACCATCAACTTCAGTCACAGAAACTATTCTGCAATCTGCTATTGGTGCTTCATAACTCACACGTTTATTAAGAGCATTAGTAGTCAATTTAACCTTCATAGTAAAACTACACGCAGTACACATTACAGCACCTGCTACGGCTAAAACAGCCATAGCTACTATACATTCAACAAGGGTCATGCCTTTTAACTTCTTCTTAGTTTTCATTAACAATCACCCTTTCCATTAACCATTAGTATATGATGAGATAAACTGAATCTTAGTATTATCTGCAACTGTTATAACTGTGCTACCACTACCGCTACCGTCATCGTTGTCATCATCGTCATCGTCAGTATCAGATTTTTTATAAGCCAAAGTATCGTCTACAAAGAATACATCAGCTGTATCTCCAGCATTAGATATCGATAGTTCATCAGCAACGATTGCACCAATAACGCTTATATTGTCACTTGAGTCAATGCTATATGTATTTGATGAATCATATAAAGTATTATATACGTTTTCAGCTAACTTACCATCGCTATCTTTGTAAATATTCCAAATATCATAACTATCAACATAGGTACTAGGACGATAGTTGCCACTATGACCTCTAGCAGATGATATTGACACTGAGGCATATGGAGCATATACATATGCTGTAATGACAGTTTCACCATTTCCACCTTGAAGATTTATGGTTACATCTTCGCCACTATAAAAGTATATGTTTGGTATCATATTTTGAGCGTCAGTATCATCGGACCTATACTTAGACTTTAAAGCAGTGCCACTATAACAACCAGCTTTTGCAGATGTAGTATAGACATTATACTTATCACCTAATTGGAATGTTTGACCCTCAGGAACAAAGAAATTAACTTTACCAGTATTACTACCCTCATTATTAACTATTATATTGCCACTTAAAGAAACGTTATCTAACTTAATCCAAATATCGTTTGCTCCTGGTTCAACGTATATATCTTTATTGATATAACCAGATATAGTACAACTAGATGTAATAGGGCTTGGTAGAGATATCGATGTAACTATATTACTACTAGTTATCACCTTTGTATAATAGTTACCATCATAATTAGAAGTATTATAACTCCAAGCATTATACGTAAAAACATCATACCCAACTGTTTCATATGTACCACTATTGCTCTTAACATAAATTTGACCACTACTATAACCTGGGAATGTACTGCCCCATGAATGCCATGTATACTCACCCATTTCAATAGATTCACCATTATTAGTATATATTGTACCATTTACAGCGTCAATATAATTACTTGGAATTTCAGTAGCATAGACATAGTCTACATTACCATCTTCTTTAAATTCAGTATAGTATGAAACCTCAACAGGTTGAGTATCTATAATGTTTACACCAATATTATCTTCAGTAGTAAACTTAACTATGCTGTCTAAAGTTTCTCTGTCGTCTGGGAAATCGAACTTATTAGATTCTGTGGTAGTGTCAGTAATTTCATTGCCATCAGCGTCTTTTATAGTACCAGTAATAGTACCACCGCAATATACAGTACCTTTAACTACAAGACTATTATCTCCACAGTTAATATTGCCATCAACACATAGATTACCATTAATAGTAGTAGTAAGACCATTAACAGTTAAGTCACCTTTAACGTAGCAATCATTACCTATAGTAGTTTGCTGTAATACTAGATTACCTTTAGTATATAAGTTACCACCAATATCATGGTCGCCACCATAGAGTAATGTTTCAGCCCAAGAAATTAAACTAGAATTAGCACTAGTACCCCAATAACTAGTAGCATTTAAAACGTTAGCCTCATTATAGTCGCTATAATCTTCTTTTTCTACAGAAAAGTCATGGTCATAGATATAAACATCACCAACGATATCAAAACTTGTATTAGTAATGCTAAGGCTACCACCACAATATACTACAAATGGGTGATTAACATCACTATTACCAATATGTATTACGCTTCCAGTAGAAATATTTCCCTCAGCAAAGATATAAGGTAAATCATTATAGTCAGTAACATCATTAGTAGTAATAAAATTGGTATCATTCGCAATATAAAAATCACCAAATATTCTAATGCCCTCACCCGAATTTAAAGTATAGTTACCAGCAGTAGAGAAATTCATACTACCATTTGATGTAAAACCACCAACCGTTTGACCGTGGTCATTTGTAAAGTTATTTTCTACGTACTGTCTAGTATTAGGAATGCCAGTAATTTCGTTTAAATTAACCCATCTTGAGGAATCCAAACCAACACCCATAGAAGCACCACCATAGGTATTAAATTGGAACTCACTATTTAAAGTGCCCATTATAGTAATACCATTAGATGAAGCATTATTATTATTAGTATTAGGTGTAGTAATCTCTTGAACAGGGTCAACTATGTAGTAAACACTAACGGTACTGCTCTCATCACCTAGAGTAGTAGTAGCAGAAAGTTGAATAACGGATTTTTGAACATCTTGACCAGTAGTAGCGTCCAACTGTTTAACTGTACTATAGTTAGTAGCGGTTACTACTGTAGAACCCATGCTAGTATCAGGGGATTCTACGGTTAGAGTAGTACTATTTCCTACAATCGATGTACTAGCTAAACTATTTACAGTTGTAGCTATGCTAGCATCATTTACCATAGCCTCAACCGTAGCATCTAAAGCAGCTTGTGCCGTGTAAGTAGTCTGGCTTTTAGAGTAACTAGAGTAAGCACGTTTGTTAGCCGCACCAGCTATAGTTAAAGTTGCCATTACAAAGACTATCATAACCATCATAACGGCAACTACCGTAAACAGAACCGAACCTTTCGGATTTATCCTCTTACGGATTAGTTTTTCCTCCTTCATAAAACAATACCACCTTTCCTAAAAGAGTTAAAATATTAACCCAAAACTGGTTCAGAAAGAGGTTCTAGGACATAGAAGTTAATACTCATAGAACCTGTAGAATAATCTTTTTCATTATTCTCAGTTGCTTCAGAACCAAAAGTAAAGTCATCGATAGAAACGTCAGTGATTATAACATTCTCATCGATATCTCTAATACTATCTAATAAAGCTAAAATGTCATCTTTTTTACCATTAAAACTAATAGTTGAAGAGTACATTTCAACCTCTTGAGCCTCTAAGGTAGAGAATACAGTAGAAGTCTTTAACTTTTCAGCAGTATCGGCAGCTATATCGCCGTTAATATCAGCAGCTTCTAACAAAGGATATGTAACCACGTTAGGAGTGTAACTATAGAAATCGATAACTTCAGAAGAAGACTCCGCAGTAGATAGGCTTAAAATTTCAACTTGATTGTTATTAAAATACTCTTGAATAAATTGGTCAACTTCATAAGTAACTCTGCTTTCAGCAAAACCTTCAGCATAAGTTTTAGATTCATTATATTCAGATTCAATGGTTTCACCAAGAACAGGAACTTGTGCAATTATACCATTAATTCTATCTTCTTCAGCTTGAACGGTCTGCAAAGTAGATTTGTTAGTAGATATCTTAGTAGTTACTGGTTTAACTATAACAAATATACCTGCCAATATCAACGCTACAACGACTACTATAAGAGCAATCATTCTATCTCTGTAGGACATTTTCATTATTCAACACTCTCCTCTACAACTGAACTTTCACCCTCAGTAGACTCTTCTACAAGGTTGTCATATTCGATAGCAATCTCATCACTGTCACTCTTAACGTGCATAGTAATACTAAAACTAATAGTCTTATCAGAAGATTTTGATGAGGTAGTATTGCCATCTTCATCTTCAACGACGCTTTCAGTAATCTTATCTGTCACATTGTAACCGACATAGTCAACATCATCATAGAACTTACCAGTTTCAATGATAGCTTGAATCAACGTACTAGGAATTGTTTGAGCATACTCATTGCTCTTACCCTTTGCAGTAATCGAGATAGTAATATCACCACCAGAATAACTTATATTCTCAATAGATATAGATGAATCTGTAGCACTAGCTGCTTCTTCAAGAGTAGTTATAAGTTCACTTTCAATAATAGGTTGTGAATTATAAGCATCTAAAGCCAACTTAGCAGATTGTTTATAGGCTCTAACATTTTCGAGCATAGCCACTCTGTTGTCGTATTCCGCCAATTGGGCTACTGTGTCAGGTGAGTTAATGAACTCATTAGTCTTATCAATATCACTAACTATACTTGCATTGTAGATGTTTAATGCTATACCAACCACTGCGAATATGGCTACTACCGCACCTACAGATACTCCTGCAATAACTTTAAATGAGTTATCCGAGGCAATCTTATCTTGAACCATACCAGCAGCACCGCCAAGTTCAAGAAGATTAATCTTTTCGGTTTCCTTATCTCTCTTAAACATAGCACCAATAGCGTTAGCATAGTTAGAAAACTCTAAGTTTTCATAGCCATTTATTAGTGGTGGTACTGAAATAACACTTGAAGAGAGTCCCATCTGTTCCATATCATCGGATAGTTCTCTAAAACGCTGGCTAGTATCACCATAGAAAACAACGTGTTGAATCTGTTCTGTACTTCTGTTCTTTTGGAACTGAATCATACGGAATACGTTCTCATGAATAGATTCCAAGATGTAGTCAGAATCATCTGTATAGTCAGAAGCATCTATAGATGCAAAACGTGAGAATGAAAGCTGATTATCTTGATACAAGTTCATGCTTATGAAGTTATCATCTATTTGAACTGCTAAGAAAGGCATCTTTTGTTTTAGTTTAGCATCAGCTAAAAGAACCTTTGTAATACAGTTACTAGCAACCACAATAGACTTTAAGTTTATAGATAAGAATTGGAACACCACTTTGTAAGCATCAATCATATCATGAGGACAAGCAGTAGCAAGTACCGTTACTTCTGTAGGAGCATCTTCGCTTTTATCCTTGCTATCCTTCAAATTCTCATCTTTATTAACTATAGAATAAGATATACTATATGTATCATCTACTACACTAACAGATTCTTGCATTTTGTCTTTAACTAACTTAGCGAAATCTGAACTCTTTGAAGTATATGGAACGGTAAGTTCCTTAAATATAGTGTGGTTAGAAGATACACTAACTATAGCCTCTTTGTCTGCCATTCTATTAGACTTAAGTACTTGGTTCAATTGAGTTGCAAGCATAGCAGGGTCTTTTGGAATACCTCTAACTATAACCTCTTCTTCTAAGTCTAAGGTAGCTGCAGATTGTATTTTTATCTTTCCATTAGATTCCGTACCCTTTATAATTCGCACGTTTCTATCAGTAATATCAAACGATAACATTTAAAAATTCCACCTCTCATTAATAAAATATTGATTATTCTGTTATGCCGTCCATACCACCATACAATGCAGGAAGTACAGAAGCAACTACTAGACCTACGGCAATACCCATAATGATAATCATTAAAGGTTCCATCATACTAACTAAACTTTGAATAGCAGAGTCTGCCTCTTCTTCGTAGTAGTCAGATGATTTTTCAAGGATATCATCTAATGCACCAGATTCTTCACCAACGTAGATAATTGAACAGAACATTGAGTCAAATATTTCAGTTCTTTGAATAGCAGCAGAAAGAGGTTCGCCCTGTTTTACCTCATCGATTACCGTTTCAAACTTTTCCGAAATATAAGTATTGTTAAGAACGTCTGCAGACCTTTGTAAACACTCTACCATAGGTAGACCACTAGAGTATAATGAGGATAGCGTTCTTGAAAAACGTCCAGTATAGACCTTTACAACAAGTGGGCCAAAGTATGGACCTTTAATTATAAACCTATCCCATTTAAACTTCATACTAGGAATCTTCATGGCATATATAGCGGCAAATACTATAACTGCAATGGCAATGACCAGTATATACCACTTAGCTTTTAGGAAATCACTAAAAGAGAACATCGCTCTAGTTAAAGCTGGCATAGCATCTGGACTAGAGAACATATCACGGAATGTAGGCATGATAAAAGTAAACATACCAATAACTATTACTATACACAATACTAACAACACTATAGGATACGTCATAGAACCTTTAATCTTATTATTTAACTTATTCTCTTTAGCATATTGGTCAGATAATCTTTGCATGATAGTATCTAAGTTACCACTAGATTCACCTGCACCAACCATACTTATCAATAATGGTGGAAAAGCACCATTATGCATTTCCAAAGCACTGGAGAAAGATTCACCTTTTTGAACGCTCTCGTAAATATCTCTCCAAATATTCTTAGCGGCTTCGGTTGTCTGTTCCTTACATAGAATCTCCAAGGTTTTAACGATGGTTAAACCAGAAGTCATCATAGCCGCCATTTGACGACAGTTAAATGCAAGGTCTTTAGTTTTAAATTTGTACGTTGTTTTAGTCGTACCTGAGTTTTCTTCTTCCTTAAACTGTGAAACGAAAAGACCTTTCTGTCGCATCTGTTCATTAAAGTCCTTTTCGTTCTCTGCAATTAGAACACCTTTCCTAACATTACCAGATGCATCTTTTGCAGTATAGGAATATTTACTCATTTTACCACCTCCAAAAAATTATATAGTCAGGGCATACCATTAACA